>NZ_VXCS01000011.1:0-181842 GCF_052850545.1 Pseudoalteromonas sp. 1181_04
ACCTAAACCTTTGAGCGCAGCGTACATACGCTCGCTTTGCATCGGGAAGGTGCCGTGAGATTAAGGGGGGGTCTTCTTCCCCATGTAATTAAATTAACAAGCGCGGCATAAACCGCGCTTTCAATTTACTCTGATACAGAAGGTTCAGTATTTGCTTGAACATCGCGTGCAGGAGCTTCGTCACTTAACAAGTACTTATCCAGCCATTGCTCTTGCTCCCAAAGCACATGCAGTAAACTCTTGCGAGCACGGTAGCCGTGAGCTTCATAAGGTAACATCACTAAACGCGCTTCTTTCCCTAAGCCTTTGAGCGCAGCGTACATACGCTCGCTTTGCATCGGGAAGGTGCCAGAATTCGGGTCTTCTTGGCCGTGGATCATTAACATCGGCTCGTTAATTTTTTCAGCATGAAAAAACGGTGACATATTGGCGTATACATCCTGTGCTTGCCAAAAATCACGTTCTTCTCCTTGAAACCCAAACGGTGTCAAGGTCCTATTATAGGCACCACTGCGGGCAATACCAGTTTTGAATAAATCACTGTGGGCTAATAAGTTTGCTACCATAAAGGCGCCATATGAGTGGCCTGCAATGGCGATTTTATCTTTATCTGCAATGCCTTTTTCGACCAGCACATCTACCGCAGCTTTGGCACTTGCAACTAACTGCTTTCTAAATAAATCATTTGGCTCTTTACCATCAACACCGACGATTGGCATCTTCGGATCATCAAAAACAGCAATACCTTTTGCGAGGTAAGGCATTGGCCCCCAATAACCTATGTAGGTAAATTCGTACGGCGATTCACGTACTTGCGATGCAACTGCTTTATCTTTATATTCCAGTGGGTATGCCCACATTAATACAGGTAATGGACCTTGCGTTTTATCGTAACCTGGAGGTAAATATAGCGTACCAGAGAGTTCAACACCGTCATCACGTTGGTAACGCACAAGTTCTTTAGTCACCCCTTTAAACGCCGGGTATGGATGCTCAAAGGTAGTGAGCTGAGTCAGAGTGTCGGCATCTAAATCGCGAATAAAGAAGTTAGGTTGTTCGGCCTTAGATTCACGAATAGTAATTAATCGCTCACCTTCATCATCAAGCATGGCACGAACTCGCTCGTAATATGGCGCTTTTGATTGCCATAAACGCTTGGTTGTATTGGTCTTAATGTCGTACTGATCTAAAAATGGCACATTCCCTTGCTCTGACGCACCATCACCGCGCAAAAATATATAACGTCCACCAACCACTTTAATAACGTTTACACCAAGATCATTTCGCTCATAAATAGCGTCGCCCGGATCTTTATAAGCATCGTTATAGCTGCGCTGTGAAAACAATACGCGGTTATTATCCGCATCGCGTGGTTGGATCACATAGGTACGTAACTGGCGATCACTAAAACGCCACTCGGTTAAAAACGCAACGTTTTCATTCGCCCACTCAATACCTGAAAAACGTCGTTCTAGTTTAGCAAATAGTTTTGGTTCACGTTTAAAAGGTGAGCGTAAACTATATAGATGATCATGATACGGCACATCGGTTTTCATATCGCCGCCATCTTGCGCCTGCGCCCAAATGATCTCAGCACCTTGGTCATCACGCCACTGAAAATCACGACGACCCGTTCGCACACTGTCATAACCTTGTGGAATGTTGTCGGCCAGTGGCTGTTTAGACAATTGCGCTAACGTATAACCACGCATGCCAAGCACCTGCCACGTTGTCGCAAAGCGGCTATAGGGTACTTGATACGAAAATGGTTCGTCGATAGTGGCGACTAAAATATTGGTTGAATCAGGCGAGATCGAAAATGATTTAAATAATGCTGGTTTGCCAATCGATAACGCAACACCGCTCAGGGGAATATAAGTTAATTGACCTTGGCCGTAAAACTTAAACTGCAACTCATCAAACGGGCTGGTTAATAAATTTTGGTAAGTCCGTGCTGGCGCTTTTTGACCGCTACTTTGCTGAATAACCGGCACAACGCTATTTGCATCACTAACTAATTTTGGCTTGCCAAGGTTAACCGCTTGGTTAGCAACAATTGCCGTGCTATCTGGTAACCATTGATAAGGGGTAGCTGTTAGCACTGAATTAAGAGCCACTGTTGACAACTGACGTGCTTGTTTAGTTTCGGCGTTATACACCCACAATTGCGCCTGAGTTGGTTGCTCAACAATAAACGCTAAATATTCGCTATTACTTGACCATTTAGGTGAGCGGATCACCCCTTGAGGTAAATTATTAACGGTAATCACAGCCCCAGTCGCAATATGTTTAACTTGTAACGCACTAAATTTAGTGCGAGGACGTGAGCGTGAAAAGTTTGCCGGGTTTAACTTTATACCCGCCAATTTCAATTCTTCTTTTGCTAAATCATCTAATGTTTCAACACGTTTACGCTCAAACAGCGCTAACCATTGACCATCAGCCGATAGGTAGCTACTCGGTGCTAATTTAGCATCAACCAGCGCGGCTAAATCACTTGAAGGGGTTTGATAGCCTTGTGCAGCAAGTACCGAGCCTGAAACACTTACGCTCAGCACTAACGCTAATAACAGCCTGATGCCTTTCATGGTGTATCCTTGATTTTTTATTATTAATAGCTGTATCTAAACATGTTTTGCAACATTCATAAAGTTTTTGCGATTCTAGCTTCAATAACGCCGATAGATGACTTATTAGCTGAAACTACGTTAAACTGGCGCCTTCGTTCAAGCAATTGCTGACGCATACATTAAAATGAAAACAAAAACCGATAAAATAACTATTTTTGACGTTGCCAGAGAAGCTCAAGTTTCTAAGTCAACGGTGTCGTTAGTGCTTACAAACAGTGACAAAGTCAGTGATAAAAGCAAAGAAAAAGTATTGCATGCCATTGATAAGCTTGGCTATGTATATAATAGAGATGCGGCAGCACTGAGAAGTCGCCGCTCTAACTTAGTGGCGTTAGTTATTAATGACTTAACTAACCCTTACTCTGCGCAAATAGCGGTAGGACTTGAAAACCATATTCATGCCCTTGGTATGCTGCCGATGTTAGTGAACACCGCCGAAAATGTTGAGCGCCAAACACAAGTTGTTAAAACACTCAAAGAATATAATGTTGCCGCATTTATCATGTGTCCTGCCCCGGGAACTACCCAGCAGTGGGTTGATGAACTTATCAATAGTGGTTTCCCGGTCATTCACATTATGCGCGAAGTGGCTTTTTGTGCCGCCCCGACAATATTGCCGGACAATAAAAAAGGCACTCATCTAGCCACTAGCCATATTTTACAACAAGGTATTGAGGATATCGCTTTTATAGGTGGAACTGATGATATTTCTGATCATCATGAACGTTTAAGTGGTTTTCACAGTGCCTTAAAGCAGTTTAATATCCATCAACACAAACCAACGATCACCGCCGCCACGAACCGTCAAGGCGGGCGCGATGCCTTTGCTACGTTGTATGCGCAATACCCTGCGACTAAAGCGATTATTTGTTTTAATGATGTTATTGCATACGGTGTCATAGAAGCCATTCGCCAACATGGTTTGATACCCGGTAAGGATATAAAAGTAGTCGGTTTTGATGATTTAGCTGATTCATGTTTAATGTCTCCCTCGTTAAGCAGTGTCACCATCAATGCGGACGATATTGGTAAGCATACTTGCCAAGTACTGCAAGAATTACTTAATCAAGGCACTCCTGCGGTGCGTACCTTAGTCGATGTTCATCTGCAAGTAAGAGATTCAAGTCAATGAAAAAAGTCTTAGTAATTGGCTATGTATGGCCAGAACCAAATTCATCAGCGGCCGGCACTCATATGATGTCGCTATTAAAAGCGTTTAAAAATGAAAATTGGGCGGTTGAATTTGCCAGTCCCGCTCAGAAAACCGAGCATATGGTTAATCTGGATGACTACGGGATCAGCAGCGCAACTATTGCCCTTAATTGTGCAAGTTTTGATGAATATGTTATCAACTACGCCCCTGATATCGTCATGTTTGACCGTTTTATGATGGAAGAACAATTTGGCTGGCGAGTAGATAAACATTGCCCTAACGCAGTAAAAATCCTTGATACTGAAGATTTACAATGCTTACGCAATGCCCGCCATGAAGCGCATAAAGGCAACCGAGCATTTAACCATAGTGATTTACACTCTGACCTCGCCAAACGAGAAATAGCCGCTATTTTACGCTGTGATTTAAGTTTAATTATCTCAAGTTTTGAAATGCAATTACTTGCTGATGTATTTAAAGTCGACAGTAACTTATTGCATCATCTGCCTTTTATGGTCGATTTAAGCTCACTCCCTGAGCAAACTAAATCGTTTGAGCAACGCCAACACTTTATGACCATAGGTAATTTTCGCCACGCCCCAAACTGGGATGCCGTACTCTATTTACAACAAATCTGGCCGCTCATTCGTAAACAACTACCCCAGGCTGAGTTACATATTTATGGCTCTTACCCACCGCCAAAGGCCACCGCGCTTAATAACCCCAAAACTGGCTTTTTAATAAAAGGTTGGGCGCATGATGCCTATCAAGTAATGGAAAGTGCGCGTGTGTGCATCTCACCACTGCGTTTTGGTGCTGGCATTAAAGGAAAGCTGTTAGAGGCGATGATCATGCAAACACCCAGTGTTACAACGACAATTGGTAGTGAGGGTATGCACCATGATTTACCTTGGAGTGGTGTGGTTGAAAATGAGCCGCAGCAATTTGCCGATGCCGCTGTGGCTCTGTATCAAAATAAAAGTTTATTTACGCAGGCACAAACAGCCGGTAATACGATATTAAAAACGCACTACGACAAACAGCTTTTATCTAATAATTTAATCATTAAAATTCAATTGATTAAAGAGAAATTACAAGCTCACCGCGAAGCAAATTTTACAGGCCAAATGCTCAAACACCACACAATGCGTAGCACTCAATATATGGCGCAGTGGATTGAGGCTAAAAACAAATAAAAAAAACTAGACAGGCGGTGATTAGTGTTTAAAATTCCCGCCAAACTAGCTAGGCAAATTTAGATGTATTGTCTATATTTTTTAACTGAATAATTTAAATTTTGGCTCAATACAAATTTGAAAACCGCAACGTTCACAGAAAAGCGCAAATTTATCGTTAAACTGGGTAAGATGCTTCATAAGTATGGCACCCCAGCTTATCGACTCGAAGCTCACTTAATGGAAGTGGCTACTTACCTTGATCTTAAATCTTCATTTGTCATGTCACCCACTTCCGTTACTTTTGTAATTTGGACCGATGGCCATGAAGATGAATATACTCACGTTGCCCGTGTTGATCCTGGCGATCACGATTTAGGGTCGTTAGCCGATACCGATGATCTGGTTAATAAAATGCTCAATGGCGAACTCACGCTACAAGAAGTTGACGTTCAACTCGACGCCATTTTTATTATGCCAAATCCGTATAATCGCTTTACCACAGGGGTTGCCTTTGCCACCTCAGGCGGCGCATTTGCAATGCTGATGGGCACCAGCTGGAATGACGTATTTTGGTCAGCGCTACTTACCTCTGTCGTTTACTTATTTGTACTGTGGTCAGCGCGTTCAAAACGCGTGGGCCATATGTTAGAGCCATTAGTGGCGATAGTCTCGGCTATTTTGGCCTGCGCTGTAAGCGTGCATTTAGACGTCGGGATTAATATTCGTTTAGTGGTATTGTCTGCGATTATTGTGTTTATACCCGGGCTTGCATTAGCACTGGGCCTAGCAGAACTTGCAGCGCGGCATTTAGTTTCTGGTACAGCGCGTGTGATGGATGCTTTTATGCTGTTGTTTAAACTGTATTTTGGTGCCTTCATCGGCATTGCGATTGGTTTTGCACTATTCGGCCAAGCCGATTTCGTACAACCTGACCCTTTACCTAAATGGACGGCTTGGTTGGCAATCTTTTTACTCTGTAGCAGCTTAATCGTTATTTTTAGAACCAAACTAAAACATGCTACATGGTCTATCGCCTCTGGCTTTATCGCTTATGGCAGCAGTATTGGCTCTGCGATGTATTTAGATTACACCTTAGGAACATTTGTAGGTGCATTTGCGGTGGGTGTATTTAGTAACCTATTTAACCGCGTAGCAAACGCTCCTGCCTCAATTGTTGCCATGCAAGGCTTGATTGTATTAGTTCCAGGTAGCAAAACTTACATAGGTCTAAACTCATTAATTGAAGGGCAAGACTTTGTGTATGCGGAGCACATCGGCCAACAAACCTTCCTAATATTTATGTCATTGGTGGCTGGATTAATCTTTGCCAACGTTGCACTCCCACCGAAAAAGAGTTTATAAAGCAATTAAGTGCGGTAGTTACTATCGCGCTTAAACCTTATCACTTTAATCTCTTCATTAAACGCCTACTTGTGCGTATTAATCGCATATTTTAGCATTTAAGGTACACCTTGTTATAATCCTTCGATAATTAAAACATGCGAAGGAAAATTCATGATAAAAACTAGCCTAGCACTGGCTCTTGGACTCTCAAGCTCACTGGCATTTGCAGCCACATCGCTTACTGTAGAAGATATCCCTAAAATTCAGTCAGTTATTCAAACCAGCATTAGTCCAAATGGTGACAATGTTGCATTTACCCGCTCAGTGCCACGTGAATTATACGTCGACGAGAATGGTGCCAATTATAGCGAACTCTATGTCGTCGATGATGAAGGTGTCGAGCGTCCTTTCATTACCGGCTCTGTAAGTATCAAGAGTATTCAATGGTCAAACGATAGCAAAACGATCTACTTTTTAGCAAAACTTAAAGACGACAAGTTTACCGCGTTATATCAAATTCCAGTGGATGGTGGTCAAGCGCAAAAAGTACTATCGCTTAAAGACACATCAATTTCTAGCTATCAGTTAAGCCCGAATAACAAACAACTCGCTATTTTAGCTATGCCAGCGGCTGATAAATCTGAAAAAGAGCTGAAAAAATTAGGCTTTATGGCTGAGGTGTACGAGCTAGGCTTAAAAGATAAACAACTATTTATTGTCGATTTAGCCAAAACAGATAAACCTCTTACACCAACAGCGCTTAACGTTGCAAACTATGTAAGTGATGTAAACTGGGCCGCAAAAGGCGATAAGTTATTAGTAAAAACCCAGCCTACAGCGCTAATTGACGACAAATACACTAAATCACAATGGCACTTATTTGATATTGCGACTAATCAAGTGACGATGTCGTTTGCTACTGAAGGTAAATTAGACGGTGCTGAACTGTCTCATGATGGTCGTTACATCGCAATTCTAGGTGCCGAAGATAAGCATGATCCAGCCGCTGGTCGTTTATTTTTAGCTGACACAAAAACAGGTGAAGTAAGTGATTGGTTACCTAATTTCATGGGTCATATCGTTGATTTTGAATGGTCACATAAACGCAACACGCTTAATTTTATTGCCAATGTAGGTACGCAAAGTTTTGTCGCGAGCATTAAAACCGGCTCTAATAAATACAAAAAAATTATTAATGAAGGCCAATTTATTGCATCAAATCTGAGTATTTCTGATTCAGATAAAACCTTAGCGCTACGTGCAAACACTGCAAAGCACCCAAATGAAGTATTCATTATTCGTGGTTCTAAAGCACAACGTTTAACGGATTCAAACAACTGGTTGAATGACAAACGTTTTGCTAAGCAAGAAACTATTTCACTTAAGGCTCGCGACGGTGTTGAGATTGATGGCGTATTAGTCTACCCATTAGATTATGAAAAAGGCACGCGCTATCCATTGATCATGTCAGTGCACGGTGGCCCTGAAAGCCATGACAAAGACGGTTGGGTAACAAACTACTCGCGTCCAGGTCAAATGGGAGCAGCACGTGGTTATGCAGTATTTTACCCAAATTACCGTGGCTCTACAGGTAAAGGCGTTGATTATTCAAAGCTTGGTCAAAACGACTATGCAGGTAAAGAGTTTGACGATTTAATTGACTTTAAACAGCATCTTGTTGAAATGGGCTTAGTTGATACTAAACGTGTTGGTATTACGGGTGGCTCTTATGGTGGTTATGCATCAGCATGGGCCGCAACAAAATTGACTGAACACTTTGCTGCGAGCGTGATGTTTGTAGGTGTTACCAACCAACTATCTAAATTTGGAACTACTGATATTTCTAACGAAATGAATCTTGTGCATGCACGTTCATACCCATGGGATAAATGGCAGTGGTATTTAGAGCGCAGCCCTATTTACTGGGCAGGCCAGTCTAAAACACCATTACTGATCATGCATGGTAAAGATGATCCTCGCGTACACCCTGCACAATCAATGGAACTGTACCGTTATATGAAAGTACAAGGCAAAGATGTACGCCTTGTATACTATCCTGGCGAAGGTCATGGTAACCGTAAAGTAGCCGCGCAATATGATTACAGTTTACGTTTAATGCGTTGGATGGATAACTATTTAATTGACGGCAAAAAAGACATGCCAGCATTCGAGATTGACCATGCAGGCAAGTTAAAAGCGGTAAAAGACGCCAATAAATAATCCTATTATTTTGTGTTAAATACGCTTTTAGGCCAACATTCGTGTTGGCCTTTTTGCTTTTAAATAACAATGAATATGGATGTAATATAAAGACCTAACTCGGTAATTTTTACAAGAAAACACCTTAACAAGCTCAAATATAAAAAATTAAATCAATATATTACAACAACTTAAAAGTTGGCTTCTGTCTTGCAATATTCATTGTAATTAATGAGTAAAGCAAGGAAAACCCATGAATATTTTTGAAGCACTTCGTAATGATCACGACAAACAACGTTCGCTTGTCGATGCGCTGATAAAAACCCAGGGGGAGTCACCGAATAGACAGTCTCTTATGGATAATTTAAAACATGAGTTAGTAGAACATGCTAAATTTGAAGAGCGTTATTTCTATAATCCTTTGATGTTTGATGATTTAACCCATGAAAAAGCCCGTCATAGTATTGCAGAGCATCATGAACTTGATGAATTGATTGAGCAACTTGAAGAAACTGATATGAGCTCACCAGTGTGGCTTGTGACCGCTAAAAAATTACATCATCTTGTACATCATCATCTGGCTGAAGAAGAGCATGAAGTATTTCAACTAGCCGGTAAAGCGCTAACCGAAAGTCAAAAAGAAAGTCTAGCCGAAAAGTATAATGATGCGATGAGTTAACTGCTATATGTGCCCGCTTTAATTTATAAAGCTCTCTAAATAGCAACAACTCTATACCATTTGCATTTATTAGGCACCTCTAACACGGTCAATACTTGGCTAAGCAAACACTCTTAAATTAACTAAGCCCGGCATCAAACGCTGGGTTTTTTAATGCTCATGCTCCATCCCCACCTTTATTTAATATGAAAATCATTCATTGAATGTAAATATTTCGCAATTGAACATACAACTGATAATTGTTATCATACCTACCTTGGTTGCTTATTAGATTAATAATCTTTATTCTTGTCATGAAGGAAGTACAATGAAATCCCGCCCGCTTTATCTGGCCTCACTGATCAGTGCATTATTAACATCAACAACACTTATTGCTGATGATGACACAGCTGAAAATATGGAAGTGATGGTTGTCACCGCTTCTGGTTATGAGCAAAAATTAATAGATGCACCTGCAAGTGTCTCGGTTGTCTCTCGCGAAGATCTACAAAATAAGCCATTTACTAGCCTTGCTGATGCGCTTCGTGATATCGAAGGTATCGATGTTGGTGCCGGACAAGATAAAAACGGTAATATTAGTATTACCATGCGTGGTTTACCCGCAAGCTATACTCTAGTGCTTATTGATGGCCGCCGTCAAAGTGATGTAGGTAATATAGGCCCAAACAACTTTGGTAACAGCCAATTTATGTATATGCCGCCACTTGAGGCTATCGAGCGAATTGAAGTCGTTCGTGGCCCAATGTCCACTTTATATGGCGCTGATGCAATCGGTGGTGTAATCAATATTATCACTCGTAAAAATCTTGATAGCACCCATGGTAGCGTCACGGTAAGCAGTAATATCCAACAAGACGATCAATACGGTAACGATAATAAAGTCGATATATATTTGACCGGCCCAAGCGGCGTTGAGGGATTAACTTACGGGATCCGTGGTAGTTTTTATGACCGTCAAGAAAGTGAGCCAACTTACAGCGAAAGTTTACCACTTCCAGATGGCAGCATGTGGGTTGATGATGGTAGCTTTGGCGATAAAAAAATCGTTGCAGCACGTAACTGGAATGCCGGCGCAACAATAAACTACCTGATCAATAATCAGAATGAAATTACCTTTGAGTACGACATAGCCAAACAGCGTTACGATAACACCGAAGGTCAAACGGGTACGTTAGATAGCCCAGTCAGTTTATGGCGTGTTAGCAAAGGCATTGTACAGCCACGCGTTGGTTATACTCCATATCAACGTGTTGAACGTGAGCAATTTGTATTTGCACATGTTGGTCGATACGATGTTGGTACGCTTACCAGCAGCATTACCCAAAGCAGCAGTGAAAACTTTGGTCGCTCATTACCTCTTAATGTACAAGAGCGTTTAGGTGTGCAGGCCATTTGGGACCAAGCAGTACAGGATCAAGGCATCGACAAGCCAGAACTAACGGATGCAATTTACGCTCAACTTGATGAGACTTTTTTACCACGCCCAATGCGTACACTAAAACTTGATAACTTAATTATTGATACTAAGTTTGAATCAAATATAGATAACCACTATTTTGTAGTAGGCGCACAATATTTTGATGCCGAAATGGAAGATGGTGTATTTGGTATGTACGGGGATGGCTTCCGTGAAGGTACGACTCAAGATCATCGTCAAACAGCTGTATTTGCTGAAGATAACTGGGAAATTACCACAAATCTAACTGCAACTTTCGGCGCTCGTTATGATCATCATAATATCTTTGGCTCACAAGTTAGTCCTCGCGCTTATTTAGCCTACTCTCCTGCTGATGAATGGACTTTAAAAGGTGGTATCAGCACAGGATATAAAACCCCAGAGCCAAACCAACTATTCTCTGGTATTACAGGTTTTGGTGGCCAAGGTACTAAACCTTTTGTTGGCACGCCAGACTTACAACCTGAAACCAGTGTAAACTACGAAATGGCTGCTTACTTTAATGGCAGTGATAGTTTTAGTGGTAACGTAACGGTGTTTTACAATAATTTTAAAGACAAAATCATTAACCAAGATAACTTACCAAACTGTGAAGTGGCCATAGCTGATGAACCTTGTGTTGAAATTGGCGCAGGTTGGGCAGGCATCGGTAGCACCACCTTTACGCAAGCTGCTAACGTAGATAAATCAGCTACTCGTGGTGTTGAAATTGCTGCTAATTGGCAGATTATTGAACAGTTGTCACTACGTGGTAACTTTACTTACACCGATAGTGAAGTAAAAAGTGGTCGTGATGAAGGACTACCTTTAGTTAATACACCTAAAAATATGTATAACTTAACGCTTGCATGGCAACCATTGGATGATTTGAGTATTTCACTTATTTCTGAAATCCGCAGCGATCGTTACCGTGGTACGGCAAATGTGTCTGGTCCACAGGGCCCTGAAACACAAAAGCTCTACTACAAAGCCTATGATTTATATCATTTAGCAGCAAGTTATAAAATTAATGATAGCCTAGCATTAAATGCCCGTATTAATAATCTGTTAGATGACGACTTATCAAGCCGTACTTGCTTATTAGCAACCTCAGAGGAAGAGTACGAATGTACATCTGATTACAATACTACCCAAAAAGCACGCAGCTTGTGGGTATCAATGAGTTACAGTTTCTAGAATAAAAAGCTATAAAAATAAAGCCCAGCAATAATGCTGGGCTTTTTATTATTACGATTTAACCGTGCCTTTTATACTTCATCACCCAACACAGATTCGTGGCCGAAGCAGATTAAAGCGTATACTCAATAAGGGTTCCCGATGCATAAGCAAAGGAAGCCTTAACTTATAGAATTAAATTTTAGAGTTTATTCGCTTAGTATGTAAAGATATGTTCTGAAAGATTTAATTTAAATCATTGAGGGATCTTATGTATAGAATATGGCTATTAAGTTTATGCTTTGTCTTCGGTGTTGCAAATGCACAAACGCCGCAACCACTGAGTTATGACGCATTATTAAGCAACTATAATTACGATTTTGACGTTAACTATTTTAACCTTGACTCACAAGGGCTGTCGTTAAAAATGGCGTATATTTACTTACCAGCAAAGGCTGGTAAACCCGTTGTGACTTTAATGCACGGTAAAAACTTTAACGCTCATTACTGGACTGAAACTGCACTATTGCTACAAAAACTCGGTTATGGCGTGCTGATACCTGACCAAATTGGTTTTGGAAAATCATCTAAACCACGAGATTATCAATTCTCTTTTGCAGCCTTAGCTAGTCACACCCATGCTTTAATGAGCCAACTTAATATAAATAAATCAATTGTATTGGGTCATTCTATGGGCGGTATGCTGGCAAGTCGCTTTGCGCTTATGTATCCACAAACAACCCAACAATTAATTTTACTCAACCCTATTGGCCTTGAAAATTACCTGCAATATGTTGATTATAAAGACACTAACTTTTTTTATAAAAATGAGTTAACTAAAACACCTGCCGGGGTAAAAGCATACCAGCAAAAAAATTACTATGACGGAAAATGGAATAACCAATTTGCTGCTCTGACGAATTTTATCACCGGACAAATTCAAGGCCCAGATAAAGAGCTAGTAGCGTGGGTTAACGCAAAAACATACGACATGATTTTTACTCAACCCGTTATCACCGAGTTTAAAAACTTCACCATGCCTGTTTCACTAATTATAGGTACAAGAGACAGAACAGGACCTGGCCGTAACTGGAAGAAACAAGGGGTAGATTATGAACTTGGCCGCTACGATCAATTAGGTAAATCAGCCGCGGTATTAATTCCTCACAGCCAACTACTTGAACTGACTGATTTAGGTCATTTACCCCATATTGAAGATTTTAAGCGCTTTAAAGCTGTATTGTTAAAAGCCTTAGAAGCAGGCTCAAAGCCACTAGAGTAATATTTAGGCAGATCAGCGGTTAAAGTTATTAACAGCTGATTTGATTACTCAACGCTGACCTTTGAAAACCAATTAATAAACATAAATGCCTACTATTAGATACCTTTTAGCGATAACAGAAAAATATTGTTAATTAGCATGTGGATTCACTTTTAATATTTTGATGGCACTAAAAAATAACAACTCACTGATATTATTAGACTAAAACTCTATCTCCATTAATATATTACTATTCTGAAGTTATTTAAAAATTAAATAACTTTTCAGTTTAAAACTAAAAAAGCAGGTAATGTAAACTTAAAGTTAAAAAAACAAGCAGTCTGTTGTTGACCAAATTACAACCTTAGCTTACTCTATGTAAGCGCTTACAACACACACATTGATAAATGTAAGCGCTTACAACTTCGTTCGTAGACACAATAACAACCACAACGAAGTACTTTTAAATTTTTGTCGATACTGGGGTTCAACTAATGAACATGACAACAACCAAAGTAAGCCGCCTTGTTGCGGCAATATCCATGACCATGCTATTTGGCTGTGGTGGAAGTGCTGAGACAAAATCTGACTTCACAAAAGTCGATCCACAAAAGCCGGTTTCTGATTGGCAAATGGTTTGGAGTGACGAATTTGATGGCGCAAGTATTGATTCTAACAAGTGGAACTTTGAATTAAATTGTGCCGGTGGTGGTAACAACGAAAAACAATGTTACACCGACAGTGAACAAAATGCCTTCATTAAAGACGGTGTACTAAACATAGTCGCCTTACCGGCCGACGAAGGTGCCGAAAAGCCTTATACATCGGCACGTTTGAACACCCGCTACAACGCAGATTTTACTTATGGCCGTTTTGAAATGCGTGCAAAGTTGCCTTCAGGGCAAGGTAGCTGGCCTGCTTTTTGGATGATGCCAACTAATGAAGTATATGGTACATGGCCGCGCTCTGGCGAAATTGATATTTTAGAAGCTGTAAATTTAAAAACAGTTGCTGAAGATGGCACCGTTGAAGCTAATATTCATGGCACACTTCACTATGGTCGTGAATGGCCTAACAACTCGAACTCTGGTAAAGCATACACATTTGCAGAGGGGATGAACCCTGCTGACGATTTTCATACTTACGCTATTGAATGGCAAGAGGGCGAAATTCGTTGGTACGTAGATGACTACTTATATGCCACACAACGTCGTTCTGAAGTTCGTTATAACTCAAAAGACGAAGCTGTTGGCCTAAAACATAGAGGTTGGTTTGCTGAATACTTTGAACAAGGTAATGGCGAGCTTACAACACATTGGGATAATGCCCCCTTTGATAAAGACTTTTACCTTATTTTAAATAATGCCGTTGGCGGTGATTGGCCGGAAAACGTAAATAACTTAGGCGTTGACGCTGCAGCATTTGCAGAGGGTCAAAGCTTTGAGATTGATTACGTACGCGTTTATCAATGTGCAGCTAATACTGACACAGGTAAAGGCTGTGAGACAGTGCGCCCAGGTTACGACAACTTAGAAGATGCACTTGTTGAAGGTAAAGCGCCTGTACCTACTCCACCAAGTGATGGTGTTGCAAAAAACCTTGATATTTTTAATGGTAGCTTAGACGCAAACTGGATCGCTTGGGATTGTTGTGGCGGAACCACACCAGAAACCATTATCGACGCTGACAAAGGCGACGTGGTTAAATTTAATATCAACGATAATAACGGTACAGTATTAGGTTTTTCAACCCGTGGCGGTCACTTCCCTGATGGCTTTGCAGGGTCATCGTCTCCATTTGATGCTTCTTTACTGCTTGATTTAAATGGTCGTGTATCATTTGATATGAAAGTAGTGACTCCTCCAACATCTTCAACTACTTGGTTATTAAAGGCTGAAGCCGGTGATGGCGGCCCTAATACGGGCGACGTCCCACTTAGCGAAAGTAATGAAGGTGTAACGCCTGTTACTGGCCAATGGCAAACCTATACGTTTCCGCTTTCTTTACTACAAGAAAGAGGCCTCGATATAAGTGCTATTGATGTATTAATGGTATTTCCTACATGGCAAACAGGTGGCGGTGCCGAGTACTTAATTACCAATGTAGCTATTGAAGGTGACTTACCAAAAGTCGATCTTTTCAGTGATGAACAAAACCTAGATTGGCCAATGTGGGATTGTTGTGGTGGTTCAAAACCGGTTGAAGTAATGGATGATGAAGAACACGGTTTAACGGCTGAGTTTACTATTGGCGCAACAGCAACAGTAATGGGCTTTAATAGCCGCACAGCTGCAGGCGGAAGCGGTGAAGCATTCGATGCTACTTCGATATTAGAAAACGGTGTAATAGCGTTTGAGTTAAAGGTGATCTCAAAACCAAATAATCTTGATTCAGTTTGGAGTTTCAAAGTTGAGTCTGATAACGGTAGCTCTGCTGTCGAAATTCCATTAACTGACAGCGTCGAAGGTGTAGAACCTACTATTGGTGAATGGCAAACATATACCTTTACCCTTGCTGATTTAGCGGGTGCAGGTTTAGATGTTAGTGCATTAGATGTGGTGATGATTTATCCAACTTGGGACACAGGTGAAGGCGCTGTTTATCGTGTAGATAACGCATTCATTGGCATTCCATAACTAAGAATCACTTTATGGTAGGTGCGTATAAGCACCTACTTACCGTAAAAAATTTAGTAAAAAGCAGAGCAATTATGAACACAAATAAGTTTAAAAAAAGCCAAATAGCGGCTTCTGTGTCACTTATCATCGCTGCAAGCACATTTAACTTCGCTAACGCTGCGCAAGAAAGTACTGCCGAACCTGAAATCGAAGTAATACAAATTAAAGGTATACGTGGTTCACTGATCCGCTCTATGGACATGAAACGCGATGCATCTGGAGTAGTCGATGCAATTTCTGCCGAAGAAATGGGTAAATTCCCAGATACCAACTTAGCTGAATCACTACAACGCATTACGGGTGTATCGGTGAGCCGTGCAAACGGCGAAGGTAGCCAAATTACAGTCCGTGGTTTTGGCCCTTCATTTAATTTGGTAACACTTAACGGTCGCCAAATGCCTGGAACGGGTAACTCTCGTTCGTATAATCTTGAAAACATCGCCTCAGAAGGTGTAAGTGCCTTAGAAGTATTTAAAACTGCCCGTGCTGATGTGCCTAGCGGTGGTTTAGGTGCGACAGTTAATATTTCAACATCGCGCCCTCTGCAAAGACCTGGGCAGCACTTTTCAGCAACAGCAAAAGCAATTCATGACTCATCAAATGAAGTTGGTAGCGATGTAACACCTGAAATATCAGCTATTTACAGCAATACCTTTAATGATGAAATGTTTGGTATTGGCTTTTCATTCTCGCATCAACAGCGCGACTTTCAAAAACAAAGCGCTAATATTCAAGGTTGGCAAGCTAATGTAGATTTACCGACTCTTTCAGAAGATAAATTTATTGATGCTCGCCCAGTTGATGCAGACGGTAATCGCGTAGGTAATCACTTTTTTGCAAAAGACATGAACTACGCTATTGAAGATTTACAACGTGAGCGTACCAATGGGCAAGTAACACTGCAATTTGCACCCACTGATAATTTTGTGGCCACCCTTGATTACACAGCAAATGAGGCTACAACAGGGTCAAAAACTCTCGGCTGGGGTATTTGGAACGACTTTGGCAGTAATATTAACGGTTACGAGCTAGATGAAAATGGCACCGCTATTTATGCCGATATTAGCGGTAATGATGCGTCATTTACTTCTAGTAAAAACACCACTGAAGTAAAAGCTCGTTCTATCGGTTTAAATTTAGATTGGCAAATTAATGATACATGGCAAATTGAGCTTGACTACCATGATTCTAAAAACGAAACCGACAATGGCGCAGACAAAGGTCTAGGTAGTGATGGGCAAGTTATTTTAGGTTCTGATCAGCTTGTTAATAAAATTTATGATTACCGCACTGGCGAAGTTCCGCATACGCAAGTTAATTGGAAAAACGGCACGAATGTATTAAGCCCAGGTGAGATTGATTCAAACTTTAGTCAGTTTATTCATTCACCGGGGGAATCAAATATTGAACAACTTCAACTACATGCAAGTTGGATAAATGAAAGTTTTGACATTGGTTTAATTGAAGTTAAGTTTGGTGGTTCGCGCACAGAGCAAAACACCGGTGGTTATGAGGCATGGAGTGGCTTAGTTGGTGGCCCTGGTTTTAATCCTTCTTACACTGAAATTTTCCCAGATGGTATGTTTACACTTCATGATACCTCAGGATTATTAGATCAATTTGCCGGTGGCGGTAGCAATTTACAACCAAACTATTACTACAGCTATGATTTTGACGAAGCCGTAGCAAGACAAATGGCATACTTAACCGCTGATGTAACAGGCGGCGATGCTTATGCACCTAATGCCTATCTTGATGGCATTGACAGTCAAAGCTCGGTTGAGGAAATTACCAACAGTATTTATGTTCAATCACGTTGGGAGTTTGACGTTAGTAATTACTACGTTAAAGTAAACGCAGGTCTTCGCTACGAAGAAACCGATGTAACCAGCTCTGTTCGTCAGCGTGTTGAACAACAAGTTAATTGGATCAGCGCTTCAGAGTGGATCACTCAATATTCAGCAGGTGGCGATGATAACTTCTTAGTGCAAGAAGGCAGTTATGATATTTTACTGCCATCAATTGACTTAAGTGTTGACCTAACTGATGACGTGGTTGCTCGCGTATCGTGGGGCAAAACAATGTCACGTGCACCTTTGGGCGATTTAGCTGGCGGTCGTTCACTAACAGGCAGTCCAAAACCGGGAGCACGCGTAGGTAGTCAAGGTAACACGGGGCTATTACCGTTTGAATCAACAAATCTTGATTTATCTTTAGAGTATTACTACGCAGAAGGCAGTTATGCATCTGTAGGTTACTTTAAAAAGGACGTTGATAACTTTATTCAAACCACCATTACCCCAACCACCATTGAAGGCTTATATGATATTTTAAATGGCCCGCGCTATTTACAAGCTGTGAGTGATATTGAGGCACGTGGTGAGCAAGCAACAACCGATGCCATTTTTGCACAAATGCTTGCTAATGGTGATGGTAATGCCAATGGTCAAATTGAACCAAATAGTAACGATCCGCTTATTACTTGGAACATTAGCCAACCACAAAATACCGATAGCAAATCAGTCGATGGTTTTGAAGTGGCAGTACAACACTTAATTGGCGAAACAGGCTTTGGTGTCGGTGTTAATGCTACATTTGTCGACGGCGATGTTGAGTTTGATACAGACAGCTTAGACCAACAAGCCCCGTTAACGGGCTTAAGTGATTCAGCTAACTTCCAAGCGTTTTACGAAAAAGATGGCTTATCAGTAAAACTGACTTACGCATGGCGCGATTCATACCTTATTGGTGTAGGCCAAGCACAAGGTTCTGCTGATGCACCACCACAATATGCGAAAACATATGGCCAGTGGGATATGAGCGTAAATTATGACGTTAACGAGAATGTGACGGTATTCTTTGAAGGTATAAATCTCAATAATGAAACCGAGCAAGGCTATGGCCGTTACGAAGAGCAGTTCTTATTTGCTCGCCAGTATGGTCCACGCTACGCAATTGGTGCACGCTATACCTTTTAATAAACCTAAGTAATTAAACAGTCCAGCCGCTCATTGAGCGGCTTTTTTTATAACTGTTTAATTTTTTCTAATAGCTTATCGGTTGTCCAATCAATAGCGTTATAGGCAATATCGGGCTTATAGTAATCGCCCTTTGCTCTTGCTCTATCAACATACACTTTATTAGGGATAATAACTTTACCTAACCCTGAGGGTAACTCGGCGAGTCGAACATCCATATACAATGAGTCAGCACTGCTTGGCGCGCCAAATAACTGAGTGTTTGAAAACTGCTTAAATACATCAATGGCATCAAGACACGCACTTGCACACTGTGGCGGCACAATAACAAAAACCTGTGTTTTAAAGTCACTTACTGGCACTGTAATTTCGCTTTGGTTTGATTTACTTTGCGGCTCTTCGATGTAAAATAGCTTATTGTTTTCAAGTGACTGCGCCATACCTGCAGCTATTTCTTTAAATTCTTTTTGTGCTTTAGGTTGATCTTTCAACACTTCAATTAATGATTTAACATGGTTAGTATTATCTTTTGACGCTCACCACCAAACCCGGCTATTTTGTGAGTAGTTAGCCATTTTTTGTTCAACAACTTGCTCACCCCACAACGCTTTTGCAAGCTTTAAGCTCCAATACGACGAGCCACCTTGGTTATGACGAAGATCTAAAACCACCGTTTTTGCACTGAGTAACTTAGTACGTTGACTCGCCACTTACTTATACAGGTTATTGTAATCCTTAGTTTGCTTATCGTTATTTGCAAAACTGGGCATAGCAATCCACGCTATGTTTTGCGCAGGCCAAGTTAAGTCGGTTGCAAGCTCATCCCCATTATAGGCATGTGTTAAATGCTTACTTACGCTCTGTGGCTGAACAGACCAATCAAGGGTTTTACTGTAAGTTTGCCCATTGGCTTTTATTACTCTGCTATTGAGCGGCGCAGCTTTCGCTGAAGATAACTGTTATTTAACAGCTATTGTAAACAATGTATCAACCCCTTTATTACAAGGTGTTGCATCGACATAAGACTAGTAAAAGGGGTTAACCAATTTGAATTAGTATGTACACTAAGTCAAAGTGGTGTATTCACTTTTACTCGCCCTGCACTTAAGAGCTTTTCGTGGCAACAAGATGGCGCATTAAAAGCTCCCTTAAAAACAAATCATGCAGTGCAAAATTATTAGCTAATGCTAGGTGAGTTTGATAAGTATGAGCTAGCAAACATGGCTAACTCAGCTATATTAATCTTTTTTAAATAACACCTGTGGATAAACCATTGTTTTCATTTCTAATACATTACCGTTTGGATCTTCAATAAAAAACGTTTCTTGTTCAAATTCATTGCCAACAAAACGACGGTATGGCTTATCTAAATATTCAAGACCTGCATCTGCAATACGCTTTTTTAATGCTTGAAATTGATCTTCTGATAAGTGAATGCCAAAGTGAGGAACTGCCACCGCGCCCATATCAACATCATGACGAACAGTTGGTAAGCGCTCAACACTTTGATGAAGCGTTAACTCGTTACCCCAAAAATCAATGTCTACCCATCGCCCTGCTTCACTATTGCCCGTTTTACAGCCAAGTACGTCACAATAAAATGTTTTCGCTTTTTCGAGATCACCGGCAGGAATTGCTAGGTGCAAACAGTTGGACATAAATTACCTTTATTAATAACTTTTAACATATGAAATATGCTGCATTATACATAAACTGCAATTTATATAACATTAACAGCATTACTTTTAGTAATTAATTGCATACCACCAAAGCTAAAACTAATACTTTATGATGTGTGTGCTATGCCTAAATCCATCTCCTTGAAGTTCATCGCTTTTGTAAACGCGTACAACATTGGCATTATCTATTGTTGTGTCTGCGGCTTTAACTGGCCTCATTGGTTCATTCCATATCCTGCAGATTATAAAAAACATTCTTATGCATCTATTTATACACGTAGTTTTGCCAGTATGTGTTTCACCGTTTTAATTAGCAACTACTGGAAAATTGCTATTATTTCTGCAACTGGCGCTGCGCTCACAACTGCTAAATAAAAGTATTCTAATAAAGAGTAATCCGTTCGCTCTTTGTCGTTTAATAACTAATATAAATATAAATATAAAACTATTAATGACCCTAAACCGCCTACGCTATAATAATTTCATATCTAGCCTTGTTATTTTTTACGTATATCTGTTAATATCCTCCGCGAACTTTATTTGCCCTAAATAAAGAATAATCATATACGGATTTATGAACATGAAAAAACTAATCGCAGTAGCAGCTCTATCTTTACTTCCTTTCTCAAATGCAATGGCTGACCAAGATATTGGTTGTGGTCTTGGTTCAATGTTATTTGCTGGTCAGCAAGGTAAAGGCGTGAAAATTTTAGGCGCTACAACTAACGGTACATCAGGTAACCAAACTTTTGGTATCACTTTTGGTACTCTAGGTTGTGATGGTACTGGTACAGTAACCTCTTCAGAAAAAATTGCTTTATTCATCGACGGTAACATGGAGCAACTTGCTCGTGATATGTCAAAAGGTGAAGGCGAAACTTTAGCTACTCTAGCTGAAGCTTGGGGCGTTGCAGATCAAGATAAAGCAGCGTTTAATGCGCTAGCTCAAGCACAGTATTCTTCAGTATTCACTTCTGAAAATGTGACTTCACAAACAGTTTTAGAAAACCTAAACACTGTAATTGCAAGTGATGCAAAACTTGCTTCTTATACTCTTTCTTAATCAGCTAAATTAGCCGGTTTTTATACGTATAAATAAAGCCGCTGGGGTTTATCTCTAGCGGCTTTTATTAGTGATTATGAAAAAAATATTATTTGTTTTACTAATTGCACTGTTCAGTGCTTACTCAAACGCTAAAAGTATTGAAATTAATACATTAGCAACAGATCCATACTGGCTTAAACTGGGTCACTATCGTCCGACGACGCTAGGTGGTTGGAAAAGTGAAGTAGACAGTGTTAAGTTTTTTTTATCCCCTAAAGGAAAGGTAAGCCCAAGGGATGAGCTCAACACCACTATTAACGCATTTAATGGCGATAATAGCCTCCCTCAACAAACACAACAAACTCGGTGCCAATTTCCTGCACGTTACACGTGGCTTAAAACAAAAATAAAAAATAACTGGCCAGAACTTAATTGCCCAGATCTACAAACTTGGCAAAAAATTATAAACCCTAAGGGCGTTACTTTAGTCTTTCCAACTGCATTTATGAATAGTCCATCATCAATGTTTGGCCATACCTTGTTACGTATTGATGCAAAGGATCAAACTCGGCATAAAGAATTACTCGCATTTGCCGTTAATTTTGCAGCAGAGCCAGATGGTTCTGATAATGCTGCAATGTATGCATTAAAAGGCTTAATTGGTAGCTATCCGGGCAAATTTTCACTGATGCCGTATTATAAAAAAGTACGCGAGTATAATGATTTAGAATCTCGTGATATTTGGGAATACAAACTTAATTTATCCGAGGAGCAAGTTAAGCTTATTTTATTACATCTATGGGAGCTACAATTAGCCACTTTTGATTACTTTTTTATAGATGAAAACTGCTCTTATCAGCTGCTCGCATTATTACAACTGGCAAAAAACGATCTCAATTTAACATCCTCATTTGACTTACAAGCCATTCCATCTGATACCGTTGCGGTACTTAGAAATAATAACTTGTTACAAACACCTAATTATCGTCCTGCGTTTGGTACTAAACTGTATCATTATTCTACTCAAATGACTGACGAGCAACTTAATGACGCAAGAGCGCTTATGCAAGGTGGATCACTCAATACCCGAAACTACTCCGAATCACAATTGGTCGCTATATTAGAAATGGCCTATGAGTGGTTAAATTTTGAGTTTTACGATAAAAATTTAAACCGTGAAGAAATTGCCCCACGACTTGCTAAGTTACTCCTCATGCGTAGCAAATATAAAATAGCTTCGCCATTTACCAAACCAAATCGACCTGCAGCCTCTCCAGAGCAAGGTCATGGTTCTTCTAAAATAACGCTAGCAAGAACCCATTATAATCAACAAAGTGATTTAACAAGTTTTGCATATCGCCTCGCATACCATGACTTACTAGACACCTCTGCTGGGTTTATTCCTGGTGCTCAAATTAGCTTTTTTGATATTGAAGGCGCTATAAAAGATAACGGTAACACTCAGCTAGAACATTTTTATCTATTAGATGCAATGTCACTTGCACCCGATAACCGGATTTTTGATAGCTGGTCATGGAACCTTAAAATGGGCTTTGATCGACAGCCAAATAATGACTTTCAACAAGGCCGCTGGTTTACTAAAGGTGGCTATGGAAAATCAATCGGCAACCCAAACACCCTTCATGGCTATTTATTAGCACAAGTTGAGTTTAACAATGGCGATATAACGGATAAGTTAACAACGGGGTTTGGCACAGAAGCTGGTGTTATTTGGCAAATCAATAATAGTCATAAGCTTGCCCTTAAAACAAATATAATGTGGCTTGTCGATGCAGACGTAGATAATCACGCTGATCTAACATTAAAATGGAATTACGCTTTGTCACGAAATTTATCTATACGCACAGAGCTAAAAAACCAGCGATGGTATACAAGCAGTACGTCGGCTAAACTAGCCATTCAATATTACTTTTAATCACTGGGTTTTACGGAGCTTGTTGGGTAACCAAACAACACGTTTAACTTGGCTTTTAACCCTTTAGCTTGGTAAGTACTTTTAAATAAATACTGCCACTGATGAAAGGTGATTTTGATTGGGTTATTACTGTTTAATTGACCAATAATGCCGTATTTACAGGGCTTGTTTTCATCCTCTTCTACATAAGTGCCAAATAATTTATCCCAAATAATTAAAACGCCAGCGAAGTTTTTATCTAAGTAGCCATTATTTATAGCGTGGTGCACCCGATGATGCGATGGGGTATTAAATAATGCTTCAAACCAACCGAGCTTTTTTACCACTTGCGTGTGTACAAAAAATTGATAAGCCAAATTAAGTGCCACCACCGCAAAAACAATCACAGGCTCAAAGCCTATTAATATCATCGGCAACCAAAATAGCCACATTCCCGCCAGCGGATACATTAAACTTTGCCTAAATGCCGTGGTAAAGTTCATTTTAGTAGAACTATGATGCACTACATGAGCGGCCCATAACCAATGAATATGGTGTGATGCACGATGAAACCAATAGTATAAAAAGTCTTGCAGTAAAAAAGCGCCTAATACAGTAAATAGCGTCAATTCAATATCAAATAGCCGAAACTGATACAACCAATAAAAAAACGGCATTAATAATAATAACGCAATGGCATCAGCGCCTTGATGTAATAAAGCAAGTAACGCGTTGGCTAAGCTGTCTTTTATATCGTAGTAACGTCTAAATTTTATAAACTCAACCCCTACAAACAGCAAAAAAATAGGGCTCAGTGCCAATAAAATAATTTCAATGCTCATGGCGTTTGCTCCTGAAAATAGCTGGCTATTTTTTTAAGTGCTTGGCTAACATCTTTTTTTATAAAAAAAGCCAGTATAAAATTGGGTAACCACAAAGGCGCAATGCAACGAATATGGTAGCTGATCTCGGTGAGTGATGGCTGAGCATTATTGGCTTTTAAGTAAATATCACCACGGTGCTGTGCAACGGGTTTATCCCCTAAAATGCGGTAACAAATGTGGCTATTATCGGCCGTTATTATTTGCTCCTTAAATGTTGTACCTTGCATTTTTATTTGTCTAATGGTGCCTTTTCCACCACTTATTTCACCTGAGTCTTGCGGTGTTAACACTTCAAACTGCGCATTAAAAAAGCGCCCCAAATCAGCATGCGCTAATAATAAGGTGCATAATTGTTCAGGTGTTGCTGCCACACTATGTTTAACGTTTATCTCAATCATTGTGTGCCCCATATTATTTTTATAGATCTCTAGCATATAAAAATATTGCATGGCAAACTTGCGATTAGATGACTATTTTTTAGCTTTAGGCGACAAATGAAAACCTTAGCCGATCATTACTTTTCTAGCTGTTTGGATTATCTTCAAAGCACAGGATTAGATAGCCAAGAGATACTAACTGCCATTGAATTTGATGAATATACAAATAAGCAAACACAACAATTAGCGCCTCGTATTAGCTTAAAAAGCTATAATGCGCTGCTTAGTTATGCACAGCAAACGCTAAATGACTCCTTATTCGGGTTTGAATTAGGAAAACAAATACGTACCGCTGATTTTGGTGTACTTGGGTATTTAATTGAATCGAGTACTAATCTAGCCAGTGCCATTACTGCACTACTGAGCTACGACAGTTTAGTGGCTAACATAGGGCGTGCTGAGTTTGAACAGCAACAAACACTTTGCAAGGTAACCTGGTTAGCAGACCCACAGTGCAGTCCACAAGCCGTATTACGAAATATGACCGCGTGGGTAAGTGTTATACGCCAACTGCTTAATCCTCAGCTTTCGCCTAGTTGCGTTTATTTTACAGCACATTTTTCAGACAGTGAGTTACAACAATTAGCGCAATGGTTTAATTGCCCAGTAAAAGCTGGCGCTAACTTTAATCAAGTAGAGTTTCCAAGTAGTTACTTAACCCTTCCTTTTAAAACCGATAACTCCCAGATTAACGCTGTGCTAAAGCAAATGTCAGAGCAACAGCTATCCCAGTTTAAAAGTCAGCAATTATTAACAGAAAAAATTAATCATATTTTAATGGCTAAATATGATTTGCAGGACTGTTCACTGATCAGAACGGCTAGTGCTTTAAATATGACCCCGCGCACAGTGCAACGTCATCTAAAGCAAGAAAACACCAATTTTGCCGCTCTTCTTGAGCGAGAGCAAAAACGCCGTTTGTTAACATATATTCCTCATTATTCGCTAAGCAGTATTGCAACTATGTTGGGGTTTAATGATCAAAGCTCTTTTAATCGCGCCTTTAAGCGCTGGTATCAATGCTCACCTCGTCAATTTATAAAAAACAATAATTAAACAATTTGATTACCTAAAACACACATTTAACGTGTACCTTTTTATTAATTTTATTTACACTAGCCTCATGTATTGCTTTAAAGACAATTATTTATGCGTTTGCGTATGATGTTAACTGTTTTTGTATTGGTTTTTTATAGTGCGGTCTGTCACGCAAACCCGGTTACCTTCATCGCTGAAGATTTGCCCCCTTATCATTTTAAAAACCCTCAAGGTGAAGCGCAGGGTGCCTTAGTAGATATCGCTAAAGCAGTATTAAAAGGCACGGCTTTAACAGCAACGTTTGAAATAATGCCGATGGCGCGTATGTTTCAACAACAACAAGCCAATCCTAATGCCATCATGCTGTCACTGTTAAAAACACCAAACAGAAACAGCCAGTTTAAGTGGCTGGGAAAAGTGTATTTTGCAGATGCATACCTAGTAAGTTTACGCAGTCATAACGATGAAGTGATTCACTTAAACTTTGCCAAAGAATATAAAGTAGCCACTATTCGCGGTTATTCTGCACAAGCTTATTTAGAAGCTCAAGGCTTTACTGAAAGTGAGAATCTAGTCTTAGTGAGTTACTACCAGCAGCTATGGAGAATGCTGTATAAAAATCGTATCGATTTTGTGGTGACTAACACCCTCACCCTTGAAAACGAGTTAAAGCGAGCAGGGCTCGACCCAAGCTTAATTACTAAGCGTATACACTTAGATGAGCTACCTTCTTCTCTTCACTTTGCAGCAAGTAAGCAGCTTAACCCGCAAACAGCGAAAATTATTACTGATAGATTAAACGCGATAAAAGAAAGCGGTGAATACCAACAAATTTTAAATAAATGGCAACTCCCTATTCCAACGCGCCTTTAGTATTGAGTAGGTAAAACGCCTTGC
Organism: Pseudoalteromonas sp. 1181_04; assembly: GCF_052850545.1. NCBI lineage: Bacteria > Pseudomonadati > Pseudomonadota > Gammaproteobacteria > Alteromonadales > Pseudoalteromonadaceae > Pseudoalteromonas > Pseudoalteromonas sp. 1181_04. The sequence goes on from NZ_VXCS01000011.1 coordinate 26,607, forward strand.
GTTAAGTAATTTTTCAATGAAGTAAATAAAGGTGAAGGTAAGTTATTAATATCGCACCAACGCCACTGTAAACATTTGTTAGGCTCTTTATTCACAGGCTCGCCACCTTCATACTTTGCCTGCACATATAAAGTAATATAGTGCTTGTTCTCGGCGCTAAATATATCGTTGGTAAAATCGAGTTTACGAATATTAGTAACAGTAAGCCCTGTCTCTTCTGCTACTTCGCGCACTGCACATTGCTCAACCGTTTCACCAAATTCTAAATGCCCCCAGGGGTTGCCCAAGTATTTGCACCATGTGCGCCTATTCGCTCACCGAGTAAAATTTTATTATCATGCATTACTATCACTGCAACGCCTACTCTGACAACTTGACTCATTATTACCACATTAAATAGTTCATCATTTTTATATGTTACCTCATTTAAATCATCAAACTAGTCGTTAGTTCGTTATAAACCATAGCGTTAGCTAAAAACCACACAATCCGTTCATTATTTAACCGACCATAGTCGAATATCACTCCTGATAAAAAGCGCTTAGTTTTAAATAAAGTTATATTAAATTTTGCTCAGGAGCCTTTATGTCAGGTGAATACAAACAACACTACAACGAGTTTAAACAAAACCCGGCAGCGTTTTGGTTATCGCAAAGTAAACGCCTCCCTTGGTACCAGGCTCCCGAAACAGCTTACACACAAGATGAAAACGGTTTATATCACTGGTTTGCGGACGGCCAACTTAATAGCTGCTTTTTAGCGGTAGATCAGCATGTTATTGCCGGCCATGGTGATGAAACAGCGTTAATTTATGACTCACCCGTAACCCATACCGCGCGCAGCTACAGCTACTTTGAACTACAACAAGAGGTCGCTAAATTCGCAGGAGTAATGCAGTCTTTAGGCGTAACAAAAGGCGACCGCGTGGTTATTTATATGCCCATGATCCCCGAGGCCGTAATTGGTATGTTAGCCTGCGCCCGCATCGGCGCTATTCATTCGGTCGTTTTTGGCGGGTTTGCAGCACATGAGCTTGCCGTAAGAATTGATGACGCCAAGCCTAAGTTAGTACTCAGTGCTTCTTGCGGTGTAGAAGTGAATACCGTAATTGAATACAAAGAGTTACTTGATAACGCCCTCGAATCAGCCTCGTATAAAGTAGAACATTGTATTATTTATCAGCGTGAGCAAGTAACTGCACCACTTATGCCTGAGCGTGATATTGACTGGGCTGTTGCAATGCAAACAGCTACTGTTGTTGATCCTGTTCCGGTAAGTGGCGATCACCCGCTTTATATTTTATACACGTCAGGCACAACGGGTACTCCCAAGGGGGTTGTTCGTGAAAATGGCGGCCATGCCGTGGCCATGCATTACAGCATGGAAACCGTATACGGAATGAAACCTGGTGACGTGTTTTGGGCCGCTTCAGATATTGGTTGGGTTGTAGGCCATTCGTACATAGTGTATGCCCCGCTTATGTACCGCTGCGCCACTGTTTTATTTGAAGGTAAACCGGTTAGAACCCCAGATGCCAGTGCATTTTGGCGAGTGGTTGAACAGTATAAAGTAACGGCTTTATTTAGCGCACCGACAGCCTTTAGAGCGATAAAAAAAGAAGACCCCAATGCCGATGGGTTTAAACAATACGATACTTCAAGTCTGAAACGCTTGTTTTTAGCAGGCGAGCGCTTAGATCCCCCCACCTACGATTGGCTCAAAGAAAAAACAGGCCTACCTGTGCTTGATCATTGGTGGCAAACCGAAACTGGTTGGGCGATAGCCTGTAATCCTGTCGGCATTGAGCACCTACCTACAAAAGCAGGCAGTTCAACGGTTGCGACTCCTGGGTTTGACGTACGTATTTTAGATATGAATGGTGATGAATGCGCCCCCAATGAACAAGGTGCAGTCGTTATTAAACTGCCTTTACCGCCTGGGTGTTTACCTACTATTTGGCAAAATACTGAGCGCTTTAAGGCCGGTTATTTAAGTGAATATGAAGGCTATTATCTTTCTGGCGACGGCGGTTATATTGATGATGATGGCTACCTATTTATTATGGGCCGCACCGATGATGTGATTAATGTCGCGGGACATCGTTTATCAACCGGTGAAATGGAAGAAATTGTAGCCGCTCACCCAGCCGTTGCTGAGTGTGCCGTATTTGGTGTTAATGATGCGCTCAAGGGTCAAAACCCCATGGCCATGGTAGTATTAAAAAATGATTTTCATGGCTCGCATAAAGAAGTAGAGCAGCAATTGGTGCAAACCGTGCGTAATCAAATCGGCGCTATTGCGTGTCTTAAAAATATTATGTGTGTAGAGCGCTTACCAAAAACACGCTCAGGTAAAATTTTACGCAAAAACTTACGTCAACTTATTGATGGTGAAGAACTACAAATTCCATCAACCATTGACGATCCGAGTATTTTTGAGGAGTTAACTCTGCAACTTGCTGAAAATAAAATATAAATATTATTTTTAAAACGTCTATTTAAGCGCGGCTTAAATAGACTTTTCTCGCCCCATCTGCTTAACTAGATTTCATTAAATAGATGAAACTCACGCAAATAAATCTCTTGGGAATATAAATGACTGAAATACGATCGCAGCTGCGAGAATTTTTACTGCAATGGTTTAGTCTTTATTTTCCTGGGAGTGCGCATTTATGGTACAACATATTAGTACTGTGCTGGGTTGGCTTATTTGCGCTCATATTGCACCTCATCTTAAGGTCAGTTTCAAAACGACTACTTAAAGGCCGCTTTAGTGATAAAGTTGTTCAAACCGATACCCACACGCCTGCCGACTTAGCGCTTAAATTAACACGTAATATTTCCTTTGTTTTACAAGGTGCAGTGGTTGTTATACAAGCAAGGCTCTGGGTTCCAGAAGGAACGGCTTTTTTACATATCATTGAGATGTTTACTGATCAGTGGATCATTTTATTTGCACTGCTCTCGCTGTTCTCTTTGCTCAATATTTTTCAAGCGATATCTGACAGGCAACCCATTGCAGCTCACTTTCCATTACGTGGTTTTTTACAAACAATTAAACTGATCGCCAGCGTATTAACCGGTATTTTAGCGATTTCATTATTAATGAATAAATCCCCGTTAATATTACTCAGTGGTTTAGGTGCGCTATCGGCTGTACTGCTACTGGTGTTTAAAGACGCTATTTTAGGGCTGGTGGCCGGTATTCAGCTTTCAGCAAACAATATGCTTGCGGTTGGTGATTGGTTAGAAATGCCCAAATACGGCGCAGATGGCGATGTGATTGATATAGCCTTGACCACAGTTAAAGTAAGAAATTGGGATAAAACCATTACCACTATTCCAACCTATGCGCTAATTTCTGACTCATTTAAAAACTGGCGCGGTATGTCAGAATCCGGTGGGCGGCGCATAAAACGGAGTATCCATATAGAAATGAGCAGTGTGCGCTTTTTAGATGAGCAAGAGATCACCGCGCTGAAAAAAGCAGATTTATTAAGTCACTACCTCGAAATTACCCTACCGGCTATTAACGAGCAAAATACCACGAAAAAAATAGATATGAGCTGTACGTTAAATGGTCGTCGGCTCACTAATGTTGGCACATTTCGTCATTATTTAGTCGCGTTATTAAAACATCACCCACATATTCATCAGGGAATGACACTGATGGTAAGGCAGCTAGAGCCAACTAAAAATGGCTTACCCATTGAGATTTATGCATTTACCAATACAACTAATTGGGGTGAGTATGAAAATATTCAGTCAGATATATTTGACCATATATTAGCGATATTACCCGCCTTTTCGTTACGTGCCCATGAGGCACCAACAGGGAACGATATTCGTCAACTAATTAAATCATCACTAAATCCGTTTTAATTGCGCTATTAACCACTGGTGAATATCGCTGTTATTTGAACGTGGATGCCACGCTGCAATCACCTTAAATGGCGGTGGTAATAATTCAACTTCAAGCTGTTTCACTTTGGCGTTTGGCAGTAAACGCGATGGGTAAAAAGCAATTAAGTCAGTACTGCAAAGCAAATCGGGGACAAATGAAAAGCCAGGCACTGACATAACAATATTGCGCGCATAACCCTTATCAGCAAACCATTGGTCGTGAGAGCCTCGTAAGTTAGCACGTGACGCTGAAACCACTAATTGAGGGTGTGCGGCCACTTCAGCAAGGCTCAACGTCGATGAAGAAAACACCGTGTTTTTCCCCGCAATACAAATATGTTGTTCTTCAAATAATGTGTCATAGATTAAGTTTGCAGGGATAAATTCAGGAAAACTAATTAATAAATCCAGCTCTCCTGCACTTATTAATTGATTAACATTATCAGAGGCAAAGTCACGAATAATCAGCTTTAATCCTGGCGCTTCGCGTCTTGTTATTTCTAATAATTGTGGCAAAAGAGCTGCTATAGCGTAATCAGTCGCACTTATTGTAAATACGCCCTTGTAGCTACTTGGGATAAATTGTTTAGGTATTAATAACGCTTCTACCTGAGTTAATATTTGATTAATGGGCTTCTCTAGTGCAATTGCTTTAGGTGTTGCAACCATTGTATTGCCTTGGCGAATAAAAAGCCGATCGTCAAATAAGTCACGCAATTTTCGCAGCTGCTCACTAATAGCCTGCTGGGTTAAGCCCATTTTGCGGGCCACATCCGACACATTTTTTAGTTTAAGTAATGCACTCAATATTCGTAATTGTTTTATATCAAGCCGAGATATACCATTCATAATTGTATCTTAAACAAAAAAGCATTGTTTCAAATTGTACCTTTTAATCCCTATGCTCACCAGCATTGTAATTGGCACTAAACAGCATTATTAATTTAAAAGGTATTAAAATGAGTCAACCAAGTAAAAATATCGACAGTCTATTTTCATCAATCAATTTAGGCCCATACACACTTAAAAACCGTATTGTAATGCCGCCACTTACACGTTCACGTAGCACGGTTCCTGGCAATATCCCCAACGAGGTGATGGCCACATATTATGCACAGCGTGCTAGTGCTGGTTTTATGGTTACCGAAGGCACTCAAATTGAACCAAGAGGACAAGGGTATGCCTGGACACCGGGCATTCATTCTAATCAACAAATAGCTGGTTGGAAAAAAGTAACTGATGCAGTACATGCAGAAGGTGGAATTATTTTTGCTCAACTTTGGCATGTTGGCCGCGTTTCACACACCAGCTTACAGCCTAATGAAGCCAAACCTATTGCCCCCTCAGCTCTAATAGCTGATAGCGTTAAAGTCTTTATTGAAACAGGACCGGCTCAAGGCGCTTTAGCCAACCCAAGTGAACCACAAGCTTTAACAACCGATGAAATAAAAGAGCTTGTTGGCATGTATGCACAAGCTGCCCGTAATGCGCTAGAAGCGGGGTTTGATGGCGTAGAACTGCATTGTGCTAATGGGTATTTAGTAAATCAGTTTATTTCTGAGCACACCAATAAACGAGATGATGAATACGGCGGATCTCTTACTAATCGCCTGCGCTTTTTAAAAGAAATTGTCGCGGCAGTAAGTGACGTAGTAGGCCCTGAGCGCTTAGGGGTTAGATTTGCGCCCTTATTTAGCAGTACTGATGAAACCCGTGTTTATTTAGGGTTAGTAGAATCAGACCCACACCATACCTACATTGAAGCAATTAAAGTACTTGAACAAGCCGGTATTGCCTACCTTTCAATTGCAGAAGCTGATTGGGACAATGCCCCTGATTTACCAGAGCTATTTTATCAAGCAGCTAGAGCTGAATTTTCTGGGCGTATTATTTACGCTGGTAAGTACACTGTTGAAAAAGCGGTGGCGATATTAGCTAAAGGCTACGGTGATTTATTTGCTTTTGGTCGCCCTTTTATTGCAAACCCTGATTTACCAGCGCGCATAAAAAATCAATGGCCATTAAATGAAGCCGATGCAGCCACTATGTATGGCGGGACTGAGCAAGGTTACAGTGACTATCCTTGCTATAAAAATGATTGATAAAAATAACGGAGTAAGAGGCAGCTTAAGTTAAAAATAAATGACCCAAACATGCAGCCCATGTTTGGGTCATTACAGGGTATTACTGCTTTTTATCTATCACCATTTTTAGTTCATTTAATGCAGCAACCGAAAAACCCCGATCATAAAAGTAAATAATCTTACCGCTACCATCAATTAATACGATGCGGCTATTATTCGGATTTTCATTACCAGTGAACGCTTGTACTGCATCACCGTCTTTATAAATAGTGATCACCCCGCCCCACAGTTCTTTAGGAATGCCTTTTCTCATACCGCTATCAATAAAAGTACTAAACATACGCGGCACCATGCCTTGAATTGTGGGTAACTCATAAGCGGTGACGTTTATGCCACTCATATCCAAGCCAATAAGCCAGCGATCAATATCAAATTGACTATCTTGTTTATACCCAATTAACAGTAATGTCTGTGCGTTGTTAAAGTCTGTAGGGATAGTAAATTGCTGTTGCTCCAAGCTTTCACCACTGATAGTTGGAAACTGTTTACCGACTAAGTTCTGATTTGGGTATTGACTCGAACACCCACTTAAAAAAATAAAAAACATTAAACCAACAACTGATCGCAACATCTCTGTTCTCACTATTAATTAATAAACGATTAGGAAAAATTCTTTTGAATACAAATTTTTGATACGAATAAACACGCTATTAAGATCTAAATAACAACCAAAGAAGTCCATTCATACTGTTTTTTATCATTGCTTAATTTACCATTGATTATTAGCACCTTTAAATAGAAGCTCAACGGTTATATTTGTGTACAATAGTATTTTTTATACTCAAACATTATTAGCACATATCAATTTGTTCTATAGCATATCAAAAGTGTATTTTCGTTACCCGATACAAAACGCTAAAGTGCCGCGCTTATTCACAGCTTTAAAGAGGATGCTATGTCGCTTGCTGTTTTATTAATGCTGGCATTATTTGTCGGTTTGCTGTTTGCGATTTATCTTTTTTCGCAAAAAAGTAAAACCTTATCTCGCACTGTTTTATTTGGCTTAGTTGTTGGTAGTGCTTTTGGTTTAGCCTTACAATTTTTATTTTCCCACTCCCCAGAGTCTATTAATGACGTTTTAAGTTGGGTAAGTGTTGTTGGTAAAGGCTATGTTGGGCTATTAAAAATGATCATCATGCCATTGGTATTGGTGTTTATGATTGCCGCCGTGGTGAAACTAGAAAACCAAGGCTCTTTGGGCAAAATATCGTTCATTAGTATTGCTGTTTTACTCTTTACTACGGCAATTGCAGCCTTAATTGGTATTGCCGTAACCTATGGCTTTAATTTAAGTATTGAAGGCTTAGTTTCGGGAACCCGTGAGGCAGCAAAAATGAGCACGCTAGAGGGTAAAGCAGCCAATGTAGCTGATTTAAGTGTGCCACAAATGCTATTGAGCTTTATTCCAGAAAATCCATTTGCTGATTTAAGTAACCAACGCTCAACCTCTATAATTGCCGTCGTTATTTTTGGTGTCCTTGTAGGGATTGCCGCACGCAAGGTGATGCTTGAACGTAGCGAACTAGCAGATCCAATTCGCAACGGTGTTAACGCCTTACAAGCCATAGTAATGAACTTAGTAAGAATGGTGATAGCGCTAACGCCTTATGGCGTCGCAGGGTTAATGGCAAGCGTTGTGGCAAACTCAAGTAGCAATGATATTGTTAATTTACTGGCGTTTATTGTGGCTTCCTATGTCGCTATATTATTAATGTTTATTGCTCATGGTTTATTACTTAGCCTAGTTGGTGTGAACCCTAAGAGTTACTTTGAAAAAATTTGGCCAGTACTGACCTTTGCATTTAGCTCGCGTAGTTCAGCAGCCTCTATTCCTATGAATGTGGATGTACAAATTAACCAGCTAAAAGTGCCGCCTGCTATAGCTAACTTATCGGCTTCTTTTGGCGCCACTATTGGCCAAAATGGCTGTGCCGGTATTTACCCAGCCATGCTGGCAATGATGGTAGCACCCAGCGTAGGAATTGATCCGCTGACATTCGAATTTATTTTACCGTTAATTGGCATTGTTGTTATAAGCTCTTTTGGTATTGCCGGAGTAGGTGGTGGCGCAACGTTTGCTGCATTGGTTGTATTACCGACCATGGGATTACCGGTTGAGATAGTCGCGTTACTGATCTCAATTGAGCCATTAATAGACATGGCACGCACCGCATTAAACGTATCAGGGTCAATGACCTCAGGTGTTATAACGAGTAAATTAATTAAAGTGCACTAGATTTTTTGTAGTCGCCCAGCTTTGGCTGGGCTTTTTTATCTGTATTACTCCCTCCGCCTTAAGTAAAAACAATCCATTTATCTAATCACTAAAACAAAATCAATCATATTTATAGATTGTAGTAATCGCTTTATTTCGCACACACATTTCAGCCCGTTGCTATATTCTTTTCATTGCTTTGTTATTCAGGCTTGATTAAGCCTCACTTGAGCAAACAAATTTACAACTCAATAATTTTTAAAACGATTGAGATCTCTGTTTAAAGTAGTAATACGCTTTGTATAACGAAATTCGTTAACTTTAAGGAAGCTGACAATGAAAAACCGTTCATTCAATAAAAAAGCGCTTGTTGGATTTATAAGTATGGCACTTATATCTGGCACCGCTGTTAGCCAAGAAAAACCACAAATGTCAAAGCCACAAGGTGCTGTTGGCATGGGTGAAGCTAAAATGGGCGCAACCAGAACAAACCAGTTTTGGTGGCCAGATCAACTTAACCTTTCACCTCTGCGTGATCATGATGAACGCTCAAACCCTTACGGTGCCGACTTTAATTATGCCAAGGCATTTAATAGCCTAGATTTAGACACAGTAAAAAGTGATATTGATGCCCTACTAACACAATCTCAAGATTGGTGGCCGGCGGATTTTGGTAACTATGGGCCATTTTTTATCCGTATGACATGGCACAGCGCAGGTACTTACCGTACGCTTGATGGCCGCGGTGGTGCTGGTGGCGGTCAACAACGTTTTGAACCTCTCAACAGCTGGCCAGACAACGTAAGCCTAGATAAAGCCCGTCGTCTACTTTGGCCTATTAAACAAAAATACGGAGAAGCACTTTCATGGTCAGATTTAATCGTATTAGCCGGTAACGTTGCTCTAGAAAACATGGGGTTTGAAACCTATGGTTTTGCCGGCGGCCGGACTGATGACTGGGAACCAGACATGGTTTACTGGGGCCCTGAAGTAGAAATGCTTGCCAGCGACCGTGAAGATGCCAGCGGCAAATTAGAACGCCCATTGGGTGCAACTCACATGGGTTTAATTTACGTAAATCCTGAAGGCCCTAAAGGGGTTCCTGATCCAATCGGTTCAGCTAAAAATATTCGTGTGGCGTTTTCTCGCATGGCCATGAACGACGAGGAAACTCTTGCACTTATCGCAGGTGGCCACACCTTTGGTAAAATGCATGGTGCGCACAAACCGAAAGATTGTGTGGGTGCAGAGCCCGCAGCAGCAGGCATTGAAGAACAAGGGTTAGGCTGGAAAAACAAATGTGGTAAAGGCCACTCTGAAGATACCGTATCAAGTGGTTTAGAAGGCGCATGGACACAAGCTCCTACTCGCTGGTCATCACTGTACCTTAGCAATCTACTTAACTTTGAGTGGAAACAAACTCGCAGCCCAGCGGGTGCGATCCAATGGATCCCAACCGACGAATCTATGCACAAAACCGTACCTGATGCTCATGTGAAAGGTAAGTTTAATTCACCAGTCATGACGACTGCAGATTTAGCACTTAAATTCGATCCTGAATACCGCAAAATTGCTGAACGCTTTTTAAACGACCCTAAAGAGTATCAACTGGCATTTGCTAAAGCATGGTACAAATTGACTCACCGAGATATGGGGCCACCACGTAACTTCTTAGGTAAAGAAGTTCCTAAAGGAGACTTAATTTGGCAAGATCCTATTTCAGCAGAGACTCAATCAAACATTGATGCTGGCGCAGTAAAAGAGCTTAAAGCCAGTATTTTAGATTCAGGTCTTAGCGTATCAGAGCTAGTACGTGTTGCATGGGCATCTGCAGCAAGCTACCGTCATTCCGATATGCGCGGTGGTGCTAATGGTGCACGCCTTGCACTTGCACCACAAAAAGACTGGGCGGTAAATAATCCGGTCGAAACTGCAAAAGTACTAAAAGTATTAAAAGCGATTCAAGCCGACTTTAATGATAGTTTCTTTAGCAAAAGCCAAGTGTCACTGGCCGACCTGATTGTGTTAGCTGGTAATGCAGCGATTGAAAAAGCAGCGAAAGATGCAGGCTACACAGTAGACGTACCGTTTAATGCTGGCCGTGGCGATGCTACGCAAGCGCAAACTGACGTTAATGCATTTAGTTTATTAGAGCTGCCTGCCGATGGCTTTAGAAACTACTTCGATGCTGAAAAAAGCTACAAATCGCCAACTGAAATGCTAATAGATAAAGCAGATAAACTTGATCTAACAGTGCCTGAAATGACGGTATTAGTAGGCGGATTACGTTCGCTTGATGCAAACTATAAAGGCACTGACTACGGCGTATTTACTGACAAGCCAGGCACTCTAAATAACGATTTCTTTGTTAATTTATTGGATATGTCTACGGTTTGGAAAAAGTCATCAGATGCGGGGATTTATCAAGGCTTTGATCGTCAATCAGGTGAGCAAAAGTACACAGCCACTTCAGTTGATCTGATTTTTGGTTCAAATTCAGAACTACGTGCAGTTGCCGAAGTATATGCCTTTGATACATCAAAGCAAAAGTTTGTAGAAGACTTTGTTGCGGCATGGACTAAAGTAATGAACTTAGACCGTTAATTACCATTAAGTAATACAACCATAGCGCTGCAATTAATTGCAGCGCTTTTTATGTTGGTTAGTCATACTCTTTTATATATTACTGCATTGCTTTGCAGCTAAACATACTGCCCAAACCTTGCTGAGTGTAAGTGCCTATAAAGATAGTCAATAAGCTTCGTCATCACTAAAAACCGTCACTGAAAGCTCTTCATCTATATTTTCAAAAACCAAAAAATTAATAGGCTTACAACAGACTTGGCAGTCCTCAATATATTGTTGATCAACATCTGCCGGATCGAGCAGCACGTCAATATTCTCACCACAATAAGGACATGCTATCGTTTTTTCAGTTAATTGATTCATTGCTATAACCTCACATATTACTTGCTATACCCATTATCATTAGACATATAGTATCAAGCTGCATTTCTTTGTGCAGGCTCTTTGTTGAATTTCTTTGCAGGAGCAATCAGCATACTATACTCACTCATAGTACTGCCGATAACATACTTACACTCAAAGTGTTTTAACAAACAACTTAATTTATTGCTATATTAAACTCATTAAATTTAAGGGTGTTGGGTAAAACGAAAAAGCAACAGGCATAAATATCTTTGCCTAAGATAGTGCATATCTAGCCTCACAAAATTTAGGACATTAAAAGATATTTGCATAAATATATTCAAATTCATCATCTTTTTCATAAAATACGACATCACAAAGGGATCCTTTTGCTCCGCCTCGCTTTTTGCAAACTCAATATTTTTGCGCATATAAGAGCTCAAAATATCTAAATGACTTCAAGGAATTGGGATTTAATTTTTAGCAGCTTAGATTGCACTCCAGCCTCCATAAAAACCTAACGAGCCTGAAGAGTAATTCGTTTTTAATTTATTTTTTATTGATGTATTAACCACAGTCGAATTCCTATTTTGATTCAATCGGTTACTTCTATTTCACGAAAAATATAAAAAGAGGACTTGGTGTTGTTTTAATTGGCATTTTGGAAGGTATTACAGGTGTTTGAGGATATAAAGCGCAGTGCTTTAGAAAAGTAAAAAAGCGCTGCAACAATACAGCGCTTTCATTACTCATAAAAATTATTTGTTTAAGCTTAACCGCTTTATTTAAAAGAAGCCGAGCGGATCTTCGCTGTAGCTTACTAATAAATTTTTAGTTTGTTGGTAATGGTCAAGCGCAAGCTTGTGGGTTTCGCGGCCGATGCCTGATTTTTTATAACCACCAAACGCAGCGTGTGCAGGATACATATGGTAACAGTTGGTCCATACACGGCCTGCTTCTATTTTGCGGCCAAAGTGATAAGCACGGTTCATGTTGCGGCTCCATACCCCTGCGCCTAGACCAAATTCAGAGCTATTAGCCAGTTCGAGTGCTTCGGCTTCGTCTTTAAAGGTCGACATTGAAATCACCGGGCCAAAAATTTCTTCTTGGAATACCCGCATATCGTTAGTGCCTTTTAACAGCGTTGGCTGAATGTAATAACCGCCATTTAGCTCATCTGTTAGTTGCTCTACATTGCCGCCAGTAAGTACTTGTGCGCCTTCTTTTTTGCCAATTTCAATATAGCTGAGAATCTTATCAAACTGTGCTTTAGACGCTTGTGCGCCTACCATGGTTTCACTATCAAGCGGGTTACCGCGTTTAATTTTTAATGTGCGCTCTAAAATACGCTCAATAAACTGCTCGTAAATATCTTCTTGAATAAATAGTCGCGATGGGCAAGTACACACTTCACCTTGGTTAAAGTACGCAAGTACTGCGCCTTCAATGGCTTTACTTAGGAAGGAATCGTCTTTTTCCATTACATCGTTAAAGAAAATATTCGGTGATTTACCACCGAGCTCAACCGTTGATGGAATAATGTTATCAGCGGCACATTTTAAAATGTGTGAGCCAACAGGAGTTGAGCCGGTAAAAGCAATTTTAGCTATACGCGTGCTGGTTGCCAGCGCTTCGCCCGCTTCTTTACCGTAGCCATTTACTACATTAAGCACGCCTGCAGGCAATAAATCACCAATAATTTCCATCAACACTAAAATAGATACTGGTGTTTGTTCAGCCGGTTTGAGTATCACACAGTTACCTGCGGCAAGCGCTGGTGCGAGTTTCCATGCGGCCATTAGAATTGGGAAGTTCCACGGAATGATTTGTCCAACAACGCCCAGTGGCTCATGAAAATGATACGCGACTGTGGTTTCGTCTATCTCGCCAATACTGCCCTCTTGGGCGCGAATACAACCGGCAAAATAACGAAAATGATCTGCCGCCAGTGGGATATCTGCCGCCAATGTTTCGCGAATGGCTTTACCGTTATCCCACGTTTCGGCAACTGCAAGAAGCTCAAGGTTTTGCTCTATCCGATCAGCTATTTTTAATAATATATTACTACGAGCCGTTACTGAAGTTGTACCCCAAGCAGCTTTTGCAGCGTGGGCTTTATCAAGGGCAAGTTCAATATCCGCTTTATCAGAGCGTGGTACTTTACAAAATACTTTACCATTAACGGGGCTAATATTATCAAAGTACTGACCATTTACAGGCTCGACCCACTGTCCGCCAATGTAATTACCGTACTGGGATTTAAAGTTAATAAGTGCGCCGTCGCTGCCAGGATTTGCATAGATCATTGTGTGTGTCCTTTATTCAAAATGTTGCTTTTTAAATTTAATCAAATTGACTAAGTTTGACGGGAGATTGTTGTTTATTTATCCGTCACCTGTTGACATTAGCTTATAAGAAGCATAAAAACTTGATTAGCTGTCCAAAAAACATGTCTGTGCGTCCAAACTCTGTTGGTCGTGTTTAAAGGAAATAAAATGAATACCACGTTATTGACTGAAAAACTGACTAAAAAGCGCCAAGCGGTTGATGTACTGATCGAAAATAAAATTACTTTTGCCTCAGACAACGCCGAGCTGAGCATTTACGACACCTACCAAGACGCACAAAAAGTAGCACTGCATTCCAGCGAACTGCTGTTTTGCGGCATGATCAGCGGTAAAAAAGTGATGCACGTTGCTGACAGTAACTACCATGAAGAATTTTTACCCCAGCAATCATTTGTATTAGCACCCGAACAAGGGGTTTTAATCGACTTCCCAGAAGCATCAATGAAGCAACCTACCACCTGTTTGGCTATCGAAATTAGCCGCGATAAAATCAGCCAAGTAGCTGACGCGCTAAATATGCAGCAGCAAATAAGCAGCGATGATTTTTTTCATTACATTCCAAAGCTGGTGCATACCCAACACAATCAACAAACCCAACAATTACTTGAACGGATGATTGGGTTATTTAGCGAAAACGAGCAAGATCGTCATTATTTAATTGATCTATCAGTAAATGAGTTAATCACTCGATTATTACAACAACAAAGCCGCGATTTAATGCTCGCCAATTGCCAACAAACTATTGCATGCCCATTAACCGATGCCCTACATTTTATTAAAGAACATCTTAATCAAACTTTAGATATCGATACTTTATGTAAAATAGCCTGCATGAGCCGTAGTAAATTTTACCAGCAATTCAAACTCGCCTTTGGGCAAACTCCGGCCATGTGGCAACAACAGCTAAGATTAAAGAAATCTCGCCAACTTCTACAATCAGGACAACAAATAAGCCAAGTTTGCTACGATCTTGGCTTTACCAATCCCAGTCATTTTAGCCGTTTGTTTAAGCAAAAATTTGGTGTTTCACCTAAACAATGCAAGCATTAATATTCATCTATTAAGAATTTTTAACTAAATTAAAAGTTTTTATTGACTCGAACGCAATTGCAGATTATTTTCCCGCTGATGTTTTTATCGGCATAACAATAGCGGCATGCATCCCCTGCACCGTCTGGCGCCAAGCCAACGCATTTTACTGTGTCGCAATTGTGCTAAACCCACCGCGAAACCTAACAGTGACTTCTGCGTGCAAAAGCAGTGACTTGGAATATCAGCCGTTGGGCTAACATTCTTTGTTTTTGTTAAGCAGTTTGAGCCAATTACTCAAATGCTTTTTATTTTGTGAATACTTAAATGCTCGAACCTTCTGCGTTAAGTCTTGTGCCGCCAGTTGTAGTGGTGGTTTTGGCGATCGTGCTACGTCGTCCTATTTTATCTTTGCTGATCGGTGCCCTTGTTGGCCTTGCTATGCTAAATCCTGTTGAAATGCTTAGCAACTTTGCTGCGGCATCGTTAAAAGTAATGGTAGATGAAACAATCGGCTGGCTTATTCTAGTGTGTGGTGGCTTTGGTGCGTTAATCGCATTGCTCGTGCGCACCGGTGGTGCAGCAGCATTTGGTAGTTTTGCGCTGCGCTTTTGTAAAGGCCCACGCTCATCGTTGATCATGACCTTTTTGCTCGGTATCGTGATTTTTATCGACGATTACCTCAATGCGCTTACCGTGGGTGAAACCATGAAACGCATTACCGATAAATTTAAAATCAGCCGTGAAATGCTTGCCTACGTGGTCGACTCTACCGCAGCGCCAATCTGTGTATTAGTGCCGCTGTCTACCTGGGCGGTGTTTTTTGGCGGCTTGTTGGTTGATAACAACATAGCCGTCGAAGGCCAAGGTATTGCTGTGTATATTCAAGCAATACCCTATATGCTGTATGCATGGTTTGCCGTGTTACTTGTGCCATTAGTGGTACTTGGTGTTATCCCTTTATTTGGGCCGATGAAAAAAGCCCAATTACAGGCGATGCAAGAACAACCGCAAGTAGATCCTGCACAGTACAACGAAGTGCAAACTGCCGATGAATACGCAGTAAAAGCCGTTGAAGAAAGCTTTGAAAGCGCAGACAGCCACGGCAAACTGTACAACTTTTTACTGCCTATATTATTGCTCGTTGCGTTCACTGTGTATTTTGACATTGATGTATACAAAGGGTTATTAGCGACATTCGCCGTGACGCTGCCATTTTATATGCTGCAAAAGCTAATGCCATTTGCCGAAATGATTGAAAAAATGCTCGATGGTTTTAAAAGCATGTTGCCAGCAATAGGAACTGTGATCGCCGCATTTATTTTTAAAGATGTGTGCGACCAACTACTATTACCACAGTTTGTAATTGATTCCTTAAGCCCATTCATGACCGCAGGCTATTTACCTGCAGTGGTGTTTTTAGCAATGGCAATTTTGGCGTTTGCTACAGGCTCAAGCTGGGGTATTTTTGCGGTAACAATTCCTATTGTGATGCCTCTGGCAGTCGCGGTTGATGCAAATATACCGCTGGTGATTGGTGCGCTGTTATCTGCCTCATCATTTGGTAGCCAAGCATGTTTTTACTCAGATTCAACTGTCCTTGCAGCACAAGGTTCAGGCTGTAACTTAATGAGTCACGCAATTACTCAATTGCCCTATACACTCATCGCAGCAGCCTGTGCATTTGTCGGGTTTCTAGTGATAGCATAACGACAAAGGTTAAAAATGGTCTAGCTTTTCAGCGCGGGAAATAAATACCCGCGCTAATTTTTTATCAAGGAAAGAATCGGATATAATAACGAAGCTAGAAATTTTGTAAAAGGAGTAATATTTTGCTCTACACTTGCCATTTCTAAAGCTTCCATATATGCCACACAAAAGGACGTATAGCAAGCGTTACATCGCCTTGCTGTTCATCTGGGCTTGAAGGAATATACCAACCTCGCATTACCTCTTTAATGAAGCCATGCTTAGTCAAGCGCTCTCTATCGGTGCGCTCAAGCATTTTCGATTGCACAGCAATAATGCCACTATCTTGCAATAGCTTTAATCGCTCTAGAGAATGTGTAAGCTTTACTGACACTTGATTCATGTTAACACAGCTAGTTTTTGCTGAAGTTGAAAATTAGCTTTTAGTGTAGTTAATTACTAGCTTTTAATGCAGCTGTGATAGCTTAGGAGAATTAGGTGCAGGAAAAAGTTAGCGAGGTGAAGGTTAAAAACAAACCCATTTAACTATACAGCCACTTTAATTGAGCAAACAAAACTGTACAACTAAATTTACTTTTTAGGCTCAAAACATTTCTATTGCTACTTGGTACTTGGTACTTTAATTTCAGCTATTAAATGGGTCATTATCCCTATTAAAGTCAAATTATTCGAAAAAAAATAACTGACTGATACTATTTAACTTTTTACTAAGTGGCCGGATTTTTAAGCTAACAACTATTTTGGCGTGAAATGCCTGCAAAACGTAAGATCTTTTAGATTGTTTGCCTGTGATTGTACTTTCTAAGCGTTTTTCACGCTGGTATGCATGAGTTGTAAAATAGGAACGCCCTCTTTATACTGAACGCATATATCCTTAGCCATCTAAAAAAGCCATAATCATTATGCTCAAGACTATTTATCCATCCAAAAGCTTGTTTATCCAGCTCTTATTTATTTTTATAATAGTAGCATCCATAATGCTTTCACATGAAGAAAAATCAAGCATAAAAACGGGGTACAGCCTTGAAACTCTCACTACCAAAATAGTTATCAACCATGGTTGGCCTCTAACTTATAAAAAAAGCCAAAGAGGGTGGCCTTCCATTATCTATTACACCAACTTGTCAATCATATTGTTAATTGCTTTTTTGGTCGGTTTGGTAATTCCTTTGGTGATTAATCTCGGCACTTTCTATTGTGAAAAAAGAAAAAAATAGAAAAATAAAGTTAAGAATACCATTAATTAGAGTGATATGGGATTAGGGGGCGGCTTTAACAATGTCTTTATTGGCTTGGCATACTCCTAGATAAATAAGCAGAGATAAAATCTGAAAGTTACTTATCTCTTTACTTATCTTTGCCTTCTACTTTCTACCTATTATGTCGTCGATGACACAACGTTTAGTAAAGTGTCTGTTAACGTAGGCTTTGCGCCAACTGCATTAAATGAAAGTTCATTTTAAGGCGACCTAACTATCTAATAGCTACGTTGCTTTCAATCAAAATAATAAGCCAACTATTACTCAATAATTACTCCTGTAATATTCCACTACGGGCCCTATGTCATAGTCAATCACGCACCTTGTTATTGAAAATTTATACACGCTAACAAATTGTTCACTAAATTTATATATTTGGTATTATTCGCTTTTTCGTATAATAAGTTAATAACGAATGAAGTAATAACAAACCTATAAGCTCACACACCGCTACTTCAGCAGTAGAGGTAGAACTAGTATAATAGAAAATAGAGGTTATTTTATAAACTCTTGTTGATAAGAAGTAACCAAACACACTAGGAAATATCAATAGTAATACCGAGCAGAGAATGATGAATCGTATGATCAAATGCTGATTTTTTAAAATATTATCTTCCCATGCTCGAACTACAACATACAGGTACGGAGCAAATATGAATGGGATATACAAAAAAAGATTTAAGCTCTCGTCGCGACGAGTGAGTATTCCGAAAATCAATAGAATACTAATAATTAGAAATAAAAGACTACAAATGACCGACAGTGTTTTAACAAAGAGTTGTTTCATAAGTGCTTATTATTGCCTAGATTATTAAATAAAGTTAAGATGAGATAGGTTAAGTTATTCTATCTATCAAATCAATAGATTAAAGAATCGCCCGCAAGCGCCCCCGTTTAAAGTAGTCCTAACTGAGCACTGTGCTTTTCTTTATTATCTAATTCGACTAACTGATTTTTGAACACTCCCCACCCGGCCTGCAATCAAGCACCCGAGGTTTTCGCTACGCTCTGTTAAATTGTGGCAGACACACAGTTTAAGAAATTAAACCCAGTATAATTAGTGAATAGCGATTCTTGCTTACAGTCTGAACTGTTTTGTATAAATAGCACTTATTGGAAGCAATGAAAATAGGCTCTAAAAACATGCCTGAGTGGTTGAAAATATATTTTCAAGCTGATAGTAAGCGGTCGAATCAGCCGCTTACTAAAGCTTTAAAGCCAATCTTTTAGGGTAACTAAATGGTTGGCATTCAACGCATTTTATTTCATGCGCATCAGTATGTGCGGGATTTATTATAAAATTATATTCATCTGAACAAACAGATGAAGGAACTTGCAGTACAGCTTCTCCCATACTCGTTAACCAGTCGCTACCCACTATTTGGGTTTTTAATATATAAGGGTGATCATCCCAGTCACTTGGTAGATCAGATACAACCAAGCGTTTAATTTTCAGTTTATCAGGTATCAATATAGATGTGACTGATAGCTGCTTGTTAAGTATATCCGTAGAGTCGTTCACTAACCTCTCAAGCATTGCAAGGGAGCGGCTACTTGCTGTGTAAACAACAGGTTTACCAGCCATGTGCCATCTACCTTCTGCATAAAGCCCACCTAGGCCTGATAGCGCGTTATTTGAATTGTTATGTTCAGTTGGGGCAATTCTATAACAAATCATCAAGCAGTGAATCCATACTCTAGCCCATAAATAATTCGCTTAATTAACTCACGGCCGCGAATGGTATGCAAAAACTCTTTTGGCGCTTTGCCATCGAACTGCGTATGAGCGGTGTTCAACCACTCATTCCAACGTTTTACATCACCAAAGTATGAAATACCTATAGATGACAAACGTGCAACTTCCAATGCATTTTGACTTAAGTTAATACCTAAACGTTTGCGCTCTTTTACATGTCGCTCTAATGTTCGCGTAGTAGTACCAATAGTCTTAGCTATGAGTTTTTGTTCCCATCCAAGCGATTTACTAAGAAGGAAAATAGACGAAGCTTTCAAGCCTGTAGTAGCAACAGTAATTTCTTCTAATGCATTAGAGTTGTTAGTGATTAACCCACCACTCACTACTTTTATAAAATCAAACTTTAAAGTTTCCATAAACACCTCCAGCGACAATTGTCGTTAATTATAATACCAAGTGTCAAAACTAGCAAGGTGACATAGCGCTATTCACTGATAGCTGAACGAGATGGCCGCTGGGGTTCTTGCATCTCATGCGCACCATGCAATTTGTCTAATTCTGTATCAGTCTAATGTAAAGTACTCTCTTGAGTAAATTCAAACACACTAACAACTTTGGCCTTTAACCTTGCTAACTTTACCCTCGCGAGCATTACTCTTTTTCCAATTAACCACGACTATTACTTGTATCTGCTCCCCTAAAAAGCGGATAATTGCAGCTAAATGAAAATACACTGACTAAGTCTGGCGCAAACACCTGCAAGCCTTACTTATTAGTGCGCATGAAGGTGGACCAACTCAATGGAAATTAAAGTTAATTTTCTCGATAATCTTAGATTAGAAGCTAAGTTTGACGATTTCTCAGTCATTGCGGATCAACCAATCCGTTATAAAGGCGATGGCTCTGCGCCAAGTCCGTTTGACTACTTTTTAGCATCTTCGGCTTTATGTGCTGCGTACTTTATTAAAGTGTATTGTAATGCCCGTGATATCTCGACTGACGGTATTCGTGTTGCGCAAAACAACATTGTTGACCCTGAAGATCGTTATAACCAAATCTTCCAAATCCAGGTTGAACTCCCTGAAAGTATTTCAGAAAAAGACCGCACCGGCATTTTACGCTCTATTGATCGTTGTACCGTAAAGCGTGTTATTCAAACCATACCTGAATTTAAAATTGATGCCATAGAAAGCTTAGATAACGACGCGCAAGCCATGTTAATGGCAAAATCAGCAGGCAGCGAAAACACCTTTATTTTAGGTAAAGATTTACCGCTTGAGCAAACCATTGCTGATATGACTGCGATTTTGGCTGACTTAGGCATGAAGATTGAAATTTCATCATGGCGTAATATTGTACCAAACGTCTGGTCATTGCATATTCGTGATGCTGCATCACCGATGTGTTTTACCAATGGTAAAGGCGCCAGCAAAGAAAGCGCATTATGTTCAGCCCTTGGCGAGTTTATTGAACGTTTAAACTGTAACTTTTTTTACAATGACCAGTTCCTTGGTGAAGAAATTGCCAACAGCGAATTTGTTCATTACCCGAACGAAAAATGGTTTCAGCTCACTGATGATGACTCACTACCAGAAGGTATTTTAGACGACTATACCTTGAGCATTTACAACCCTGAAGATGAGCTGTGTGGCTCGCACCTTATCGACACTAACTCTGGTAATGTTGAGCGAGGTATTTGCTCGATCCCATATGTGCGTCACTCTGACGGCGAAACTGTGTACTTTCCATCAAACTTGATTGAAAACTTGTTTTTAAGTAACGGCATGAGTGCGGGTAATAACTTTGCCGAAGCCAAAGTACAATGTTTATCTGAGATTTTTGAACGTGCTGTTAAACGCCAAATCATCGAGCAAGAACTGGTATTGCCAGACGTACCAGAAGCGATACTTGCTAAATATCCTAGTATTGTTGCCGGTATTAAAGGCTTAGAAGAGCAAGGCTTTCCGGTTGTTGTAAAAGACGCATCTCTAGGCGGGCAATTCCCTGTCATGTGCGTAACGTTAATGAACCCGAAAACCGGTGGCGTATTTGCTTCATTTGGTGCACACCCAAGTTTTGAAGTCGCCCTTGAACGTAGCTTAACAGAGCTATTACAAGGTCGCAGCTTTGAAGGTTTAAACGACGTACCTAAACCAACATTCAACAGCATGGCAGTATCTGAACCTGAAAACTTTGTTGAACACTTTATTGATTCAACCGGTAAGATCTCATGGCGCTTTTTCAGTGCTAAACACGATTATGACTTTGTGGAATGGGATTTTTCAGGTACTAACGAAGAAGAAACAGCTAGCTTATTTGGTATTTTAAAAGCCTTAGGTAAAGAAGCTTATATTGCTGAATTTTCAGACCTTGGCATCGCATGCCGTATTTTAGTGCCTGATTATTCAGAAGTTTACCCTGTCGAAGACTTAATTTGGGATAACACCAATAAAGCCCTTAAATACCGTGAAGATATTTTAAATCTGCACAGTTTAGATGAAGACCAACTTGCCGACTTAGTTGAGCGCTTAGAAGACAGCCAGCTTGATAATTACATCGATATCATCACCTTAATTGGCGTTGAGTTTGACGAAAACACCGTGTGGGGTCAGTTAACTATTCTTGAGCTTAAGCTGCTAATTTATTTAGCATTAGGCGATTTAGAAGCGACCATGGAACTGGTTGAAACCTTCTTACAGTTTAACGATAACACTGTTGAACGCGGGTTATTCTACCAAGCAATGCACGCGACTTTAGAAGTTGCGCTAAATGATGACTTAGAAATTGAAGACTACATTCACAGCTTCACCCGCATGTTTGGCCAAGAAGTAATGGATGCAGTCGTCGGCTCTATCAATGGTGATGTGATGTTCTACGGTTTAACTCCAACCAATATGCAACTTGAAGGGTTAGATCGTCATCAGCGTTTGATCGACAGCTATAAAAAACTGCATGGGGCTCGCGCTGCAAGAGCCAAATAACTATTGTCAGCGCGAGATTTGCGTAGGCGGGAGTTTATATCGCGCTGTTACTCTTTCTGTCGGACAATAACGTCTTAAATTTAAGCACCTAGCAATGGCAGGTGCTTTATTTTTTTATAGCGCAAAGCCAACGATATACAATGGGCTAGCTCTTTAACTGGCACGGTTTGATTAAGCTTAAACACCAAAGCACGGTTACCTTCATAGCTAAACGTATCACCATAAAGCTCTTTGAAGGTTTCAATAAGTTTAGTTTTACAGTTAAAGTAAATACAAAATTGCTCAGCTGATTTTGGTTTGTGATCAAAACGAATGGTAGAGCCTATTTTTGAAATATAACTCGGCTCTCCCCACTTGAGTGTTTCTTCAAGTTCAGTGATGCCATCCTGCACAGCTACCTGCAAAATCAGACTTCTGATCTCATGTAATACAACCGCGATATTTTCAGGGTACGTCGTAAATTTTTGTTTAACACTCTGATGCATTTAACGCTCCTTAAAGAGTCGTAAAATTAGGCTATTTCGTTAACTCAAGTATTTTTACTTTGTTTATCTGTGCTGAGTAAATTTTGCCCTGCCACTTCGACTTTTTAGCTAACTATGCTGGCTTTTCTGAATGTTTCCAGATACCCGCGATCAATTAACGGCTGGCTCATACCGATAATGCCCTGTAATTTTATAGCGAAACAGCACGTCTTCACGCTGCGGCCCTGCGCCTATGTTATGCACTATCAATGGGGTTTTGTTATCTGCAGTGTATGTATCTACCACGATACCGATATGCGGCAAATTGCCCGGCAGCATCCACGTGACAATATCGCCTGCTTTATAGGTCTGAGCATTATTAGTTATGGGCAGTACTGTACCGTGGCGTTTAAAAAAAGCCTGTAAATTAGGCACGCGACGATGATCTATATTACTATCGGGTTTAGTAAGCCCCCATATTCTTGTTGATGGATAGACTGAAAAATTATCGCGCATATCTTCATGAACTAACTTTTGTAAATCGATACCCAATGCTCGGTAGCTGCGAATAATCACATCTGTGCATACGCCAATATTGGCAGGTACATCGCCATTTGGATAGGCAATACGGTGATAAGCGCCGTCATAGCGCACGCTTTGTGTTGTTCTATCATTTGCAGCGTTTACAAAATCATCAGCAAATGAGTTGGCTAAGCTATAAAAAGGGCTTAGCAGTAGCAATATGGACACTATCTTATTCATCAAAATCCTAGCGGTTTGAGCTGTTCCTTTTTTATATAGTTACACTGTATGTACATTTTGTAAATTATTTAAAAGATAATGATTCATAAAAAAAAGCCCAAGCAAATCGCTTGGGCTTTAATCTTTTTCAACGCTTCAATTAGCTAAATTACTTTTGCAATTTAATGCCATTAAAGTGCGCTTGTAAGTCTGTTACCAATGTTTGTTTTGGTAAATCTGCAAACGGTTTGTCGGCAAATTTGCTACCACGAAGCTGTACGTTTAAACGCGCAGCTTGTGGGTTTAACATAGTTTGCTGGTAGTAGTCTTTAATATCTGCAAGCGTGACTTTTTCAACTTCAGCGATTAACTTATCCTTTGAATCAAAATCAAAGTTTTCACGATACCAATCGCCAATCAGTGGGCCCATTTCATCGCTAAGATTTTTAGGCTGCTGTTTAAGCGACACTAATACGGCATTTTTAAGCTGCTCGAAGGTTTCTTCACTCATGTTATCAAGCTCTACTGCATATTGCATTTTGAACTCTTCAAAACGCGCTTGCATGGTTTTTACATCTTTTACTGGGGTTTGAATAAACAAGCCAATCGCTGAGTAATCTTCAATTGGCCGTGCTAAGCCACCAACCGCATATGCTAATTGCTCTTCAGTACGTAACTTGTCAAACGCGACGGTACTAAAGTGACCTTGTAAGACTTGCGCCTGCGCTTTTTGCTTATAGCCTGCAATCGGGTGTACGGTCATATCAATAATAGCAACATCAGCCACATCAATATCTTTTTGCAATACAATCGTTTCGCCTGGTTGCGGTAACCACGCTTTACTGCGCGCAAATTCAGTGCTTTTATGCGCCGCTGGTAAAACTGCCGTTAACTCTTTAGCTATCGCTTCAACATCTGATTGGTTATAGTTACCATAAGTGAACACGCGCATTTCGTTATTAGCAAAGGTATGCTGTTTAAGCTGCTCAAAATCTGCAATGGTTAATGCTTTTGCCGTATTGATCAGTGCATCGGTGTCAAAGCTGCCTGTTCGTATTAATTTAGAGTACTCACCAAATGCTTGATAATAAGGGAATTGTTTTTGGGCGTTTAATAAATCACGTTGGTAACGATCAAGCGCTTGAGCAAAACCTTGCTCAGTTACTTGCACATCAATATTTGTCAGTGCTTGCGCGAGTAAAACATTTTGTTTATCGGTAAAACCACTCATTGAAAGGATAAGTCCGTTACTTGCTTCAAGGCCAACACTCATACCTGCCACGGCAGCTTCGGTACTTAGCTTGCTTTGTTGTAAGTTAAATAAGTCAGACCATACTGAATAAAGTACTTTAGCTTTGATATCCGTCAGAGCATCTGGGGTATTTAAGTAAACTTCGACCAAACCTTTCGGTTGCTCGGCAAAGTTTTGACTCGCTTGACGCCATACTTTTACGCCATTTTTATCATATACCAGCTTAGGGTGTTTTTGCTCTGCAAATTGTGCTGTTTTAATCGCAAAACTCTCAGGTAATAAACGATTTACCGTAGGTAATGCTAAGGCAAACTGACTAGGCTTACTCCAGCTGGCAATTTCAGCATCACTGATATCTTCAATGCGGTATTTACCATCGTAAAAATGCAATTGTGAATCGGTTTCTTCTTGCTGTGAGGTATACCAAATACGCAGAGTATCAGCATTGAGTTGCGCAAGTACGTTGTTGATCGCAGCTGCATCAAACTTAGCATAATAGAAAGGCGCATTAATAACGTGGTTTAGTGGATAATCTTGCATGCTACCAGTTAAATTACTGACATAGCCAAATTCATCGCCTTTTTCTAAAAATTGAAATTCATTATTAAGTGAAGTGCGAATTTCATTAAAGTATTTACTATCTACACCTTCTTTTTTGATCAAATCAATATATTGCATTATTGTTGCAACGATCGTTTCACGGTTTTTCATGCCTTCGTCTGTTAATTGCACATTAACCGTCAGCGCACCGTAATTACCATATTGGGTTGGCGCTGCCCCGGCTGAAAGTTGTGAAACCCAGCCTTTATCACGCAAAATTTGCGCCGGGCTACCTTGCATTTCATTGCTTAATAAGTATGCTACAAAACGGTTAGGTTTAACGGCAAATTCATTGCTGTTATCAGTAATAGTAAAATCAAGTTGTAACTCTTTTACGTCTTCATTTGGCGCGTAGTGAACGCGTTTTCCACCTACGTTATCAAAATCTAGCTTTGTGGTAACAGTTGGTTTGTCGATCTTTTTATCTTCAATATCAGCGAAGTATTTTTGTGCTTTCGCTTCCATTTCCGCAAGTGGTAGATTGGAAATCATTGCTACTTTCATAATGTTAGAAGAGTAGTATTTATTATAAAAATCAACGGTTTCTTTATGTAAAGAGCTACCGTCTTTATCACCTAATGTTTCAAGATTACCGATTAAAAAACGATTAGCTGGATGATCGCCCATCATTTGTCGGGCAAGCTTAAACTGACCAAAAAAATCCATCTCGCGACGCATTGACCATTCGGCGTTTACTGCGTTTTTTTCTTTATCGGTGTATTCTGGGTAAAGCTTAGGGGATTTAAAAAAGTCAGCAAAACGATCCAATGCTTCATCGTAAGCATCGTTATTTACTTCAAACATGTAATTAGTAATATCTAACCATGTATAAGCATTGTGGGCGCCGCCGTTTTTAGTCATAAAATCAGAGTAACCCTTGGTATCTGGGTAACGATCTGTGCCTAAAAATAGCATGTGCTCTAAATAATGCGCCATTCCCTGCTGGCTAATTGGATCATGTAATAAACCAACACCCACACTCAATGAAGCTGCTGATTTTTCAGCAGTTGGATCCGACACTAAAATTACTTCAATCTCATTCGCAAGTTTAAGGGTTTTATATTGACGAGTATCGTTGGGACTTATTACCAGCGTATCTGAAAGTAATGACGTTTGCTGCTGTACCGCTGTGGTGGTAGTCCCGCAGCCACTTAATACTGCTAAAGCAATAGCGCTTAAAGTAATTATTTTTTTCATATTGAGAATGTGATCCATACTTATTTGTTGTTTGAATGATCGGTAAAATTCAAAAAGCTTGCAATCATTTTTCTAAATACTTTGTAACACATTGTGAATTATAAAGACAAACTGCTAGGCTTAAAGTTACGTTATTTATCAAATGAGACTCTTAATGGAAAAATATGTATTACTCGCGATGTTTTCTCAGGTACTACTCACTTTTACGGTAATGGTAGTCATGGGCCGCCGCCGTTTTAGTGCGGCGCGTAACAAAACGATTACTATGCAAGATTTTGCCACTATGCAATTAAATAATGCGGGTGATGATGTATATATTGCCGGTAGAAACTTTATTAATCAGTTTGAAATACCAGTGCTATTTTTTGTAGCCTGTTTAGCTGCTTTACAGCTCAATGCAGCGGGTTATGTATTTATTACTTTAGCCTGGGGTTTTGTGATTTCGCGCGTCATTCACAGTATTATTCATTTAGGCAGCAATAGCGTAAAACCTCGCTATTATAGCTTTTTGCTTGGCTGTTTACTGGTTTTAACTATGTGGGTGTTATTAGTAATGCGGGTATTTGCACTCTAAAGCGTTACGTTTGCTATCGGGACACATAACCCGATAGCAAGTATATACCTTTAAGCTGCGCGGCGGCGTTTAAAGCCAAGCAATAATAATGGTAGTAACCAGCTCATACTACCACTTGAGCTATCCCCATCATCAGGCTGAGTTGGAGTCGGATCGTCAATTAGCGTATTTTCTTTTGGAGATAAATTTACTGACGAATTTGGATCATCATCAAGTACCAGAACACTATTGATCGACACTAAATTAGCAATAGTCAACGTGGTATCTGCACTTGCACATTGGTCTTTAGTTAGATTAACTACCGGTATTTCACCGCAATGCACTAACGCAGAGATCTTATCAAGCACAGCATAACTATCTGCTGTAATCTGACCAAATACGGTAAAACCGCCATTTTGCTTATCTAAGTTTGCGCTATTATCTTTGAGATTAAAAAACCATTGACTTGTGGCACTATTCGCATTATTGCTTAATTTAGCCATGGCAATCGTGCCTTTTACATTCGATAATTCTGGCTCATTCACAACAGCTGGTGACGTTGTGATCGCTTTAAAATCATCGGTAAAAGTAAAGCCTCCACCTTGAATAATAAAATCCTTGATTGAACGGTGGATCACGGTTTGATTGTACGCATCACTTTGTATATAACTTAAAAAGTTCTCGACCGTTTTGGGGGTCTGTTGATCAAACAAATCAACCTTAATAGCACCTTGTGAAGTTTGCATTTCAACTACAGTTGCATGGCTTGCAAATGAGGTTGCGGTTAACAAACCGCATAGTAATAGTTTTTTCATTATTATATTTATCCTGAAGAATGTTGTGGTTATGTGAATTTAATGCAAATAGTAAAGAACTCTTGTGGAGATTACGATAGCAAAACGTACCTTTAAACAAATCAAACCGAATTGATTACATTTAAATTACATGTGGTTACAATGTGTTGTTATTCACTCACGTTATAAATAAATTTTGTTTAAAACGAAATCGTCTTAATAGCCGAGTTTATTTTGTTAGTATTATTTATAACAATAAAACACACACAACAGGATTAACAACTATGTCGTATGAAGAGCAACACATCTGTGATTTTGGTTTACACCAAGGAGAGGCGTACACTAAGTTACCGGCAAGCTTTTTAAACTGGATGGTGGGTAATAACCATGAAAAATCAGCATTAGCAGAACAAGAGTTACAGCGACGTCAATTAGCGGCAACTGGAAAGTTAAATTTCCAAGATGACATTAAAATAGAATAATTACGTTATTTTGCAATAAAACTAGTTTAAACTATGCGCTTAATAAATAGCACAACACTGACAACACGGGTCATATTATGCGCATATTACTTTCATTTTTCCTATTACTAAGCATTACTGCATGTAGTAATCATCAAACCTCCGTTCAACAAGCTGACACAGCAGATATTCACTATCTCACCATTTTACATACCAATGATAATCATGGCCGTTTTTGGCATAACGAAAAAGGTGAATACGGTATGGCTGCACGTAAAACCTTAATCGACCAGTTACGTGCTGATGCGCAGCAACAAGGTCACGCAGTGCTACTTCTATCTGGTGGTGATATAAATACAGGCATTCCAGAATCAGACCTGCAATTTGCAGAGCCTGATTTTAAAGGAATGTCATTAATTGGTTACGATGCGATGGCGATTGGTAATCATGAATTTGATAATCCACTGAGTGTTTTAAAACAACAGCAGCAGTGGGCAAATTTCCCGCTTCTTTCGGCTAATATAATTGATAAAAAAACCGGTAAAAATGCCTTCGAATCCTATAAGATTTTTAACAAACAGGGGCTGAAAATCGCCGTTATTGGTTTGACAACCACAGATACCGCTAAAATAGGCAACCCGCAGTATATCGGCGGCCTTGAATTTCAAGAGCCCGTTGCAGTAACCCAAGCTTTAGCCGAGAAAATCAAAGCACAATATCAACCGGATATCACGATTGCAGTAACTCATATGGGTCATTATGTTGATGCGAATTATGGTATAAATGCACCTGGCGATGTTACCCTTGCCCGCTCTTTACCAGCTCATACCCTTGATATGATCATCGGCGGTCACTCACAAGAACCTGTGTGCATGGCAAGCGAAAATAAAAATGACGATAACTTTAAACCCGGTATGACATGTAAACCAGACCAACAAAATGGTACGTGGATAATGCAAGCTCATGAATGGGGTAAATATGTCGGCAAAGCCGAGTTTAAACAAGAAAACGGCGTATTAACCTTATTAGATTATAAATTATTGCCAGTTAACTTATACGTTGATAAAACGCAAGCTGATGGTTCAATTAAGCCTGAGCTTGCCAACGAATACATCAAACCAGACGCTGCCTTAAAAACATTTTTAGCTGATTACCAAGCCAAAGGTGCAAAACAAATTGAAGGTGAAATTGGTTATGTTGATGCAAAGCTTGAGGGCGATCGCAATAAAGTTCGTTATCAACAAACCAACTTAGCGCGCGTTATTGTGCAAGCACAAATGAATGTTGTTGGCGCTGATTTTGGTATCATCAGTGGCGGTGGCGTACGTGATAGTATTGCTGCAGGTGCAGTTAGTTATAAAGATATTTTAAAAGTACACCCTTTTAAAAATCGCATCGCGTATGTTGATTGGCAAGGCCAAGAGCTTTGGGATTACCTTGAGACTGTAACTAGTTTCCCACCGGATTCTGGTGCTTATTTGCAATACCACAAATTAAGCTTCGAGCGTAACGATAATGCGCTGACTAAAGTGATGATCAACGGCAAAGTTCTGGATAAAAACAAAACCTATCGCATGAGCATTAATAGCTACAATGCATCTGGCGGTGACGGCTACCCGATACTGATAAATCATAAAGGATTTGTCAGCACTGACGAAACAGATGCACAGGCATTGAAACGCTTCTTTATTGAAAATAGTCCAGTCAAAGCCATTGAATTTGCTCCTAAATAATCAGAGCTTACCTCACACAGTTTAAGTATTAGCAGTGTGAGGTTTTTATTCTGAACTAACTTACTAACCAGGTTAAGGTTATTTGCCTATCACCTCTATATCATCTGCTTTGATATTCGATAAACCATAACTATGTAACCGTGACCGAGAGCCTTCACCATGTGCCTTAGGAGGGTAATATTTCTCCTTCAGCTGTGAGTGTTCAATAAGTACCTCATCCAATGCAGCCCTAATTTCACTCAAGGTTTTTTCTAGACTGTTAGTAAAATTAGGCCGTTTACGAATAGTATGGCCAAGTTGTGTTAATCGGTAAAAATACTTATTAGCAAGTTCAATTAACTCATCCGGCACATCTTTGTTTTGATTAAGTATCACGTCCGGATTCTCAACGCAAAACTCGATTAAAGCCAAGTAAAAACACAGTGGTTTGTTAGCTAAGCCAGCTTTTATCTCAGCGTTATCATTAATAGCCAAAACTTTGGCTTGCAAATCAATCACTAGTTTCACTTGCACATTAATCAGTGGAAGTTGCTCTACTTGTTCTTTTAATGCTAAGTGTTTCAGCGATGTTCGGTTAATAAGTTCAGCCCACTTAGAAAATAAAAAAGCCAATAATAACAATACCATAAAGGTATAAATATCGCTTATATGCCACCAACGCGTCTCAATTAAAAATGTAATCGCAACTTTTTGATCACTTGTTTCAAGATACTCTATCCGACTTTCGCGGCCATTATTTGTTAATGCCAGTGAGACATCATTGATGGTATTAACTTGAATTGGCTGTTGTATCAATTGCATATTCAAACGTTGTAGATAACCAACAATAGCATCATGATTACCCGAGTGTTTCAAAAAACGATTTGATAAGTCTAACCGAGGTAAATCTAGTGCAATTCGGTTTTCAATATCAGCCATTATTAAATCGTTATGTTGCGCCTGCTGCAGATAACTAGAGAGTTTAAACGTCAATAGCGCCGCACTAAAAATAAGCAGTGTCACGCCAAACAAGCGCTTATTATTCATCACGTTGCTCTCCTAAGAATTCAGCTTTACCCGCTGAACAATGCCAATATGGTTCAACATGATTAAAATAAGTCGACACTTGCTGCTTAGATAATTGGATTAATTGAGATTGGATAGCGCACAGCAAATCAGTGTTCTCATGCTGCATTTTAAAGTACCAACGTGTGCCTATTACATTATCGCTGATTGGAGTTATATAATTTTTAGAAAAATGCGCCTGATCTGCTTCCTTCCAAAAAGAGGCTATTAAATCAACCTGTCCATTGGCTAATAACTCCCTAAGCTCATTATGTGAACTGGCGTAAGTAATTTTTAAATTTTCAAGGTTGATCCCTAAATCTTTAAACTTTTGTTTAGGTAGTATATGCCCCGATCGGCTTGTAGGATAATCAAGTAAGCCAATCCGTTTCCCCAAAAAGTATTGCTTGTTAATTTTTGGCTTTTCTTTAGCTGAAATAAAAAACGCAGTATAACTTGGAAAGCCAACCACAGGCTGGTAGTTATAGGTCGATTCAGCTTTGAAGGCTGACATAATGTTGTTTTTTGCTAAAATTAAATCAGCAATACCTTTACCAATGAACTCAATGCTATCGGCAGTACGGTAACCCCATAAAGCGATCACTTCGCCATATTGTTTTGCTACAACGGGATCGTCACACAGGTTTTGTGTTAAAAAACGAGCAACCTTTTGCGACGAGGCATAGACAATTAATTGCAATTGGTTTTCTGTTGCCCTCGTCTGACAGCGACTAGATGTTTCAATTAAAGGCTTCAAGGTCCCCGTTGATGTAACCACACTCAGCTGGCCACTGAGCCAAACCAACAAAAAAAACAGTAACAAAACAGTAACAAAGAAGCTGTGTTGCAAAAGCAGCTGTTTAATTTTCAAAAGTTCAACAATCCAAAACGATTCATCCTCCTATTTGACCAATTTAAATTACTTATTACAACAAGTAATTTTACCCAAAACAGTTAAGCTTATGAATTGAAAGAACTATCAATGGGAAATTATGAATTTCTTTGAGTCCTTCCTATTTATCTCAAAATCAGGACAATTCGCGCCATAGAAGAGGCCGCTCTTGTCAAATAAGATCATTGAGGAAAACACAAATGTTACGCAAAATTACACATGGATTTAGTTATCTTTTAGTCGGCGCAGTACTTTTATCATCACAAAATGTATTGGCTTGGGGACAAAATGGCCACAGAATTGTCGGTAAAATTGCCGAAAATCACATAACAGACGCAACTAAAGCAGAGCTTAAAGAACTTTTAGAAGGGCAAAGCCTAGCGCAAATTGCTACTTGGGCTGATGAAATGCGCTCTGATCCGAGTCCTTTTTGGCAAAAAAAATCTTCTCGTTGGCATTACATTAACGCGCCAAGCAACTCATCTACATTTACTCACAGCCACGATGAAAATTTAAATAAAGATAATGTAAGCAACATTCTTGAAGGGATGTATTTTGCCATCGATACATTAAAAAACAAAAACAGCTCAATAGATGCAAAACGTTTTAGCTTACGCTTTCTTGTTCATTTAGTTGGCGATAGCCATCAGCCGTTTCATGCCGGACGTGCAGAAGACAGAGGTGGTAACCGTGTTAACGTTACCTTTTTTGGCCAGCCAACCAACCTGCACTCATTGTGGGACACTAAATTAATCGAAAATGAGAACCTATCATTCACTGAATTCGCGCAGTTTATTGATACTAATAATGCAGAAATAATTGCTGAGTACCTAGCCAGTTCACCAGAGCAATGGGTAACAGAGTCACACAATTTAGCTGACAAACTATACAAGCTAAATAATGACGAGATTGGCTTTAGCTACATTTACGAAAACACACCGATTATTAAAACTCGCTTACAACAAGCCGGTATTCGATTAGCAGGATTATTAAATACGTTATTTGATAGTTCAGCAAAACCGTTAGCAAAGGCACTTAAGATGTCAGCTAACACAAACAAGTAATAAACCTTAACTTTCCACGGGAATCAACAAAATGAATAAGCTTCGCCTTTCGAAATTAACTGGGGCTGTGATCCTAGCCTTAGGTGTTTCTACAAGCGTAATGGCAGCAGATACCTCATCCGCTATGCGTGGTAAAATTACTACACCTTCTGGCACTGCAGCTGCAAATGTGAAAATTAAAGTTATTCACCAACCAACTGGCACTGTAAGCGAATTAACAACCAATGAAAGCGGTACCTTTATTGCCAATGGTTTACGTGTTGGCGGCCCTTACACTGTGTTTATTGATTCAGACCAATTTACCGATACCATGCTTGAAAATATATATTTAGAACTGGGCGATACATATCGTCTTAATTCTCAGCTTCAAGCAGCTAACATCGAAAAAATTGAAGTATCAGGCTATAAAATTATTCAGCAATCTGGTGGTTCAAGCAGTACCTTTGGCGAAGATACAATCAATAACATGCCAAGCTTTAACCGTGACATTAAAGATATTGCCCGTCTAAATCCTTTAGCAAGTATCAATGGTAATGGCGAGTTAACTTTTGCGGGGAGCAACCCTCGTACTAACGGTCTAACTGTTGATGGTATCGGTCAAAACGATGACTTTGGTTTAAATTTTGGTGGCTACCCGACGTCTCAACCTCCTGTTTCACTTGACGCAATAGAGCAAGTTTCAGTTGACGTATCGCCTTTTTCAGCTTCTAAAGGTAACTTTGGCGGCGGTACAATAAACGCCGTAACGAAGTCTGGTACTAATGAATTCAAATTTTCAGGTTTCTATGAAACATCTACACCGGATATGGCCGGCGATGTTCAAACAATTAAAGAAGAAGATACTGATAAAGCCGGTTATAAAACTTATTCAACGAATAAAGTAAAACCGATTCAAACTGAACAACGTTTTGGTTTTAATGTCGGTGGCGCAGTTATTAAAGATGAACTATTTTACTTTGTAAACTACGCACAGTGGTCAAGTGAGCAGGATTTAGATTATGGCTTTAAGGATTCTGGTGCTGCAAATGAATTTAAAATAACAGAAGACAGCTACAATCGTTTTATTGCTATTTTAAATGACGAATATGGTTTAACCGATTCATTAGCAGGCGCGCCTGAAGACACCAACAAAAATTTATTAGTTAAACTTAGCTGGAATGCCAGTGATGAGCATCGCCTAGATTTCACATATCAATGGCAAGACGATCAAGCTGAGAAAAATGAGAGTAAAGGTGGAAATAGAGTAGTCTTAAAATCAAATACATATGCATATGTTACTAAGTTTAATAATTTTGCCACTAAACTTTATTCTGATTGGACTGAAGACTTTTCAACAGAGATTGGTATTGCCTATAAAGATGTGACCTCTGACAGTATTACTCGCTCAAACTTAGGTAGCATTACCGTAGAAGAAAATGGCAGAAAGGGCCCTAACTTTAATTTTGGTACTGATAGATATCGCCATGCGAACAAATCTGAAACTGAAAACTTAACACTGACACTTGATGCAACTTATCTAATGGACGAGCATGAAATTAACTTTGGTGCTCAATATGAGTCACTTCGTTTATATAACTTGTTTGCTGAAAACTCATTAGGTACATGGAAATTCACTAGTCTAGAAAATTTTGCTAACCGCGAAGTAAGTGCTTATGACTTCTCTTATCAAAATGCGTACACTAATAATTCAGCAGATACCGCCTATGATGTAACACGTAGTCAATTAGCTTTATATATTGAAGATACCTTTTACTTAAATGATGACTTAGAAGTGACAGCTGGCCTTCGCTATGAGCGCTTATCATCTGATGATAAACCGACTCTTAATGAAAGCTTTCTAAGCACCTATGGTTTTAGTAATCAAGAGAACCTTGATGGTTTAGATATTATTCTACCTCGCGTTGGCTTTAAATATTATGCAACTGAAGCATTAACTATTAACGGTGGAATTGGTCGTTTCCAAGGCGGTATTCCAAATGTCTGGTATAACAACTCATTTCAAAAAGATGGTATTACCCTCGTTTCTGCACCAAATAGTGTAATAAACGACTACTACCAAAATAACCCAGCAGATATCACTCAGGTCCCTGATGTTATTAAAAATTCGTTAGAGCAAGGGGCAGGAAGTACTGCTTACATTGATCCTGATTTCAAGTTACCTTCAAGTATTCGCGCTCAAGTTGGCTTTGAATATGAATTTGATTCTGAACTATTAGGTAATGGCTTTAAATGG
Organism: Pseudoalteromonas sp. 1181_04; assembly: GCF_052850545.1. NCBI lineage: Bacteria > Pseudomonadati > Pseudomonadota > Gammaproteobacteria > Alteromonadales > Pseudoalteromonadaceae > Pseudoalteromonas > Pseudoalteromonas sp. 1181_04. The sequence goes on from NZ_VXCS01000011.1 coordinate 61,847, forward strand.
CAGGCCGAAATTGCTTACCACAAAAAAGAAAATGAAGCTGTATGGCATAATACCTCTATCCGTCCTATCGGTTTAGCGGCTGACGGCGAGCGTGTAATTAATGAAACCATCTACAGTGGTGCATTGAAAGATAATGTTGATATTGCAATGACTAATTCAACCGACGATGGTCGCTCTATCATTATCTCTACTGGTATTGCTAAAGAATGGGATAACGGTTTATTTGTTTCTGCAAGTTATGCTCATCAAGATGTTACTGAGTCTTCTGTTGGATCAGCGTCGCAAGCCGAAGGTAACTATAAGCACAATATTACCGCTAATCGTAATCAAGATGTGGCAGCACGTGGCTTTTATGAAGTTGAGCATAGTTTCAAAATTAACTTAGGCTACAATGCTGAATTTATTGCCGGTTATGCGACTAAATTTAATATGTATTTTGAACGCCATTCTGGTCGTCCATTTAGTTATACAATGAATATGCATAAAGATGCTCACTTAGGTGACACAAGTTCTTTATTTAGTAGCAGTGCTTATTTGGCCTATATTCCAACGGGTGCTGATGATGCGAATGTCAATTGGGCTGATTCTGAAATGAATTGGGCACAATTAGCAGAGCGTTTAGATCGCGCAGGTATCTCTCAACGTGGCGGCATTATCGGTAAAAATACTGGAACGCAGCCTTGGGTTACCACCATGGACATCAGCATTAAACAAGAAATCCCTGGCTTTGCTAACGGCCATAGTGGCGAGCTATACCTTATGATTGATAATTTCGCTAACCTACTTAATAGCGATTGGGGTATAGAAAAAAGCTTGGGCTATTCAGACCAATCTATTTATGATTTTGGTGGTCTTGATGACCAAGGACGCTATATTATTGATAATAGCTTTGGTGGAGCTGATGTAAGAAACTATAGACAAATAACGAGCTCATCAACATGGCAAGCTAAGATTGGTATCAGCTACAAGTTCTAATTTTTAAAACTCTATGTAAAACCCGCTTTTAGCGGGTTTTTTTATGCATAAAGCACTGGGTTTCATACTTTTGTCATATTTAATGAGTAAATTGACCCATGGGTACTAAATTGCTCGAAAAACCGCAATTTTGTTCTAAACTACTTTTATTACAAATTTATGTGCAATGTAACTTATTTGTAATGAAATAATAGGGTACAATTTAGCTGCTTGGAAAATCCGAGTAAATTAATACCAAAACTAAAAAATATTACACCTTACACGGGAAATTAATAATGAAAATTCAACTACGCAAAACAGCACTTTCACTTGCTATCGCAGCTTGTGTTGGCGTAAGTGGCGCAGCGTTTGCAAATGAAACGACCTCTGCAATTAAAGGTCAGATCAAGGGACCTAATGGTAACCCTGCTGCAGGCACAAAAATTACTATCGTTCACGTTCCATCAGGTTCAACAAAAGAAACTGAAACAAACGATGCTGGTTACTTCACCGCGAAAGGTCTTCGTGTTGGCGGTCCTTACAGTGTTGTTGTTGATTCAGATGTATTTGCTGACCAATCATTTAATAACATCAACTTGCAAGTAGGTGCTGATTACCCAGTAAACGTAACGCTTGAACCACAATCGAGTATAGAACAAATTGTAGTCACTGGCCGTGCTATTAGCACAATGTCAGGTGGTACAGGTCCGGCTTCAACATTTACTCTTACGGACCTTGAAAACCAACCTGCAATTAACCGTGATCTAAGAGATATTATTCGAATCGACCCACGTGTTGCTATCGATGACAGCCGTGGCACAATCAACTGTGGTGGTGGTAACCCACGCTTTAACAGCTTAACGCTTGACGGCGTTCGTATGAACGATAACTTCGGTCTTAGCTCAAATGGTTACCCAACTGTTCGTGCACCTTTCTCTTTCGATTCAATCGAGCAAGTTGCGGTAGAGTTAGCGCCATTTGACGTTCAGTACGGTGGCTTCACATCATGTAACATTAATGCCGTTACCAAGTCTGGTGGTAACGAAATCCACGGTGGAGTTTTCTACGATTACACTAACGATTCGATGAAAGGCGACAAAATTGAAGGTGATAAAGTTGATAATGGCGATTTCAGCGAAAAGCGTTACGGCTTTAATGTTGGCTTACCATTAATTAACGATAAACTATTCTTGTTTACCTCTTATGAAAAACTTGAAGGTGTACAACAATTTAATTACTCATCGTTAGTTTCTTCTGATGAAATTGAGCAAATTAAACAAATTACTAAAGATGTATATGGCTATGATGCAGGCGCTACACCATCTAGTTCACCAGTTGAAGATGAAAAAATCTTAGTAAAACTAGATTGGAACATTAACGACAATCACCGTGCAAACCTTATCTATAACTATAACGATGGATTTACATTGTCACAATCAGATGCTGATGGTGATGAACTCGCTTTTGATAGCCATTTTTATGAGCAAGGCGCCGAGTTTACATCAATCGTTGCTTCTTTATACTCTGACTGGAATGATAACTTCTCTTCAGAAATCCGTTTAGGTAAATCAGAACTAGACGCACGAGTTGAATCTTTAGATGCAGCAAGTAGTTTCGGTGAGTTCCAAATCAGCACTGATAATGCAACTGTATACGTAGGCCCAGATGATTCTCGTCAATCAAATGACTTAAACTACGATACTACTACAGCTAAGTTTGCCGGTACTTACTACCTTAACCAACATACAATTACAGCTGGTTTTGAGTATGAAAAGCTAGAAGTATTTAACCAATTCGTACAACACACTGAAGGTGAGTGGCGTTTTGCATCAATTGATGCGTATAGAAATGGTATAGCTAATGCAGTTTATTATAATAACTCTGCAAGCACGAATAACCCTGATGATGCCGCAGCTAACTTTGCTTATTCACAAAATACATTTTATGTCCAAGATGAATACAGCTTCTCAGATATCGATGCTTCTCTAACATTTGGTCTTCGTTACGACAGCTATTCAAGTGATGATAAACCAACACTTAATCAGAACTTTACTAATCGCTATGGCTATAGCAACCAGTCAACTTTTGATGGTATTGATTTAATTCAACCGCGTGTTGGCTTTGAATGGTATGCAACTGATGCATTAGAAGTGCGTGCGGGGGTTGGCTTGTTCTCAGGCGGTAACCCAAATGTATGGCTATCTAACTCATACTCTAATGATGGTATTACCAATATTGGTACTTACATTAGCGATATCAGTAACTCTTATAAAGTTGGCTCTGGTGATGACGAAGTTACTCTAGTTGACTTATTTGATACGCCAAATGTAAATAGTGGCACTCCAGGTTATGAAGTTCCACAAGATATGTTTGATAAAGTTGCAAACACTGAAATTGGTTCTGGTGATGCAACTGCAAACGCAGTTGATCCTAACTTTGAAATCCCATCTGAGTGGAAGTACTCTTTAGGAGCAACTTACACAACTGAAAACGATTACGTGTTTGCTTTGGATTATTTGTATACCAAAAAACGTGATGCTGCTACGCTTGTAGATATTGCTTTACAAGATTCTGGTGATACTACTTTCGATGGACGCCCTATCTATGAAAGAAAGGAAGATCCATTAAACCCTGGTAAATATCGTAGTGGCGAACTATTACTAACTAATGTAAATGGTGACAGTGGTGATTCGTCGATCATATCCGCAGCAGTAAGTAAGTCATTCGATAGCGGTATCTCAGTACAATTCTCTTATGCTTATACTGATGCTAACGACGTAAATCCAATGACCAGCTCTGTTGCTAGTTCAAACTACGGTAACTTAGCAACAACTAACCCAGGAAATCCTGGAGTAGCTACATCAGATTACGAAATTCCACATCGCTTTACATTAAACCTTGCTTATAATCATGAGTTCTTCAATGGTTATAACACCCGCTTTAACCTATTTGGTGAAGCTTATAAAGGTTTACCATATAGCTTTACTTATAAGAGCAATAGAAACACAAATGCAGGTGATATCCAGTTTGGCGATAGAAACTCTAATGGCGCACGTCAATTGCTATATGTACCACTAGAAAACGATCCTAATGTTGTTTACAACATGAGCGCTGATGAAATTAACGAGTTTAACGACTTTATCGCTTCTGAAGGTTTGAAACGTGGTGAAATTTCTTCTCGAAATGCGCAAAACTCTGATTGGTTTGTTAAATTTAACTTCAAACTTACTCAAGAAATCCCAGGCTTTATGGACGGTCATAAAGGTGAAGCATTCTTCGTTATCGATAACTTAACTAATATGTTGAACGATGATTGGGGTGTATTGAAGAAAGGTTCTTTCGTTGGTAATAAAATGGTTGAAGTGAACGTCAATGACCAAGGTCAATACGTTTACTCAAACTTCAGTGCACGCAGTGCAGAGCAGTCAATACAACGCAATGCCTCTTTATGGGAAATGCGTGTAGGTGTTCGTTACACGTTCTAATTTGCTAAGGTAACTTACAAATTAAATTAATTTTAAAGCCCATCTTTTGATGGGCTTTTTGTTTTATTCATCTAATTTACTAGTTAACTTATCTAAACAACTAAGCAAGGTTTGATACTCGGCTTGAGTTAAAACATCCAATAGATTCTTCTCCCACGCTAAAGCAGCTGGGGCTAACTGCTGATACAAGCTCAACCCTTGCTCACTCAACGCTAACAAGCTGGCGCGTTTATCTGCCGGATCGATTAAACTCACCACATAGTGCTTATCTATCAATGCCTTAATTGCCCGTGATACAGTGGATTTATCCATTGCTGCTTGCTCACACAATGCTTTTGCGTTGCTTTGTCCAAACTGGGCTAAATTAAACAAAATACGCCACTGAGGAATGCTTAAATCACTTTGCTGTTGATACACGGGTGCAAACTGTTCACTCATTTTACTGGCTAAGTTAGCCAAACGATAAGGTAAAAATGTCTCTAAATCGAGAGCCATGGCGGCTATGTCCTGTTAATTTACAATCATGTTTAAGTGTCCATAAATATGTACAGTGACAAAAAGCATGATGTTTGAATTTAGTCTCACTTGAGAGTATCTTACAGTAAAACATAAAGGAGTCGAGTGATGACCAGCGAATTAAAATATATGACAGGATTTGGCAATGAGTTTGAAACCGAAGCTCTGTCTGGCGCATTGCCTATTGGGCAGTTTAGCCCGCAAAAAGTAAAATACGATTTATACGCTGAACAATTTAGTACCACCGCATTTACTGCGCCGCGTGCTGATAACCGCCGCACTTGGATGTACCGTATCCGCCCATCGGTTGTCCAAGGTGATTACAGCGCAATTGATAACGGTTTAATTCGCACCGCTCCAATTACCGAAGTCCCAACTCCACCTACGATGCTTCGTTGGGATCCAATTGATATTCCAACTACGCCAACCGATTTCATTGATGGTTTGATCACTATGGCTGCAAACGGCAGCGCCAATGGCCAAACAGGAATTGGCATCCATGTTTATGTAGCGAATAAATCAATGACTGATCGTTATTTTTATAATGCCGACGGCGAAATGTTATTTGTGCCGCAGCAAGGTCAGTTACTGCTGAAAACAGAATGTGGTAATTTAACGGTTAAAGCGGGTGAAATCGCAGTGATCCCGCGTGGCATTAAATTCCAAGTCGTTTTGCTCTGTGATACTGCTCGTGGTTATATCTGTGAAAATTATGGTCATGTTTATGTGTTAGCTGAGCGCGGCCCAGTGGGAGCCAACGGCTACGCTAACGACCGTGATTTTCAATACCCTGTTGCTGCCTTTGAAGATAAAGAAGGTGAGTTTGAGTTGGTTGCTAAGTTCAACGGTAATATGTTCCGCTGTGATATAGGCCACTCCCCTTTAGATGTTGTAGCCTGGACGGGCAACAGTGCACCCTATAAATATGATTTAGCACGTTTTAATGTAATGAATACAGTGAGCTTTGATCATCCGGATCCGTCTATTTTCACAGTACTGACATCACCATCAGGCACAGAAGGCGTTGCTAATATTGATTTTGCAATTTTTCCTCCACGCTGGATGGTGGCAGAAAACACTTTTCGCCCACCCTATTATCACCGCAATATTATGAGTGAATTTATGGGCTTAATTGAAGGCGTGTACGACGCCAAAGAGCACGGCTTTGTACCAGGAGGCATGAGTTTACATAATTGTATGTCACCGCATGGCCCAGAAGCTGATGTATTTGAAAAGGCCTCTAACGCAGAGCTTGAACCGCAACGCTACGAAAATACCCTCGCGTTTATGTTTGAATCACGTTACGTTATTTCACCAACAAAATACGCATTAGAAGGCAAAGAGCGCCAACCTAACTACACTGATTGCTGGCGAACTATTAAAAAACACTACAGTGGCCCACAAGGATAATTGAACCATGAAACTTTATACATATTTTCGTTCATCTGCCGCATATCGCGTGCGTATTGCGCTTAATTTAAAAAATATTAAGCATGAGTTAGTAACTGTTAACTTACTAAAATCTGAGCAACAAGCACCTGAATACCTAGATAAAAACCCACAAGGGTTATTACCTGCGCTGGAAACCAATGACGGTGTACTCGCACAATCGATGGCAATTTTAGAATACCTTGAAGAAACACATCCCGACACACCACTATTATTTGGTGATGCCTGGCAAAAAGCCCAGATCCGTAATTTATGTTATGCCATTGCCTGCGATATTCACCCTATTGATAACCTACGGGTACTGAAATATTTAAGCGGTGAACTTGGTGCTGACGATGCAATCAAAAATACCTGGTATCGTCATTGGGTAGAGGTTGGTTTTGAAAAAATTGAACAGCTACTTGATCATACAAATGAATATTGTGTGGGTGATAAACCTAGCCTTGCTGATGTGTGTTTAGTGCCGCAAGTATTTAATGCTTATCGTTTTAACGTCGATATGACTGCGTATCCGAAAATAGCAGCCATTTATGAACGTTGTAACAAGCTTGATGCATTTATTGATGCTGCACCACAAAACCAACCGGATGCAGCCTGATATTTTTTAATTACCCAACGCACTGTGTAGCACGGTTACGTGCTCTATCAGATCTAAGCCCAGATCGGTTAAGTAACCGCCATCTGGGCTATCTATAATACCTTTATCAAACAATCGTTGTGCCGCGCTTAATAAGCTTTCATCAGCATCACTATGTAACTTAATACCTTGCATTTTACTGGTTAATGGAAATTTTGCTAACAGTGTAAATTCGTCAATCATCGTTTGTTTAAATTGCATGTGTTCACCTTGTCTTTAGAAAATTATTTTTGTGGATTTTACCCTAACACATTTTATGGCCAAGTCACCCTAAAACCCTAAGTGGGCTGGTTTAAACGCATTTAATTGCAACTGAAACTAGTATTTTAGGGTAACTTAGGTATAAGCTTAGTGTAGTTATTTTTTAATGCAAAGGCTAAATATGCGAATTATAACGATTATAGGCATCTGTTTTATCAGTGTAATTTACTCGGCTAATAGTTTCAGTAATAATCAAAAACCAGCCTTGTTTCTTGACGCAAAAAATATAGTTAGCGAGCAGCAACTCTGTTGGTTTGAAGATCAACGCTACAGTGAAGGTGCAATTATTTTAATGGCTAATGTGCGGGTGATCTGTGCAGCAAAAAATCCTCATCACAATAATAGCGCGTTAAATTGGTTAATGCTCAACGAGCAAAATGAAATTATTTACCCAACCGCCCCTAAAACAATTCGCGTTAATTAATAGAATTGGTATCAACGCACAGTTACGTTACAATAGCAGCGACTTTTATCAAGCAATAGTGAATTATGAATCAGCAAGCAAACAACCCGTTACATGGCATTACACTCGAACAAATAGTAGTAAAACTCGAGCAAACACTTGGCTGGAAAGCAATGGGTGAGCATGTTGATATTCGCTGTTTTAAATCTGACCCAAGTGTAAAATCGAGCCTTAAATTTTTACGTAAAACACCTTGGGCTCGTACCAAGGTCGAGCAGTTATACCTCGATAACTGTGTCGATGCACAACCGCAAAACAGTGGCTTTGTGTGGCCTAGTATTAAAAAGAAGTAACAGCCATTGCGCGTTATAGCTTATAACGCGCAACAAGTTCAGTTACTCGACCTGCTCTTCTGCACAGATCACCGCCAGTGATTGCGGAGTAATTTCAATAGTTAGTTTATCAGCACTTTTAACTTCACCATCAAGTACATATTTTATTTCCTGAGTCGCCGATATTGCAACGCGGCGCGCATTGGTATGATGTGAATTAATCGCAAAATGTGCTTGGGTAATACTGCTAAATACCAGCTCAGCAATACTTAATACATTGGCTGATGCGTCTTGGTTTGGAGTGAGCCAATTAACATCGAGCAAGCCATCGTAATGATCTGGCTGTCCCCCACCTTGCGCTAGTAAAGTAGTAAAAGGTGCAGCATTAGCGACAATTAAACTATTGGTATGTATTTGCTGCGGCTCGTTATCATCTAGCTGTACGGTGAAATCTTGGGCTTTTTGTTCACCCAAAGCTTGCCAGAAGCCCTGTAAATATGCGAACTGACCAAGCTCATTTTTAGTATCCCGATCGGCTTTTTCAATCATGTGTTGTTCAAAGCCAATCCCTGCTAACAACAACATCAACTCACCATTGCAATATGCTGTATCCATTTGCTTGGTTTGCCCTTCAATAATCAAATCACATGCTACTTCCACAGGGATCAACTTTGACTTAATTCCCATTAACACATGTGCTAGAGCATTGGCCGTGCCAAATGGGATAATACCTAATTTACAGTCTGTGTTTACCAAAACACTTGCCACTTCTGCCACTGTGCCATCGCCGCCGCAGGCGATGATCATATCTGGTTTATCAGCTATCGCTTGTTTGGCCAACACAATCCCATTTTGCTCGACTGATGTGATCATCACTTTTAAGTTATAATAAGCAGATAAACGCGCAACAATTAAATGCTCTTTTTGCTGCCATAACTTAGTGCCGGAAACTGGATTAGCAATTAATACCGCTTTATTTTTGATTAATAACTCACCCTTTTTATGGCGTTTAACTAGTTGACGCAGTTGGTGTTTATTTAAATTAGCGGTTTCGCGTGTTTCTTTTATTTGCGCAAGCACTTGATGTACATCAGCCTCCTTATTTTGACTGAGTAAATAAGCCGCCATCACAAACACTGAACGACCACGACCCAACGCACAATGCACCACCACACGACGATTATCTTTAATATGATGGGCAATCCAGTTAATCGCTTGATTAAGCTGCGAACGTGTTGGGACTCGATGATCAAGCACAGGGATATTTAAATAGTTTATGTTTTCTTGTGTTGATGACCATTCAAGTCCATCAAATTCACAGGTTACATCTAAAATCGCGGTAATACCGTTATCTTTTAAAGTATCTATATCTGAAGGGAATAAGCGGCAGGCTAAAAATAAGTGTTCGTTAATTTGTTGTAATGGCGGTACTTTATCGTGCTTTCGGCTCCACGCGTTATAAACTTGTGCGCCCAATAAAAAAGGTATGAAAGCCCAACGAATGTAAAACGGGATAACACCGTTTTCTCGTTTACGAAAAATTTTTGCAATATTAAAAAAATAGGCACCGCTTACCAGTAATAGAGATAAAGCCGTCCAATAGAATAGCAGCGAAAAATAGCTAGGACTAACCTGCCACCCCATAATGATAAATACAATTGCCAGTAATAAGTAACTTATTGCGGCCCACATAAACGCTCCTTTTGTCGTTAGTTATACCCAAACAGAAATGCAATCTATGCGCCACTAATAAAATTTCACAGAAATAAATATTCATATATATTTCATAGCATTAAGATATCAACTGATTAGTTTAGTGATACTTGCTGTGTTTACATACGTTATTTTTACACACCTTTGCAGCTAACTTACACAGTTGAAAGTATAGATTATTAAATAATTTAGACCATAAAAAAGCCTAGGTTATAAATAACCTAGGCTTTTTATAAAAACATATCGTTTAACTTTACACGTCGATTTTGGTTAACCAGCCATGGGTGTCTGGTGCTTTACCCCATTGAATATCGTTAAGGGCTTGGCGCAAACGCATTGTCGTTGGCCCTGCTTCACCACTGCCCACTTTGTATTCTTTATCATTATGAATAAAAGTACCCACTGGGGTTAATACCGCAGCAGTGCCAGATAAAGCAGCTTCAGTACCCGGTTTTGCAGCACGCTCAAGTAATTCAGTGACTGTAAAATTGCGCTCGGATACTGTCATACCTAAATCTTTAGCTATGGTTAAAATACTGCTGCGCGTCACGCCATGTAAAAAGGTGCTATCTAGCGCTTTAGTAATAATTTCATTACCATCAATTAAAATAAAGTTTGCGGCACCAGTTTCTTGTACATCACCGCCTGGGCAGAATAGAATTTGGTCGGCTTGATGTTGCAAGCGTGCTGCCGTAATGGGTGCTAATGCACTAGCGTAGTTACCACCACTTTTGATCATACCCATGTGCGGGGCACAGCGCATACCATCTTCTTCTAGTAATACTCGCAGCGCAGTCGCGCCACCAGCAAAGTAATCACCCACAGGTGATAATAGCACATACAATAATGAACTTAATGACGGCACAGCCGCTTTACCAATGGCAGCTTCAGTACCGATATGAGTTGGACGAATATACATAGAGCCCGGTGGTAACGGCGTTTCATCAGCATACTGGCGGACAATATCAATGATCATTTTTTCAAGCTTGGCTCCATCAACTTCAGGTAAGCTTAATAAATGCGAGCTTTGTTTCATGCGGGCAATGTTAGCGTCCATGCGGAAAATATAGACTGAGCCGTCTTCATGGCGAAATGCTTTTAACCCCTCAAAACATGTACTTGAATAGTGAAGAACATGTGCACCAGCATGAAGTTCAATTTTATCTGACGGAACAACAGAGCTTTCGCTCCAAGCGTTATCAGTAAAACGTGCTTGAATCATCTGCGGCATAAATACGGTACCGAATGCGGCCATTTTAATCTCTCTTATGTGGTCTACTTTTACCCCATTGTATGACATTCATGCACTGTTTAACCATAACTAAAACAAGGCATTTATTGGAAGTAACAGGATTTTTTGCAATTTCGTCAGTATTTAACTTTGGTAGGTCCTATTATTCTGCTTTGCGGCGTCATTTCCAGCTCTCTAAACGATGAATGTAGGACTGCAGTCTCAGATATAAAACTGATCGCCGCAACTTGATAAGCCGTATTTTACTGCTAGGCTAACTGGTGGAAAAGCATGAAAATAATGATAAGCACCCATCATTTAGTTGGTTTTTTGCATCCATTTTACATCATCATACGTTTACTAACTGACAATAATAATAGGAACTCTATGGAAACCGACGAATTATTACCTCTACTAAGTGCAACCGCGCAGGGCAATAAACAGGCATTTGCTAAATTGTATAATGCCACAAGCGCAAAGCTGTTTGCGATCAGCTTAAAAATGTTAAGCAATCGTGCTCATGCCGAAGAAGCGCTGCAAGATGCATTTGTGAAAATTTGGCACAATGCATCTGATTATCAAGTAACCAAAGGCACAGTGATCAGCTGGATGATCAGCATTGTTCGTTATCGTAGCTTAGACTCTTTGCGCTATCACAAAGTGCGTAAAGAGCAATCCTTAGATGACGACTCTGCAATCTCAGATGATTTAACTGACTCACCTTTAGCTATTGATTACGAAGATAAAAGTAAACTCGTTGATTGTATAGAGCAACTAGATGAACAGCAAAAACAAGCGATCCACTTAGCCTACTACAAAGGCTTGACTCACAGTGAGTTAGTTGATCATATTGATACTCCGCTTGGCACAGTAAAAAGCTGGATCAGACGCGGCCTGCAACAGTTGCAAAGGTGCTTAACGTTATGAATTATGACAATCAAAAACTCATCGATATGTTGGCGGCTGAATACGTGTTAGGGACCTTAAAAGGCTCTGCTCGTAAACGCTTTCAACGTTTAATGCTCTCATCAAATCGTGTTCGAGAAGCAACCTGGATGTGGGAGCAACATTTAAATAATTTAGCCAGCTCAATCAAATCTGTGCCGCCAGATAGCCACGTTTGGGAAGCAATTTCACAGCGTATTGACCCACAGCAAGCAGTGGTACCAAACAATGTTATTCAACCTAAAACAAGTATTTGGCAAGCGTGGTCGTTAATTGCTACCGCAGCAAGTATCGTATTAGCTTTGATTATTTGGCAGCCACAAACGCCTGTCGGGCAAAACACTCAGCAAATTGCGCTGTTTAAAGATGCCAGCGAAAAACCATTATGGTTTATCGATATCAACGAACAAGGTTTATCAATAAAAGCCAGCGACAAATTGACCGCCAGAACTGATAAGGATTATGAACTGTGGATGATATTAAAAGGTCAAGATGCACCTATTTCGTTGGGCCTTTTACCAAAAGATGGCGTTAAATCGCTATTAAAAGACTCACGTTTCAACGCGCAAGATATCGCATTACTTGCCATAAGTTTAGAACCTATTGGAGGCTCACCAACAGGCTCTCCCACCGAAGTACTTTACACAACTGAGTTAATTTTACTGTAAGTAAACCAACAACACGCAATAAAAAGCCAGCAAAAGCTGGTTTTTTATTCCATTAAATTCAACGAGGTAATTTTAAATATACATTTCATTAATATTTTTTACTTTTTATTGCATCCAATGGTAATTGCTTTGCGTATTAGTAGTGACCACTATCTAAAACTAAAGGACAAAGTCATGAAAGCTTTAACTCCCTCAATATTAGCAGTTGTAGTATGTAGTACCTTAGTAAGCGTCCCATCAGAGGCGTCAAGTCACCGTGAAGCTCCAAATATCAGTCGCTTCCCGACTTTAGATTCAACAGATTTTTATGCATTTAACAGTTATGAACAAGGCCGTGGTGATTATGTCACCCTGATTGCAAACTATATTCCATTGCAAGATGGCTATGGCGGACCTAACTATTTTGCCATGGATCCTGATGCAACCTACAGCATCCATATTGATAACGATGGCGATGCGATTGAAGATATTAGCTTCGCCTTTAACTTCAAAAGTATGCTGCCTAATGACAATCAAGGTGTTGCATTAACCGTTGGCCCTGAAGGCAACCAACGTACTGTTGCTGTACCACTCAAAAATGTTGGTGGTGTTGCAGCTGGCAATAATGCCGCAGTTAACTTTAGCGAATCATACACTATGACGATGATCGCTGGTGATCAGCGTACAGGTAGCAAAACCATGCTAACTAATACCATGACCAGCAGTAATGAATTCCACAAGCCACTTGATTATATTGGCGATAAAACGTTTTCATCAATGGATGGTTATAAAAGCTACGCAGCGCAATTTGTATATCAAGTAGCGATCCCAGGCTGTGACGGTATGGCAAAAGTATTTGTTGGCCAACGTAAAGACCCATTCGTAGTGAACCTAGGCAAAACCTTTGACTTAGTGAACTATGTGCCGGTAGAAGGCGACAGTGCGCCGGGCGCAGGTGATGGCGCGGGCTTCCCTGGAGGCATTACACAATCGGCAGATAATGATGACTTAGCAGATAAAAATGTGACCGCAATTGCTATCGAAGTACCTAAAAGCTGTGTAGTTGGTAATGGCAACGGCACTATTGGTACATGGACTACAGCAAGCTTACCGCAGGCGCGTATTCTAAACCCGAATGCTAAATTTGCTAACAATGCAGTAAACGGTGGTGCGCTTACTCAAGTATCTCGTTTAGGTAATCCACTTGTTAATGAGTTGGTAATTGGTTTAAAAGACAAAGATACCTTCTCAAGTTCACAGCCTAAAGACGATGCTCAATTTATTGATTATGTTACCCACCCTTCTTTACCAGAGCTTTTAAATATTCTGTTTAAAGATGCGGTTAATACCACCTTAGGGGCAAATCTAGCGACCCTTGCACCAACGAATTTTCCACGTAATGACTTAGTAACTGCATTTCTAACTGGTTTCCCGGGCGTTAATCAATTAGCCACTGTTACAGGTGCTGAAATGTTACGTTTAAACACAGCAATTGCAGCTAAAGCACAGGCAGATCAATCAGCATTTGGTGTTGCTGGTGATGATTTAGCCGGTTTCCCAAATGGCCGTCGTCCTGGTGATGATGTAGTTGATATTGCGCTACGTGTGGTAATGGGTCGCTTATGCTACCCAATTCCAGTAAATGGCACAAATACTGATTTAGGCCTGTGTACATCTGATGATGCCAGTGTAGGTAACGTACCATTTACCGATGGTGCACCAGTGAACGCTACGATGATGGATGCAAGCTTTCCATATCTAGCAACTCCACTTGCAGGGTCTAAATAAGGAGAACACTCATGCAACATTTTAAATTATCACATCTTGGGTTATTGCTTGCTGCGCTTACACTCAGCGGCTGTAGCAATGATGACGACCATAACACCGTCGAGATACCACCGATGGTAAATAAAGCACCTACAGCAACAGCTGATATGGTAACCACACAAACCGAAGTTGTAATTGAAGACATGCTACAAGGTTCTGATCCTGAAGGAGATACTCTTACCTTCAGTCTGGTTACTGAGCCAATGCTAGGCATGGTAGTGGTTAATAGTGATGGTAGTTACACCTATACGCCGAACCTTGAAACTACTGGCTCTGATAGCTTTACCTTTGCAGTCAGTGATGGGGTAAACAGCCAAGTTACTGCGATGGTTGATATCACTATTGAAGCACTTGAAGTCGATTTTGCACTACTAGGCCGTGCAGCATTTAACCAAGCGGCTACCGATAAGCCACTGAGTGTGAACGGCCGTACATTCACAAATGCGGATGAAAATGCCACATTTGACGATTTGTTAGGTAACAACTAAATCACACAATAATACTTGCAGGCCATGGATGGCCTTTTTAAGGAGAATGCTATGATCACCCGTGCTTTTACTTACCTTTGTTTATTGATCTCAGTTAATGCAGGGGCTGAACCTTATACGCCAGCAGATGACGAGATCATCGCAAAAGCCCGCGCAATAAATACCGCACACCTTAATCAAGACGAATTAATGACGTTACTGATAAATAGCCAACTAGTAGGTCAAACTGAGCTTCGCCAAGGCTTATTAAAAAACCAGTTACAGCAGCGCTATGCGCAATCTCCCACACCACAAATTGGCTACATGTATGCACGCGTTTTACAACGTGAACATCAATTTTCAGCAGCCTTAGCAATCACCGATGCAGTACTAAAACGCGATCCTAACCATGTTAACACCCATCTATTACGCGCCAATATGCTAATGGTTCAAGGTGACTTTAAAGCCGCTAAACAACAATGCTTAAAACTCTTGGGTCTAACAGCAATGGATGTAATTAATACCTGTACATTTGATGTACTAAGCCAAGACGGTCAATTAGCACAAAGTTATCAAAGTTTAGCGAACAGTATTACAAGTAATAAACAAAGCGATGATACCCGCCATGTATTGGCTGAAATGGCACTGAGACTCAATAAACCCGATGAAGCGCTCGCTCATATCCAGTCATTGCCATTAAAAACAGCCCCCGTCAGCCTTGTAGTGTTATGGGCAGATATTTATTTAGCGCAAGGGAATTATCAAAAAGTGCTAAACACTTTGCCTGCACTGGTAAATGATCAACAAAATTTAGAAGATGCCTTGTTGCTGCGCTTGGCAATTGCAGAGCAACACTACAACGATACCTCGCTGAAACAATGGCAAAATTTAATGGCGCAAAGAGTGGCGCTGCGTGAATTACGTCAAGACCGTTTTCATGCCAGTGATTTAGCTCACTATTATTTAGACATCAATAAACAGCCAGAAAAAGCCCTATACTGGGCAAAAATAAATTGGCAACAAGCTAAGCTTGATGCCGATCAGCAATTACTTACACGTGCGCAAGGAGCCTCTTTATGAACGCATTTGTAACTGCGTTTTTTTGTAACCTGTGTTTATTTTTCATGTTGCAAGGAACAGCTCAAGCACACCAATTAAGTACCAGCTATATTAATTTAAACGCAACCGATGACAGCCATTTTACGGGTAGTTGGCAAATCAACGTTGCCGATTTAGAGCAACAGGTGGCGTTTGATTTAAACCAAGATGGGGCTATAGCATGGCATGAGATCAGTGCAAAACATAGCGCCATAAGTGATTTTGTCCTGACCTCACTGACAGTAACATCAGCGGACAAGCAAGCATGTACGCTTACCAGCGACGCTCCGTTGCAGCTTGATAGTCATTTTAATCAACCCTATGTAGTTGTTCAATTGCAATTATCCTGCCCAGCTCTGGGCACCAACCACAGCGCCATAGCATTTCATTATCAGGCATTTTTCGATACTGATGCCAATCATAAAGCAATTGTCACTATCAATCATCAAACTCGTGTGATGAGTAAAAATAATACCCTTCAAACTTTTGATTTTACTAAAAGCAGTTACCTCACCACTTTTAATCAATATGTTTACCAAGGAGTGCTGCATATTTGGCTCGGACTTGACCATATCTTATTTTTAATTGCATTGTTGCTTACCTGTGTATTAGTAAAAAAATCAGCAAAATGGCAAGGTGTAGAATCAAAAGTCACGATCTTCAAACACACCGCATGGATAGTTACCGCATTTACTTTGGCGCATTCAATCACTCTGACCGCCACTGCAATGCAATTAGTTACACCTAACAGTCGCTGGGTAGAACTGGGGATCGCTATATCTGTGTTGTTTGCAGCTCTTAACAATATTTGGCCATTAGTTGTGCGTTTAGGCTGGGTCACATTCGCTTTTGGTTTATTACATGGCATGGGCTTTGCGAGTGTATTAGGTGAATTAGGGCTATCCAGTGACTATCAATTACTCAGCGTGCTAGCATTTAATTTAGGTGTAGAGATAGGCCAACTGGCTATATTAGCAGTTACATTACCAGTCCTTATTTGGGCAAGAAACTATCACTGGTATCAAAAATGGGTGATGCCTGCAGGCTCACTCGCCATCGCGATCATCGCGCTCCAGTGGTCAATAGAACGGATTTGAGGGTATTGATTTATAGCTGAAATCAACAAATTAATTGTAAAATTCACTGTGTAAGTTGCTATCATTGAATCCTTAAAGGATCATCTCTATGTACAAAACGTTGAGATATTAAACAATGGTTTTAGGAGTAAGGGAAATATATGCAGTGGTTAAAACCAATGCCATTGGTTGGGCACTTTATAACGCTTGAGGTGTTAAGCTTACATCATATAGATGAATTAAAACATGCGGTGCTTGATGGAGAGTCTTGGAAATTATGGTATGCCAATGTTCCTTCGCCAGAACAAATGCACAGTTATGTTGAGCGGGCAATTATTGAAGCCAAAAACGGCAATAGCGCCTTCGCCGTAAGGTGTAATAGTAGCCATAAAATAGTTGGCACAACTCGATTCTATAACGTAGACGCACAGCATCAGCGCGCATTACTAGGCTACACATGGTATGCCAAGGCTGTACGAAGAAGTCCTGTAAATACTGAATGTAAACTTTTGATGTTGAAGTATTTATTTGATACTCACAATGCCATTGCAGTTGAGTTTAGAACACACTTTTTTAATCAACAGTCGCGAAAGGCAATTGCAAGGCTAGGCGCTAAACAAGATGGTATTTTACGCAGCCATCAAATAACAAGAGATGGATCGATTCGCGATACTGTTGTTTATTCAATTATTGCATCAGAGTGGCCAGCCGTGAAGAATCATTTACTGAACAAACTAAAATATACTTAACTTATAATTTAAGGTTTGCGCTTTAAGCCCCAAAATAACGCAGCAAAGAGGATTAAACGACACCTCTTTGCGGTTAAGGCCTCGGCTCTAATTAGAACGGTATAAGCAACACCCGCATTGCCGGGCGAAGCGCTAATAATAGCGTGGCTTTATCAACATGTGGATTAAGGGTTTTGCGTATGGTGATCCCATTTATCATTGCAAACATCACTTCGATACGGCTTTCAAGTTCAGTTGCACTAAGATCTTTTATCAAACTGCGTTCACTCAATAAAAGATTTCGCATTTTCTCTCTGGCGTAACAATCAGACTTTCGCAACTGCTCTGCCACTTTATCGTTGCGCGCAGCTTCAGCGAACATCTCTAAATCGAGTGCTCCTTGGTTTACATCAGTATGATGTTCCACTGCATAGTCTAGACCATCGAGTAGAATCGTTACTAAGTCACCAGGTTGATCTTCATACTCCTGAAAAATAGAGAACAGCTTTTCCATATCCTGTTCTATAATCGATTCAATGATCGCTTCTTTACTAGCAAAGTAATTGTAAATATGTCCTGCGCTCATCCCTGCGGTCTTTGAGATCTCGGCCATTCCTGCGCCATGATAGCCTTTTCGTCTAAAACAATCGGCCGCAGCACTAAGCACTTGCTCACGGCGTGCTTGCACAAGTGCAGGGTCGGTTTGTCTTTTAGATTTTTCTTTCATAGTAACTCCGAAAAGCGCTGCTTTTCTTTAACCTAATAATTATCACTAGCTTATATGCCCTTTTACATCAACTTTGTCAGTTGCCACAAAGAACTTAATAAACTAGTGATAAACTATATAGTGGTGCAGCCTAGCGGCTATTCACTCTGTTGAGCCGATCGTTGCCAACCGCCTCCAACCGCTTTATACAAACTAATTTGGCTCGTAATATAGGCTTTTTTACCGCTAATGAGTTGTTGCCCTGCACTGTACCAATTACGTTGTGCATCCAGCACTTGTAAATAGCTATCGGCGCCTTTTTCAAAGCGAGCTTCAGAGAGTGTAAACGACACTTGATTACTGTTATACAGATCTTCAAGCGCACTTAGCTGCTGCATATAGCCTTCCCTATCGGCAAGCGCATCAGAGACTTCTTTAAATGCCTGTTGAATCGTTTGTTCATAGGTAGTTAGCGCAATCTGTTGTTGAGTTTGCGCAACATCTAAGTTTGCTTGATTACGACCCATATTAAATATCGGTATCGTGATCGATGGCATAAAGCTCCAAGTGCCAGTGCCACTTGAAAACAAATTATCTAGATCACTCGACGCACTCCCTGCATTAGCCGTTAAGCTAATGCTCGGAAAAAATGCCGCCTTCGCAACACCGATATTAGCGTTAGCAGCTAATAACTGAAACTCTGCTGCTTTAATATCAGGACGTTGCTCAAGTAACTCGGATGGTAAGCCTACAGGCACGGTCGGGAAATTTAGTACTTCATCTAAACTCTCAACAGGTAACAACTGCGCTGAAACCGGCTGACCGACTAATAAATCAAGGGCATTTTTATCACGCTTTAACAAGCGCTGATAGTTAGCAATATCAACTTTTGCGGTGGCTACAGTGCTCTCAATTTGTGCCAACGTTAACTTTGATGCCGCGCCAAGTGCATAGGTTTTTTCGGTTAACGCCAGTGATGCCTGCTGACTTTTTAGGGTTTGCGTAGCAAGCGCTAACTGCTCTTTATCAGCAGCGTAATTTAGCCACGCAATTACCAACTCAGAAATTAAGCTAATTTTTACACTCGTTTGAGTTTGCTCTGACGCGTACAAAGTTTGCAGTGCTTGATCAGATTGATTACGAATTTTGCCCCATATATCGAGCTCATACGCGGTCATCCCCACGGTAGCTTGATAGCTATCGCTAATTTGTGCATTACCGGTTGACGTTAAGTCTCCCGGTAAGCGCTGACGCGTGCCCGACGCAGCAAAATCGATTGACGGATATAAGGCAGAGTCTTCGATTTGATAAAGCGCACGAACTTGCTGCACATTAAGTGCGGCAAGTTTAAGGTCTTTATTATGAGCTAATGTTTGTTCAATCAAGTGTTGCAACTTTTCATTCGCAAAAAACTGCTGCCATCTTAAATCAGCCGTATTACCTTGTTCGCTCTGTATTGCGTAGCTATCAGGCACCGGCAACACGATATCTTCACGCGGAGGTGCCATTTGGCAAGCACTGAGCACAAATATGCTTAGACTCGCTAGGCTTAACGTTTTGAATGTCATTATGATTACTCCTGTGTCACAGTTTTATGTTTACCTGGAAAAACTCTGCGCACTAATACAAAGAATAACGGTACAAATATCACAGCCAATATTGACGATGCGAGCGTGCCACCTATGACAGAGATACCTAGAGCATTTTGTGCACCAGAACCAGCACTTGATGCAATAGCTAAAGGTAGAACGCCACAAATAAATGCCATAGAAGTCATTAAAATTGGTCGTAGTCGTAGCTTAACAGAGTTAATTGCAGCATCCACCAGCCCCATGCCTTCATCCATTTTATGAATTGCGAACTCAACAATCAAAATGGCATTTTTAGACGCCAGTCCTATGGTAGTCAACAAGCCTACTTGTAAGTAAATATCATTTGATAAGTTACCTATAAAGGCAGCCATTGCAGCGCCGAATACACCTAAAGGAACAATCATCATTACCGCAGCAGGCACCGACCAACTTTCATACAATGCAGCTAAGCACAAAAATACCACTAATAACGACAACGCATACAATAATGGCGCTTGACCACCACTTAAACGTTCTTCATACGAAATACCAGTCCATTCAAAGGCAATCCCGGTTGGTAACTGGCTAACCAATTTCTCCATTTCATCCATGGCTTGACCGGTACTATAGCCTGGCGCTGCTGCACCTTGAATTTCCATTGCCGAAAAGCCGTTATAGCGTTCAAGACGCGGCGAACCATAGGTCCAGTACGACTGAGCAAACGCGCTAAATGGCACCATATCGCCATTACTATTACGTACATACCATTTATCTAAATCTTCCGGCACCATACGAGACTCTGGCGTACCTTGTAAAAACACTTTTTTTACTCGACCACGGTCGATAAAGTCATTCACATAGCTACTACCCCACGCGGTAGACAAAGTACTATTGATATCTGCTTGGGTCAGCCCAAGTGCTTGCGCTTTTGCTAAATCAATATCCAGTTCAAGCTCTGGTTTATCTTCTTGACCATTAGGACGAACGCCCGCTAATACAGGACTTTGTGAAGCCATGCCTAGTAGCATATTTCGCGCTTCGAGTAATTTGTCGTGACCAAGCCCAACCCTATCTTGTAAAAACAAGGTAAAGCCATTGGCAGTACCAAGCTCAACAACCGCAGGTGGTGGGAAAGCAAAAACAAAGGCTTCTTTTATCGTAGAAAAATAACCCATAGCTTTACCTGCAACTGCACCAACCGATAAATCATCGCGTTGACGCTCATCCCAGTGTTTTAAACCAACAAAGCCAAGCGCTGCATTTTGCCCAGAGCCTGCGAAGCTAAAGCCAGTTACACTAAACACAGAACGAACAGCTTCAGACTGATCTTCTAGGAAATGTTTTTCCATTTTCTCAACGACTTTTAATGTCTGCTCAGTGGTTGCTCCTGCTGGTAAACTTACTTGATTGAACAAAATACCTTGGTCTTCATCAGGTAAAAATGCTGAAGGAAGTTGTGAGAAAATATAGATCATACCGCCAACAATTAAGCCGTAACACAATAAATAGCGCTTACTTTGCTTGATCATACGGCTTACAAAGTTTTGTGCGCCGGTATTGGTCTTTTCAAAGCCACGGTTAAAGCCCATAAAAAAGCGACCAATAAATGATGAGTTATTATGTACGTGGCTCGGTTTTAACATGGTTGCACACAGTGCTGGTGTTAAAATAAGTGCCACTAAAACAGATAAACTCATAGCAGTTACTAAGGTTACTGAGAACTGACGATAAATAACCCCTGTCGAGCCTGCAAAGAACGCCATTGGGATAAATACGGCCGATAACACCATAGCAATACCAACTAGTGCACCTTTGATTTCATCCATCGATTTTCGCGTAGCTTCAAGCGGTGAAAGTTTTTCTTCGGTCATCACCCGCTCAACGTTTTCAACCACCACGATGGCATCATCAACTAACAAGCCAATGGCCAGTACCATAGCAAACATGGTCAAGGTATTAATTGAATAACCGAGTACTTGCAGCACAGCAAATGTACCCAATAAAACCACAGGCACTGCAATAGTAGGAATTAGAGTTGCTCTAAAGTTTTGTAAAAACAAGTACATAACTAAAAACACTAACACCACGGCTTCGATTAATGTACTCACTACTTTTTCAATTGATAATGATACAAACGGAGTGGTGTCGTAAGGTACAACACTGGCTAACCCTTCAGGGAAAAAAGGCTCTAGTTCAGCCAATGCAGTTTTAACACCCGCAGCAGTATCAAGAGCGTTTGCACCACTGGCAAGTTTAATACCTAAACCTGACGCTGGTTTACCATTAAAGCGCGCCACAACACCGTAGCTTTCACCGCCAAGTTCGACTTTTGCGACATCGCCTAAGCGAACTACAGAACCATCCTCATTGTTTTTGACAAAAATATTGCGAAATTGTTCTGGTGTTTGTAAGCGACTTTGCGCAGTCACAGTGGCATTAAGCTGCTGCCCTGAAATCGCAGGTAAAGCACCAAGTTGACCTGCCGATACTTGCGCATTTTGAGCACTAATAGACGCACTAATATCTGCAGGAGTCAGTTTATATTTTTGCAGCATACTAGGGTCTAACCAGATACGCATCGCATACTGTGAGCCAAATAACTGCACTTCACCTACGCCATCAACGCGCGACACGATATCTTGCACATTGGATGCAACATAATCACCAATGTCGATATTATTCATGCTGCCATCTTCAGAAACAAAACCAACAACCATTAAAAAGTTACGTGCAGATTTAGCAACAGATACACCTTGGCGTTGCACTTCTTGTGGCAATAACGGGGTTGCCAAGGCAAGTTTATTTTGCACTTGAACTTGTGCAATATCTGGGTCGGTATCAGCATCAAACGTTAGTGTTAAAGTTGCCGAGCCATTTGATTCCGAGGTTGATGACATATACAACAAGCCATCTAATCCTTTCATCTTTTGTTCAATAACCTGCGTAACAGTATCTTCTAACGTACGTGCGGAAGCACCTGGATAATTAGCTTGAACACTAATTGCCGGAGGCGCAATAGACGGATACTGAGCAATAGGTAGCGCTTTAATTGCAAGTATACCCGCCAACATAACAATAATGGCCAGTACCCATGCAAAGATAGGCCGGTCGATAAAAAATCGTGACATTAAAATGCTCCGTTATTGAGTTTTAGCAGCTGAGTCGGCAGGCACTGCATTAACAGGTGCGCCCGGTGCTATTTTTTGTAAACCTTCAACAATCAGTTGATCGCCGTCGTTCAAGCCACTTGTCACTAACCAGTTAGCACCTACTGTGCGGTCAGTTTTTAATACTCGCGCTTCAACAGTATTGTCTTTACTCACCACCATCGCTGTAGGCTCACCTTTGCTATTACGACTCACACCACGTTGTGGTACTAAAATAGCATCAGACTTAACACCTTCAACAACCACAGCTCTGACGTACATACCTGGTAATAATAGCTTTTCTGGATTTGGAAATTCTGCTCGTAAAGTCACTGAGCCAGTGCTTGGATCAACAGCCACTTCAGAAAACTGCAAAGTGCCAGTGTGCGGATACACTGAGCCATCTTCCATAGTGAGTTCAACCTTTGATTGCGCAGTAAGATCTTTGTCAAGCTCACCATTGGCAATCGCTTTTTTCAAGCGAGTCAACTCACTACTTGACTGTGTAAGGTCAATATAAATTGGGTCAAGCTGAGTGACGGTTGCTAACACGGTTGCTTGATTAGCACTTACCAAAGCACCTACGGTCACGTTCGATTTGCCAATTTGACCACTAATAGGTGATGAAACCTTACTATAGTTAAAATTGATCTGTGCGGTTTTAAGCTGCGCTTGAGCCGTTAATAAATCAGCCTGGGCGCCTTTATAGCTTGCGTCGGCTTCATCAAAATCTTGTTGGCTGACCGCTTTTATTGCTAGTAACTCAGAATAACGATCTGATTTAGCCTTTGCATTAGCAATGCTTGCTTGTGCCTTACTAATAGCGGCTTTACTGGTTGCCACTTGCGCTTCAAATGTAGCTGGGTCGATTTGATATAAAGCCTGACCTTTTTTAACTTCAGCACCTTGAGTGAATAAACGTGATTGAATAATACCGCTTACCTGAGGACGAATCTCCGCCACTTGAGACGCAGTTACTCGTCCAGGAAGCTCCTTAGTAAGTGTTAATGGTTGGCTTTTTAATGTAATTACGCCAACAGGAGCTGGCTGCGAAGCAGGCGCATTCGCCTGCTGAGTTTGATCGCAACCGGATAAAGCAACTGCACTTGCCAAAGCGGTGACAGTAAAAAGAACGACGCGAGAACGCTGCATGTTAACTACCCTTAATTTAGAATGAACGATCATTCTAAATTAAATTATTACATTTTCCAATGTTAATTGAGAATTATTTTTAAAAGATCTAAGAGCATGTAAAGTGATGTAAAAAGACTTGACGGTGAGCTAAAAAACAGAACAACTCGATTGCTAATTGCAGGTACAAAAAGAGTTAATTTTATCTTTAATGAGCATAACAATGCAGATGCAGTAAACATTAAAAGTAGTCATTTTGAACGTCTGGAACTAAAAGCGACACAGCAAGCAGATGTTCAATCATCGGTTGTAAGATTTGAGGGTAAATGGGTAGCAATATATCCAAATTGGTGTTGTTGACAATTTAACACATTACTTAGTCATTTAAAGAAAAGCTACTGTGAGTAACAGTAGCTCTTCATCAAAGCATCATTGAATCGTCGTAATATTAACGCTAAGTCGTTCAATTGCACAGCCATAACTGCTTGGACTTATTCTCTGATACTGGGTATTTTTGCTGGCATTTAAAGTCACTATAAACTCATCTTGCTGACCTACCGCTGACTGCTCATTAGCTAAACACATTGCTTGAGTAAGCGAGCGCAATTTAGCATCAGTGAGTATGTTATTAAAACGCTGCATTGGCAAAGGCGGTATTTTAATTGCAGGCAAAGCACTGTCTATAGTACGTTGGTTTAATTGGTAGCCTTGAGGTGTTACATCAATAATCGCACCAGCTGGCCAAAATGAATAATCAAAACTGTATTTATCTTTGCCCTTATTTAAATGCACAACCCCATGCTTACCTAGCACTGTCACAATCGTACTCTGTTGTGATTTTATGAACACTAAAGCTGTCGTTTCATCAACACCAAAGCCATACTGTTGCCCTGTTTTTGCAAGCAATGTCGCTAAACGCACAGTGCGATTTCGCTCACTAAAATGGGTGTCAACTATACCTGCACTAAAGCTGCCCAGCCCACCATTAGTTTGATAGGTTAATGTATCTGCGCTTAGCCCTTGATTACAATCATCTTCACAACGTTCACTCGGTGCAGGAACTGCGTGCGCACCATCGCGTAATGCAGCTAAACTAGTGCCATTAGTGATCATCGCAACACTACCAAACTGGTTACTGCCGCCACTTTGAATGGCTGTGCCTGCACTTGTACCTACCAATAGCGGACGTGAACGTATAGCATCGGTCCATGGATACGGCTTGCCCGTATCATCAAATAACACTTTTCGAGTTAAACTTTGATCGCCACCATTGAGCATAATACCTGTTGCAGATTCGATTTTTGCAACTAAATTATCAACACCCGCGTCGCATAGTTGTTGCTCAGCTTGAATACGGTCAGGATAGATTTTGTGGCGATTAAACACCTGCATGTTTTGCTGGCGAAATTGCGCTAGCTTTTCACATTGCCCAGTTGTGATTGCTTGCGCTAATGCCGGAGTTAATGCCAGCCATGAACTTTTAATATGATCAAAATCCAGTAAGCCTTCGTAAAAGTCAGCCGATTCATAAGGGTCGCGACTCGATGCTGTGATAGCTAATAAGCTCGGCTGTTTACTATTTACTTTAGCTGTTGCAGAAATAAAATTAACTATATCATTAGCAGCAGGCTCATTATTTTGTTTACTTTGCACCGTTTCTTTTATGCGCTGGCCTTTAGCATCAACAACCGCCACTTCCAGCATATCAGTGACAAAGTTATATTCTCGATCAGTTAAATTATTGAGCGAGCGGCTATCTAAATCCCGCCAAGCCCATAGCAAAGACCCTTTATCGATAAGATTAGGCTGTTGCTTGGCAATTTTTGATAAAACCCGCAAGGTTTCATTGCGGTTATTAGTACTATCATCAGGCCATTGGCTTTTTATTTCTTGTAGTGCTTTGCCCGTCAATTGAAATTGATTCGCTTTTTTTCCTATTAATGATGTTTTTTCAATGCAATTTTTAGGACTTAAACTTGAACAAGTCGTTAATGCGCCACCAATTAACAGCAAGGTTTGCTCAGTTTGATTTGCAGATATATTCGCCGAAAAAGCGGCCATTACCAGTGTAAAAGCAGCAAAAAAACCACATTTAGAGCTCTTTGTAAGATGTTCCCGAAAGTTTTCCATAATGTTATACTCATGTAAAAAATGATAAAAAATAGCTTGCAGTAAAACTTTATGCTTGCTATAAAAATAAGGAACTTTTAAATCGCGAGTAAGCTAGCACCCAAATACTAGCTTTGTCAAAAACCTTTTGGATTGGAATTATGTTTAAAAACGCAACATCGCTGTGTACATATTTCTACTCTCCTCACTACCTTTCGGAGTGGTTTGACGAGTAGCCACTACCTCACATTCTCTGTGAGGGGCTAACTGTGTCTATCGATCACGGCCCTGTCTAAATAATCAAAAAATAAGCACTGTGCAGTACACCTGTGCTTAAAATAAAGACAAAGGTAAACCAATATGTTTCGTCAATTAACTATTGCAACGGCAATAAGCGCAGTGCTTTGCCCAACTTTTTTGTATGCGCAAGAAAACACTAAAGCTGAAAACATTGAACGAGTAGAAGTCACCGGATCACGTTTAAAAGGCGTCGATCTTGAAGGAACGATTCCACTAACGGTATTAGACCAAGATGCCATCAAACGCTCTGGCGCCAACACGATTCACGAATTACTAAAGGATTTATCCGTGTTCAAAGGTGGTAGCGGCACTTTTTCCACTTCAGAAAGCGGTGGCACGTCCACTTCAACACCTGCGGGACAATCTGCAGCAAGCCTACGTGGCATGGGCCCATCAGCCACATTAACACTGATTAATGGTCGTCGTGTTGCGCCCAGTTCATTTGCCGCTGGCACGGAAAACTTTGTCGATGTGAACTCAATTCCACTTGCAGCTATCGAGCGCATTGATATTCTTGCAACCGGTGCATCAGCGGTTTACGGTGCAGATGCCGTAGCAGGTGTAATTAACTATATTTTAAAAGATGACTTTGAAGGCGCTGAAGTAAACGCATCCTACGCAAACAGCTTTAACAGTCATGATGAAGGTAAAAAACAACTTAACCTAGTATACGGTACAAACATTGGTGAGAGTAACTTAACGGTTTTTGCCGATATTTTTGACCGTAACGCATTTAAAGCAACCGATCGAGATTTCACTGCATCATCACCACTGGTGAATAGTTATTCGTACTTACCAAAACTTGAAAACGCGCCAAATATTTATTATTACAGCTCGCGTGATGGGAATGAATTGCCAGCGCCAAATTGCCAGACTGAATTAGTTACAACTGAATTTGGTGAAGACATTTGTGCCTATTACCCAAATCAAGACGATTATCTGGATACGCCATTTGAGAGTCTATCGACTGGCTTTATGTTCAATAGCAGCTTAGGCGGTCTTGATTGGCATACTGACTTTTTCTATAGCCAAACAAAGGCAAAAGCGTACTCGTCACCCTCACCGATTAATCAAATAAATGATGAAGATGGTCCTTTCATTTTAGAAGATGCGCTGTTCATTTATGATAATGCAGATGGCAGTAATGATTTGATGGATCAAGTGTTTATTGACCCATTTGAATTTGATACGCAAGCTGGCCGCGAAGTTTACGGCTTTGGCTTTGATGCGCGTTTTAATGCCCCACGTACTGTCGAAGTAGAAACTAAAAACTTCCGCTTAGTGAGTAGCCTTGCAGGTGATGTTGGTGACTGGAGCTGGGAGTCAGGCGTAACCTTTTCTCGCTCAAGCTCTGAGCAAGAAGCCATTGATGGTATTTACAATCGCTATCAATTTCATGCCGCCATTACTGGTGAACTATGCTCAGACGGTACATTAGCAAACTACGACGGCGCAAACCTTAACTGTGTATCAGGCGATTTACTGCCATTTTATAATCCATTTGTGCAAGGCGATGCCGCCAACGATGCGGTTTTAGCAACGGCACAGGCACGTCCAACACGCAGTGGCGAAAGCACCGTATACGGCTGGGATGTAAACTTTAACGGTGAGCTATTCACCTTTAATGATTTACCCGCTTATGCATCATTTGGAGTTGAAGCTCGCCGTGAAGAATTAACTGACATTCCATCACTTGACTCGCAAGCACGCCCTGAAAACGGCTACTTAGTGGATGTATTTGGTTTTGGCTCGAGCTTATCAGAGGCTGATCGCACTCAATACGCGGCGTTCGCAGAAATAAGTGTATCATTGACCGATCAAGTTGAGCTACAGGCGGCAGGACGTTACGATCATTATGACGATTTTGGCGGCACCTTTAATCCAAAAATAGGCTTAAGCTATCGTCCTAACGACTCGTTAGTGTTACGTGGCTCATGGTCTACGTCATTCCGTGCCCCTTCTCTTACGCAAGCTGGTGTTAAATTAAGAACCACTCAATCAACCTTCGATTGCGGTGCTAACCAAGCAGTATCTGATCTTTATTGTATGGGCCAAGGAACAGAGGTAAGTGTTAACTCACTCGAGCTTGGAAATAAAAATCTTAAAGCTGAAGAATCAGAAGCTATTAGTGTTGGTTTTGCTTGGAGCCCAAGCGCTGATACTAACCTAACCGTTGATTACTGGCAGTTTGATCACGAAGAAGTGATTGATACTAATATGACTGCGGTGCTAGATCGTGCCATTACTGATGCATCACTGCGCCATTGCGGTATTGTCCCAGAAGGTCAACAAGGTATTTCTTACGATAATGAGCTATGTGATATCAGTGACAATAGTGGTTTAAGTATCGAGCAAGATGGTGCCAACCTAAATGAAATTTTAGATAACTATATTACCGAGTTTAACCCACGTGATGATGAGCTATTTTTACCATTATTTCGTGACCATGTTATCCCACTTGAAAATACCGGCACACAAACATTAGCAGGGATTGATATTAAGTTTGATCACCGTTTTAGGCTTTCAGGTGGCGATTTAACTTTTGCATTTGATGGCACGCACTATCTTGAATTTGAGCGCAATAAACCAGGCTCTGATGCCATTGAAAAGTTAGTTGGCACGTATCGCTACCCTGAAAACATCGGTCGTATGTCAATCGATTGGGAAGCTCAAAGCTACTACCTAAACCTTGGCGCAAATTACACCAGCAGCTATGATGATGACATTGAAGGACTTAGAGGCCGTGAAATTGATGAACTGGAAAGTTTAGGTAAACTTGACTCACAAGGTAATCATCAAGTTGACGATTGGCTCGTATGGGATTTATCTGCAGGTTACTACGTAAATAAAGCCCTTACCTTAAGAGCGCGCATTGATAATATTTTTGACAAAGAGCCGCCACAGCTATACGGCTCAAGTCGTGGTTTTGATTCTATAAACCATAATGCTTATGGCGCGCGTTATACATTTAGTGTCAGCTATCGTTTCTAAAAATTATACGCGCCGTGCTAGTCGCTGTGCGTAACACCATCCAAATTGTACTAAGTGGCTTTGCTTTGTAGAGTAAGGTCACTTATTCAAATAAACTTCGTGTTAAAATAAGCAGGTGTGCGGCTTAGTCTAAGCAACCTATTTCTTTGCGAAAAGTGAAATTATGAAAAACAAACAATTTACTATGCCTGATGCAAGTATCATCTTGTTATCAGTTGCATTAATTGCCTACTTGGCAACCTTGTTTATTACTCCTGGGATGTTTAACGCCCAAAAAGATAGCCACAGTGTTGAACTTTCTCAATACCAAACAGTGGCTGTAAGCGAGCAAACGCCGCTGTTTGCTGAAGGCGGTGAAATTGGCCTGGCAAATGTGTTGTTTGAAGGTTTAGTATCGGGTGACAAGTACGGCGCAACCATCGGTGTCATGGCATTTATATTAATTACCGGCGGCGCGTTCGGTATCATTATGAAAACAGGCGCAATTAATAACGGTATTATGGCGCTTATCAATAAAACTCAGCGAGTTGAATGGCTGTTTCTACCATTATTATTTGTGTTATTTTCGTTAGGTGGCGCAGTATTTGGTATGGGCGAAGAAGCCATTGCTTTTTGTATTGTCTTGC
This sequence comes from Pseudoalteromonas sp. 1181_04, assembly GCF_052850545.1. Lineage (NCBI taxonomy): Bacteria > Pseudomonadati > Pseudomonadota > Gammaproteobacteria > Alteromonadales > Pseudoalteromonadaceae > Pseudoalteromonas > Pseudoalteromonas sp. 1181_04. The sequence continues at coordinate 92,196 of NZ_VXCS01000011.1, forward strand.
TACCGATCATGAAACAGCTCGGCTATGATGCCAAAGTAACGGTTTTAACTACGTATGTTGCCACACAAATTGGCTTTGCAACGTCTTGGATGAATCCTTTTAGTATTGCAATTGCACAATCTATTGCTGAAATACCGGTTTTTTCTGGTGCTGGCTTTAGAATGATCGCATGGGTTGTGTTTACACTATTTGGTTTATTTTTTACTATACGTTATGCCAACTCGATCAGAACCATTAACACCGCGCAAAGCGACTCCCATACTGATATAAAATTAGATACCGCCGATAAACTTATCTTGATTACTTTTATAACGGGTATTACTTGGGTTGTGTGGGGTGTGATGGCGCGCCAATACTATATTCCAGAGCTCGCAGCACAGTTTTTTTGTATTGGTGTGATCAGTGCTTTTATAGCCAGTATTTTTAATAAACAAACAGCTAACCAAAGTGCTGATGCATTTAAACATGGCGCACAAGAATTGTTGCCCGCAGCCATGTTAGTCGCTCTTGCCAAAGGGGTGGTATTATTACTTGGCGGCAGTGATTTAAATGCACCGTCAACCTTAAATACATTACTTTATCATAGTGCTAGTAGTATCGCTGCGGTACCAGACTTTGTTGCGGCATGGGGAATGTTATTATTTCAAAGTGTGTTTAACTTTTTTGTTTCTTCAGGGTCCGGCCAAGCCGCTATCACTATGCCACTGATGTCTCCATTAGGCGATTTACTCAATGTCTCACGACAAATTGTGGTATTAGCTTTTCAGTTTGGCGATGGCTTAACGAATATATTCATTCCAACCTCAGCCAGCTTGATCGGTTGCTTAGGTATTGTAAAGCTTGATTGGAGCGAATGGGCAGCCTTTATTTGGCGTTTCACTTTAGCATTATTTACTTTAGCAAGCGGCTTCATATTTCTTGCTTATTTTATCAATTATCAATAAAAAGACTTCACTATGTTGACATTAATTCGAGGTGCAAACCTTTATACTCCAAGCCCTCAAGGGCAGATGGATGTACTCATCGCTGGTTCTAAAGTGATTGATTTTCGAACCGAGATCAAACTAGAAAGTAATACCGAAGTAAAGATTATCGATGGCCGAGGAAACATTCTAGTACCAGGCTTTGTTGACTCTTTGGTCCATATTACAGGCGGTGGCGGCGAAGCAGGTTTTACTAGTCGAACGCCAGAAATGAACTTAACTGATGCCACCTTAGCAGGTATTACAACCGTTATTGCAGCGCTGGGCACTGACTCAAGCAGTCGCACACTAACCAACTTAGTTGCTAAAGCGAAAGGCTTAAAAGAGCTTGGTCTTAATGTATTTTGCCATACTGGCTCTTATCACTTACCCGCTAAAACACTGACGGGTAGTATTACAAATGACCTAATGTATATTGACGAGTTTATTGGCGTAGGCGAAGTGGCAATTTCAGATCACCGTAGCAGCCAACCCACCGTTCAACAACTCGCAGAGTTGGCAGCAGAAGCAAAAGTCGCCGGCATGCTAAGCGCAAAAAAAGGCACCGTGAGCATTCATGTCGGCCCCGTTAATAGTCACTTAGCGATTCTGCATGAGGTTGATAAAAATACTGATATTTCATTGAGTCAGTTTTATCCAACACACATGAATAGAAATAAAGCGCTGCTTGACGCTGGGATTTTATTTTGTGAAGCCGGCGGTACAATTGATTTTACCACCAGCACAACTGAGTATGATCTTGCCCATGGCGAATATGCTGCCGCGCAAGCGTTAGCTTACTGTTTAACACACAATGTTAAGCCAACACAATTGACTATGAGTTCAGATGGCCATGCCAGCCTGCCAATATTTGACGAGCAATTTAATTTGCTCGGGCTTGAAATTGGTAAAGAAGCCTCTCTGTTAGGTGCTTTTCAACAAGCTGTACATCAATATGAGGTGAGTATAGAGCACGCATTAATGGCCATAACCACTAATCCCGCTAATGTACTGGGGATTAAAAAAGGCACTATTAGCAAAGGCTCAGACGCCGACTTAGTTTTACTTGATAGCAACACTTTAGCGCCACAACATGTATGGAGTAATGGCATTCATATGGTTGAGCAAGGGTTTGCAATAATAAAAGGCGCTTTTGAATAAATAATGAGGCGCATAGCGCCTCACGTTTTATTGTAAGACTGGTTCTACCGGTAGTATTTTAGACACCAATAATTGCTCAACTCGGATCCCTTCAACATCCACCACTTCAAATTTAAAACCTGCGAATTGAATATATTCTGCACGTTTAGGAATTCGCTTCATGGTATAAATTAAAAATCCGGCAACAGTTTCATAATGCATTTGCTCTGGAAATTCATCCACACCGAGCACTTTTGCCAGCTCAACGGCTGGAGTTAAACCATCAACTAACCATGAATTTGCATCACGTGCGATAATTAATTCATCACCATTATGGGTGATCAAATCTCCCATAAAGCCTTTCATAAGATCTTTAACTGTCACAATTCCCACGACAAGTGCGTATTCATTTACCACCACTGCGAAGGGTTTTGCTGCGCCTTTAAAGGCATTTAATGCCTCTGACAAACTCAGTGTTTCTGGTAGATAAAAAATCTCTTTTTCGAGCATTTCGTCGTTAATATTCGCTGCATCGCCTTTGAGCACTTGGCGAAGAATATCTTTTGATTCAACTGAGCCAATTAATTTATCTAAATTGCCATTGCATACCAAAAAATGATTATGTGGATGATCAATGATTTTGCCCGAAATACTATCGCTGGCTTCGTTAATATCAAAGTAGACTATTTGATCTCTAGGTGACATTACACTCGATAAAAAGCGCGCTTCTAAATCAAATACATTACCAATTAAATCATATTCTTGTTGTTGTAAGCTGCCATATTCTGCGCCTGCATCCATCATTGCGACTATGTCTTCGGTGGTTACAATGTCTTCACGCTCTGCCGGCACATTGAATAAGCGTAAAACAATGTTAGTTACACCATTAAAAAACAATACTAACGGTGTTAATGCATACGTTACCCAACGCATAATCGTGACTACGCGAACCGCAACAGCCTCTGGTAGGATCATAGCTAAGCGTTTTGGTAATAAATCAGCAAATAAAATAAACAATGAAGTAATTGTCAAAAACGACAGTAAAAAGCTAATTTGCGCCAGTAACGGTCCTTGATAAAATAACACAAGCACACTTTCAACATAAGGTGAAAGCGCTTGTTCGCCCACTATACCGCCTAAAATAGCAATTGCATTAAGGGCAATTTGGATCATGGCAAAAAAAGCACCGGGTTGCTCTTGCAGCTTTAACACTGCAGCCGCTTTAGCATTGCCTTCGTCAGCCATGACTCTTAATTTAATTTTACGTGATGCTGCGATGGCGATTTCCGACATAGCAAATAACGCACTGATCAAGATTAATAAACCAATCCCGATTAAGTCACCCATTTATAACTCCAAAAATAAGCGCTTTTATAAGCAAAAGCAGCTGGATTATAACCCCTTTTAAAGGTTGGGCAATTTAAATTTAATTAATATTAAAAGTAATTAAATATCAGTGCATTACCAACAATAAAAGCTTACTGATACGCGTTGAATGCGTTGCTGAGTTTGGTTTGAGTTGGCTTATCTAGCGCTTTGTTACAAGCAAAATACAGTGCTGGTTGCGTGATCTTGAGTCTTAAAATTGGTGTTAACTTGTCAGTAACCTGCCTTTTAGACTGTTCAAATTTAACGCGTTGTTCAGGTAATACGACGATATCGATAGTGCTTTGACGGCTTTGAACTATTTTAAAAATATTATCAAAACTATTCATCAGCATTAGATTTACACCTTCTTCAAAGCCCTGTGATAATAAAAAGTGATGGCTGTAATTATCTTTTAATACCGCAATTCGGTATTGCTTTGCTTGCTCTAGGGAATCGATAACGATGCTTTTCGAATTCAAAGCATAAAGATAAGTGTTCAACTGTGCTAATTCTGCAATCCAAATAAATTGCTTTTCACGAGAAGTTGAGCGCGCCATAGAAAAAATGCACGTTTGCGGATCGCGCAGTACCATATTAAATGCGGTACTCCAACTATACACTGAGATTGTATAATCGAGTGTTGAAGAAGCTAACACCATTTGAACTTTATCAGCGATATAGCCAACAAGTTGTTCGTTTTCATCAAGATATTGAGCAGGCGGAAAATATTCCGTCACCACATTTAATTTAGCGAGACTTTGATTACTTAAGATTATAAATAAAAAATAACACCACTTAGCCACTCTTGCCCCACCGATTATTACTTTAAGCATCTGTTGATGTAAATTAAATATAACGGCAAATAGCTGATTTGTGAATTTAAAAAGCAGCATGCCGTAGCAGGCTGCTTAAATGAACTGTTATTGACTATGCGCGGTTCATGGCATTAATTAAAAATGCTGAAATTTTTGCACCTTCTCTAAGCGTTGTATCTGAACTCGATTGACCAATCAGTGAACTGTCAGTAAATGGGGCAATTTCCATCATATCAGCGCCAGTGATCGGAAATTCATCAGCCAAAGCAACCAAGATATCCAAAGCATGCTGCGGCGTTAAACCGTTCCCTTCGGGTGTGCCTGTTGCTGATGCAAACTCTTCATCGAGGGCGTCAATATCAAAGCTGACGTAGAGTTCATCAACATTATCAGCTTTAAGCTGAGCAATTACTTCTGCGGCAATTGCCGGCGCGCCTCGTTCGATGATCTCATGGGCCCAATGTTGTTTAACGCCAAAGGTAGATTCCCAGTGTTCTTTTGGCTTACCGCTTGAACGAATACCAAATTGGATCAGATGATGTGGTGCAGGTAAAAACTCTAAAATATGCGTGCACCACGAGCCAAAACATAAATCGATACCTAAACGCTCAACGAGTAAATCGGTATGCGCATCAAAGTGAATAATCGCAGTGCGTTTACCTTGCGCACGCTTTGCCTTCAAATACGCTTTAGTTAACGGGTAACTAATTGAATGATCACCACCAATACCAAAAATGCCTTTATCAGTAAACGTTGCATAAAAGCTATCGCATACATCTTCAGTGATAGACAACGGGCTGACATAATACTCACTGCTTGGATTATCATATAATGCCTGTTGGCAATTACTGATAGTCGCGTCGTTTAAATATTTATCATGCAATAAATGTGGAATAACCCTTACATCACCTAAGTCAAACGACTTTGCCTGAGGCTGCTGATCAATCAATGCTGAACGTAAAAACAACGGCCCCCAGTTGGCGCCGCGTAAAATGCCACCACCACAGTCAGAGCTAATGCCTAAAGTCACCGCTTTATGCTCACTTTGACTAAGTGTATCGAGTGATGCACGCCATAGCGTATCGATATTATCTTCTTGCCCATACAGTTTCATACGCAGCGCCGCTTTACGTTCTTTTGCAGTATTAACCGTAAAAACGCCATCGCCCGGCGGACATAAACAGTGCTCAACTTTACTTTTAAATGTGTGCCATTGTGTGCTCATTGCAATTCCTTACTGTGTGCTTTTGCGTAGTTATGCAAAAGAGCGTTGTTGAAAATAAAATTAATAAAAGATTCACGCGCCGATTTTCACTCGCAATTTTATTACTCTCGCCGCTTTAGCTACATTTTAAATAACTATATAAATCTCTATAATAACAATTGGTTATACTTATTCGTCCAACAACGTATAAACTAAAATAGAGTGCCTAGTAGGATTGATATAGTGTCTATGAATACAAGTCAACTACCGGCGATGACACAAATTAAAGTCAGTTGCTTGAATATTCAAAGAGAATGAATAAATTTGATAACGGACATCCGTCCTGTACAAGGCAATGCATTGTAGTAATTATGCTAAATTGACAACAACTCTTTATAAATTAGCGTTATTAACTGACGTTAGAACAAAAGTTATAAATAAGGCCCCGCTATGGAAAAGGTATTTCACTTAGGACTCACCCGCGACGATCTACACGGTGCAAAACTTGCAATTGTACCGGGCGATCCAGATCGTGCAGCACGTATTTCAACTTTTCTCGAAAACCCAACTTGCCTCGTCCAAACCCGAGAATTTCATGCTTACTTAGGTCAACTTAACGGTAACTCTGTGGTTATTTGCTCAACCGGTATTGGTGGTCCTTCAACCTCCATTGCAGTAGAAGAGCTGGCGCAATTGGGAGTTGAAACATTCTTACGAATTGGCACAACTGGCGCTATTCAACCTCATATTAATGAAGGTGATATTTTAATCAGCCAAGCATCTGTGCGTTTAGATGGTGCGAGCCAACATTTTGCGCCATTGAACTACCCTGCGGTGTCTGACTTTTTCGCCACTCAAGCGATGGTAAATGCGTGCGGTAATTTAGGCATTGATTTTCATATTGGTATTACTGCATCAAGCGATACTTTTTACCCAGGTCAAGAACGTTACGACACTTACTCGGGTTATGTACCAAAAGCATTTCAAGGTAGCTGTGAAGAATGGCAAAAGCTGGGCGTGATGAACTATGAAATGGAATCAGCAACCTTATTTACAATGTGTGCAGCACTGGGGCTAAAAGCCGCCTGTGTAGCTGGTGTGTTGGTTAATCGTACTCGCCAAGAAATCCCCAATGTAGATCACGGCGAGATTGAGAAAAAATCAGTCGCCGTGGTACTCGAAGCCGCTAAACTGCTGTTGGCTTAATATTTAAACTAATACTTTGTAGTACTGGCAAATCAGTGTAACTTGCCAGTACTGCTTGACTGACACTCAACTGATTTCCCTTGCCCTGCGTTTGTAGTAACTCAATCCCTTTGACAACATCTTTAGTCATTGCCAAACCGGCTAAATGCAATTGACTCACCGCACTTTGCAGTGGTGATAAGCTCGGGCTATACGCGGCATTTTCCGCATAACAACCATAAAAATTACCATTTTCGAAAGTACTAATTTTCACTGCGCTGTAATTTTCAGAGTAAGGTACATATGCAGCCAACGCATAACTTAACAACGTTTTATCCAGTTCATCAGTTACAACAAATTCATGCTGTTGTGGAGCGGGGTTAAACAAGCTATAAGAATTACCTAAATCTTGCGGACCAAATGAGTGAGGGAGTAAATCAGCCAGCTTGAATTGCTGCTGCGGTAATAAAATATCAAAGCTCTGCGCATCAGCCAACTCATTCATAAATTGACGACAATAACCACATGGCGCATCACTGATAGCAATTTTAGCTATTTTTTTCGCGCCATTGAGCCAAGCGTTATTAATTGCCGATTGCTCAGCATGAACCACTAAGTTTAATGCTTGTTGTGCAAATTCAACATTCGCCCCAAAATAAAAATGTTGCTCACCGTGTTTATCGTAGCCAACTACAATAGCCCCAACAAAAAAATGTGAAATAGGCACAACTGCAAATTTTGCAGCAATAGGTAAAAAGGCACGCAGTATAACCTCGACAGGTTGCTTATATTGCGCGCACAAAGCTGTGATATCAGCGGTATTTAAAATACCCTTGTGCTGTTTTACGTGAAGATATAACTGCTGCTGTTGTTTTTCACTGAAGCTAAAAACGCAGCTAGTTTGAGTACTTACTGTAGGCGTTAATGAAGACATAGACTAGTTTTATGATTTAATGGCTAACTAGTTTAGAAGGTTCAACGCTTAAATGCTAGGTTGATTTACTAACCAATTTTTCGCGCTGTTAAAACAATCAAAATTTTCTGCTTTTATATCAAAGCGCTGTGCATTTTGTAAGAATAAATCGTGCATAAAACCGTCAAAACTAACAACGCGAGCAATAAAGCAGCTGGATAACCACTTTGACACTGCAGGCATAATAGTCAGTAGATCACTAGCCGGAAATTTATGCGTTAATTCAGACACATCAACGAGTAATTTATTACTGCCGTAAATAGATACATACTGCTGCGCAATTTGATAAAAGTTCATCACATCCTGTGCACTTGCCGTCCCTCTAAGCGTCATCATTATTAATGACGTAGATGCATCATACGTGATGCAAGTAGACACATTTGACATAATTACTACTCGATTATTAGTACAATTGCCATAAAATGACAAAACAGCCGACATTCTAGATAAAAAAAACAGACAGTCAATATCTAGTAGCAAATCAGGTCTGACCAGAGCGTTAATACAGAATAAAGGATGGTTTTTTTTGCTAAAATGATACCAAAAAATACCTTGTTGTAACTAAGTTATAACCTGAAACAGCTTAACGATAGGAAGTAACTGTATTCAATACATCTAAGCTGAACTAAGATTAAATAAGATGTTTAATGCGGATAAATATAACTTACTTGGTAATATATGCGCCGAACCTTACCAGCACAGCGCACTGTTAGTGCTCAATTAACTAATTAATGGACCTCTCGCTGCTAAACACAGCAAAGAAGTCCACACTTAATTATTGGATAATCAACCGGTATTACGCATACCTGCGGCAATCCCAGTCATAGTAATCATTAACGCGTTATCAATGTCACCAGAGCTGCCTTCTGCCGCTTCGCGCGAACGTTTTAACAACTCAACTTGAAGCACATTCAATGGATCCGTATACGGGTTGCGCAAACCAATAGACTCTTTTATCCAAGGTTGATCGGCAAGCAAACTTTGCTGTGGACTTAACGATTGTACCAGTGAAATAGCCTGCTTGAGCTCTTTACGCAGTTTTTCACCTAGTGGTTTGTATTGCTCTTCAACTAAAGCGTCGTCGTAATGCGCACTTAACCAACAGTCCGCTTTACTGAATACCATTTCAAGCATTTCTAGACGGGCTCTGAAAAACGGCCAGCGTTGACTCATCTCATTAAGGGTGTCTATGCCGTGTTTTTCAAGTGCAGCTTGTAAACCAGTTAGTGCCCCAAGCCATGCTGGTAGCATTAAGCGATTTTGACTCCAAGCAAAAATCCACGGAATAGCTCGCAGGCTTTCAACACCACCATTGGGATTACGCTTTGCTGGACGCGAACCAAGCGGTAATTTTGATAGTTCCTGCTCTGGTGTTGCCATTCTAAAGTACGGCACAAAGTCTTCATCAAAACGCACTACATTACGGTAATGCTCACATGACTTTTCACTGATCAATGCCATTACATCACGCCATTCATCTTTTGGCTCTGGTGGTGGTAACAAATTACTTTCAAGCACAGCACCGGCATAGATGTTTAGACTTTCCAGCGCCACATTAGGTAGGCCAAATTTAAAGCGGATCATCTCCCCTTGTTCGGTAACACGCAGGCCACCTTTGAGTGAACCTGGTGGCTGTGAACGCAAGGCTTGCGCAGCAGGTGCGCCACCACGGCCAACAGTACCACCACGGCCATGGAATAAGACTAACTCAATACCGCGCTGCTCTGCCAATTGTACAAGCTTATCCATTGCCTCGTATTGCGCCCATCCGGCAGCCATCATGCCAGCATCTTTGGCTGAATCTGAGTAACCAATCATGACATTCTGTATGCCCTCAGCTTGGCCTCGATACCAGTTATTATCAAGCAATTGAGTAATAACATCGCTGCCTGCATTTAAGTCATCTAAGGTTTCAAATAATGGCGCAACAGGCAGTTTAAAACTACAACCACTTTCTTTTAATAGCAGTTGTACTGCTAATACATCAGAGGCTGTGCGTGCCATTGAAATAATATATAAACCAAACGTCGACGCATCTTGCTTGGCGATTACATCAAAGGTGTCGAGGACTTCTTTTACATCAGCGCTTGGTTGCCAATGTTTAGGAATAAGCGGGCGACGAGAGTTAAGCTCGGCTAATAAAAATGCCTGCTTATCTTCTTCTTGCCATTGGTCGTAATCACCTAAACCCAAATAACGAGTGAGCTCTGAAAATACCTGACTGTGGCGTGATGAGTCTTGGCGCACATCTAGTTTAGCTAAACGAATACCAAAGCTATTAATACGACGTAACACATCTAATAATAAGCCATTGGCTACCACCGCAATGTTACTCTTAAGCAAAGAACGGTAGCATGCCTCAAGCGGCTGCTTTAACTGCTCAATGTCAGTGACGATGTCTTGTGCATCGGTGCGCTTATTCATAATTTTAGCGCCAAGATGAGCAACGGTTTCACTCACTTGCGCTTTGAGTACTTTTAATACCGCACGATACGGTTCAAAATCTTGTCTAGCGAGCTCGACTAGCTCATCACTGGCTTGTGACATAGAAAGCTCAGTGCTTAAAGTGTCGATATCGCGACTGTATAAATCCAGTGCCATCCAGCGCCCATGATCCAGCACTTGCTGCGTCACTAATGCTGTTACAAATGGATTGCCATCGCGATCGCCCCCCATCCATGAGGTAAATTCAACGGGGCTGTAATCGTTTGGTAACTCTAAATCAAGGTGCTCTTTTACTTCTTTATTAAAGTCTCGTAAAAAACGCGGAACGGCATGCCATAGGCTATTTTCGATAACTGCAAAACCCCATTTTGCTTCATCAATTGGGGTTGGACGTGAACGACGGATGTCGTCTGTATGCCATGCTTGGCTGATCAACTGTGCGATACGGTTTAATATATTTTCACGCTCATAAGGCAGGTTATCGGTACGCTCAAGAGCTGCTAAACAATCACTTAATTCAACGTGTTTGTTAATAATTGTACGACGAGTTACTTCAGTTGGGTGTGCAGTTAAAACTAAATTGATATGCAGTTTAGCTAAACTTTCTGCGATTTCATTGGGATTTATTTTACCCTGCTGTGCGTGGCTAGCTAATGTTTTTAAAGTTTGTGTTAACGGGCTTAGCTGACAAAAACCCACGTCATTAAAACGAGAAATAGTATGAAACTGCTCTGCAACATTGGCTAGATTCAAAAAGTGATTAAAAGCACGTGCCACTGGCAGTAACTCTTCATCGGTTAAAGCATGCAGAACATTAATTAAGGTATGGCGGTCTTGCTCGTTTCCTGTGCGGGATGACTTAGCTAAAGCTCGAATTTCTTCTACTTTATCTAAAATCGCTTGTCCTTGGGCGTCTTTGATTGTTTGGCCTAATAATTGCCCCAATAAATTAACGTTCCCACGCAAGGCGGCATATTGTTCACTCATTCCTGATACTCCATTGTTGATGTTTATACCATAAAGGTACTAATAATAAGCCGTGTTCAATTTTTAAGTGTGGAGTGTAAAATGCGGTAAAAAATCGACACTTTGCTTACCTTTATATTTGTAAGACTCTATTAATATCATCCAAATGGATAATTTAACAGATCCAAGGCTTATTCTATTTCGTAACAAGACATAATGAATCGATGAATTTTGAGTAACTATGATTATTTTTTACGATGGTAATTGCCCGCTTTGTGTTAAAGAAATGGATTCACTTAAGCGTGCTGACACACACAACAAAATAATACTCGAAGATATAAATAAAGATGATTTTGAGCAGCGCTTTAAAAACATAAAACGCCACGATGCCATGGCGTTTTTGCATGGCCAGCGTGATAACGGTGAAATGATTTACGGATTAGATGTCACATTTGAAGCATGGCAAACTGTTGGCCGTCATTCATGGCTAAAGCTGCTACAATTGCCCATAATACGCTTTATTGCCGATCTAGGTTATCGCCTGTTTGCTAAATACCGCAGACAGATCACACGCATTTTCTGTAAATCAAGTTGTGGGATAAAATAATGACTAACGCTTATATTATTTTCGGTGCAAGTAGTGAAATTGCAAATGCGTATCTAAAAGAAATTGCCAAACACGATCCACAGGCTATGGTTTTTTGTGTAAGTCGCAGCTGTATTGACACATCCGCTGTCGGTATTGCTGTTGAGCAGTTTGTTTGTGACTATTCCAAAGCACGCTTAAGTGAATTAACAAACTTACTTAAAGAGCGCGCAATATACCCAACTCAGGTAGTTATTTTTAACGGCCAGCTACATTATGCGCAATCTATGCCTGAAAAAAAACTCGACGATATCGATGAGCATTATTTCAATACCTTACTCAACACCAATACATTGACTCCTATTTTGTGCCTGCAAGCAATAGCGCCGCTACTTAGCCACAAAATACCTTGTACCATAACGGCCTTAAGTGCGCGAGTAGGTAGTATTACAGACAATAACTTAGGCGGCTGGTACAGCTACCGCGCCTCAAAAGCAGCACTTAATATGTTATTCAAAACAGCAGCTATTGAACTGCAACGACGCGCAAAACAAACCCGTTTAATTCTTTTTCATCCGGGCACAACAGATACTAATTTATCTAAGCCGTTTCAAAAAAATGTACCCGCAGGTAAGCTCTTTACACCTGAGTTTGTAGCATCACAACTTTATACTCTTTTACAACAACCTGAACAGCTCACTGAGGTAGGTCAACCCGCCTACATTGATTGGCAAGGTGAGCACATACACTGGTAAGGATAAACCATGCACTTTACAACAGACGCCATTAGTCAGTTAGATAAACACTACCGTACGCATTTAATAAACTCACTATCTGGTTTTAAAAGTGCCAACTTAATTGGTACTCAAGATAGTGCAGGCAACACCAACTTAGCAATTGTAAGTTCGGTTATTCACCTTGGCGCGCATCCACCGCTTGTAGGTATGATTATGCGCCCACATAGTGTACCTCGTCATACTTTCGAGAATATTTTAGCAACCGGTGTTTACACTATTAACCAAGTGAATAGCGAGATTGTGGAACAAGCTCACCAGACTTCTGCCCGTTACGATAAAAATGAATCTGAATTTGATGCTACAGGCCTTACAACCGAGTATCTGGCTAATTTTTCGGCTCCGTTTGTTGCTCAAAGCCGTTTAAAGTATGCAGTTAAATTTGTTGAACATCAACACCTTGCCGTAAATGGCACTGAGTTAGTAATCGGTGAGATTATAGACTTACATGTTGAAGACTCAGCAATTTTAGAGGATGGTTTTATCGATTTAGAGTCAATCAACACCGTCACCATTAGCGGCTTAGATAGTTATCACAAAACACACGCTATAACGCGTCTACCCTATGCTAAAAAACCTCGTTAAATAGAGCAGCTGAGCTTTGAAAATGATTGTTAAGAGTGTCATATATACTTTGAATAATTAAATATCATACTTTGATATGGTTGTTAACACTGCGCTATGGAGTAAACCTCAGCAGCAAGTGCAACGTATTATATTGAAAGTCGCAACTACCTTACAATAGACTGTTTTGGTAATTGCGACCCACACTTAAAATATTATTTTAAACATTTCTAATGAGCAAGGATACATTGCATTACAACCTATAACTGTAGGCAGAACATTGGTTCCAAAACCACCATTATTGACCGCTTGTACGTAATAACCATTAATCGATTTAAGCGCGATGTTGTCACCATTTTGAATTAATGCACCAGGGTTATTTGGTAATTCTATAGTGAACGTTTCCCATATGGATGCCGCAGTTCGGTTTGCATTAAGTGCAGCCCCACCACCTTGCTCTGCCACAAAATAGTATCCTGATGTTGTTTGGATATGTATTTCATCACCACTTAGCAAATCACCGCCATTAATATCTATTAAATTAAATTGCTCCCATGGACCAATTGCAAGACGATTTGCATTCACTGTATCCCCCCCATTATTCTCAGCCACAACGTAATATTGGCCACCTGTTTCTAGGGAGATATTGTTTAATATAGTGGGGTTACATGGTAGCGTGGTAAAAGTGAGATCTTCACCTTGCAGTGTTGATCTGGGCGGTTTTGGATCACCATGAAACCGAAAATGATACTGCGTTCCACAATCTAAATTAGCTACTTGCGCACTCACAGGGCCATTAACTCCTGCGGGTGTGACTAAAACACTAAAGCCATAGTTTGTGGTTTCACCATAATCAATTATTTCACCACTTAAGCCAATAGTAGATGCCGAATAACCATTTAACTGCGCCGATGTTGTCGTAATATTGCTTGCAGGTTGTGTTGTGTACTGCGTACCAGCATGCGCAATCGATGCCGTACCAAGTAAAACCACAAATAAAAGTTTTGAAGTAATCATTGTCGAGTTCCTGTGACGTTTACGCTGCTAGGATTAACAGCTCTATAAGCGTAAACGTCGACATGAAATAAAACATTACACCTCATTACAAGTCGCATAATGATAAAAAATTTACATGACACCCACTTAAATCTAAATTCAACAACTGATTCCAATTCAAACCCATCATAAAGTTGCAGTCCTATATAAAGTGACTAGTATTTTTATAGAAACACAACATTGGAGGTTTTATGGCAATCGCTCGAAAAAGACAAATTAGCCTAAGTGATACTCGCTACTATCACTGTATATCTCGTTGCGTAAGAAAAGCTTATTTATGTGGCATAGACAAGCATACGGGCCAATCGTATGAGCACCGCAGAGAATGGGTTGAAGATAAAATTATAATGCTCGCTTCAATATTTTGTATTGATGTATGCGCCTATGCTGTGATGAGTAATCATACACATATCATCCTTCATGTAGCTAATAATAAAGCTAACCGCCTAAATGATAAAGCCATTGCTTTACGCTGGCACAAAGCATTTAAAGGTACTTTATTAACTCAACGCTTTGTGAAAAATGAGGTACTCTCTTCTGTCGAACTGCAATTAGTAAAGTCTAGCATTGGAGAATATCGTTCAAGGCTAATGGACATTAGCTGGTTTATGCGATCACTTAATGAGTACATTGCTCGCAAAGCTAATAAAGAAGATAATTGTAAAGGTAGATTTTGGGAGGGACGCTTTAAATCTCAAGCTTTACTTGATGAGTCAGCACTAGTGGCTTGTATGGCCTATGTCGATCTAAACCCAATCCGTGCTGGAACCGCTTCATCACCTGAAAACTCAAATTATACAAGTATTAAAAAACGTATTGCAGCAGCACAAAATGCCAAACAACCTAGGTCCTTATTTCGCTTTGCAGGTTTAACAACAAAACACACTGTAAATGGTTTGCCTTTTGAACTGAACTCTTACCTAAACCTTGTTGATAAAACAGGGCGCTGCATAAAAACAGATAAAACAGGTTATATAGATCATTCTTTGCCACCGCTACTAGAGCAACTAAACATATGCCCTGAAAACTGGCTAAAAATCACCAGTAGGTTTACTAAAGTCTTTCATGGTGCAGTTGGTAAACCAGATGCAATTGACCGGTATTGTGAACACCAACACTTTAAACGACGAAGTAACCGCAAAAATTGCGAAAAACTATTAGCGTAATACCATATAAAACAACTTTTTACTTTTTATCAGCTCAAGGCTGAAGCTTGTGCTGCCAGTTATTTGCTATACTCGCCCAAAAATGAACATTTACTATTCTGAGAAGAGTTTTTTAATATCATTAGACACATAAAAACTCTTGTAACTGTATTGAAGTTAGGTGTCATTTTAATTTTTAAAAGTAGTGGATGTCTTTTAACTTACTCGCATTGGCAGACTGTGCAAAATACTTTGCGATGCCAACAATCTTAACCACCAGCTTTGAAGAAGGCCCCAACGGCCCGCTAGTACCTGAGTTAAAAGAAATGTTTCCAGATTCGCCCTACATTGCTCGGCCTGGACAAATTAACGCATGGGATAATGAAGAGTTTGTTGCCGCTATTAAAGCTACAGGAAAAAAACAAATCATTATTGCTGGAGTAGTAACTGAAGTATGCGTTGCATTCCCAGCTTTATCCGCTTTAGCAGAGGGTTTTGATGTATTCGTGATCACTGATGCTTCAGGCACCTTTAATGTAATGACTCGTGATGCAGCTTGGGATCGCATGTCAGCTGCTGGCGCACAACTTATGACCTGGTTTGGCGCAGCTTGCGAATTACATAGAGACTGGCGCAATGATGTGGAAGGACTGGGGACTCTATTCTCAAACCACATTCCAGATTATCGCAACCTAATAAATAGTTACTCAACCTTCCAACCTAAATAACATACTATTTAACAAGGGGCTGGCCCCCTTTTTTTATAACTAAAAACTAAACAATATAAGTGAGTTGCATACCAAGCATGCTCGTTTACCTCACGTTAAAAAATAGCTCCCCACGCACAAACTTAGACCGCTAACCAACCAAACTAATGCATAGCTTTGCCATAGTTGTGAGTTGTTATAAACCTTTTGCGGGTTATTTTTATCAACCAATACACTGCAAGGCTCGCCTTGTTTGAATCGTGTGAGCAGGGTGTTGTCGTGACTGACCAATACGCTATACAAATGATTGTTAAATCTAAAGCTAACTAACATTGACTGTGACGGCAATAGTTCATGAGCACCAATACGAGTATTAACCGCATTAGTGATGTTATCAATCACACACACGCGCCAGTGATGTTTGCTTATTTTACACTTTAACCACCTAAAAAGAGGCAGTAACCCTGCAAAAATAAAACACACACCCAATATCAATAGCACAGTATTCATCTTTCACTTACCTTATAAAACTAAAACAGACACACAGCACACACATTAAAAACTCACCACAAATTATCTATTAGTTCTGTAGAGATTGATAAACTTGATTTGCAGCAATCAAGTCACTCAGTGCTGTACCAACTGATTTAAATACCGTTATATCCGTTTCGTTAAAACGGGCTACGGTATTTACCTTCGCTAAATCAGCTAATTCAGCACATACGCTTTGCTCGCAAAATACACCTTCACTTATTGGTATTAATAATTCACCTGCTTCTCCTAATACATTGGTTTTACTATCAACATAAACGCGGCTACGAGTAATTGTGGCGGTGTCGCATTCGCGATGGTCACTCTGATGATTACCGATTAGGTCAACATGCGTGCCTGATTTTAACCAGTTGCCATCAAATAATGGCACTTGAGAGCCGGTCGCGCAGCTGATCACGTCAGCACTGTAAATTACTTCTTGCGTACTTTGCCCAATGACAAACTCAACATCAGGATATAACTGCTCTAAACAACTTTGCAGGGCGACTACTTTTAAATGATTACGCGCCACCAGCGTTACTCGTTTAAAATTACGAACAGCCAAATGCGCACGCACCATATACTCGGCTAAGTTACCACTGCCAAAAAATACTAAATGATTACTATTCTCTCGGGATAAATAACGACTCGCAAGCGCCGATACGCTTGCCGTACGCCATAAAGTAATACTCGTGCCATCTACCAGTGCCAACGGTTCGCCGTGCTCGCGCGAAAACAACATTATTTTAGAATACAAAGAATCAAAGCCCGCCTCGCCATTATTAGGAAAATAAGTAAATGCTTTTACGCCAATCACTTGTTCATTCCATGCAGGTAACACAGCAAACGCATCCCGGCTACCGCTGTTGCTATCTAACTCATAGACGTTACGCTTTGGCATAGTAAAATCGAGGGCAAAACCTTGCTGCATAGCAGTGATTAACGAGTCAAAATCAAGGGCGTTATCAATGTGTTTTTTATCAATAACTTGCATTTTATAACTCCAGTTCGAATGGTTTAGGTGCGTGAGTTAAAATTTCATAACCCGTGTTGGTGATCAAGATGTCCTCCTCTAAACGCACCCCGCCATATTCAGAGATATAAATACCTGGCTCTATGGTGATCACATTGCCCACTTCTAATACGTGCTTAACGTTGCTATTGATAAACGGCTGCTCGTGTAAAAATAGCCCTAAACCGTGGCCAAGCCCTTGTCCTGCCCATTTTCCAAAACCAGAGCCATCCAATACTTGTTGTGATGCATTTTGTAAATCAATGCAATCAACCCCTGGCTTAATTAAATTAATAGCAGCTTGTTGTGCAGTCGCAACTGCATTGTAAATTTGAACTTGTTTGCTTGACGCTTTACCTAATACATAACTACGTGTCATGTCTGAGCGATAGCCATTAACAACAGCGCCAAAGTCTAGGGTAATAAAGTCGCCTTCTTTAAGTGTTCTATCACTGGGGCTACCATGGGGCAGCGAGGTACGCTCTGCGAACATTAAAATCGTTGCAAATGACATTCCTTCAGAGCCTAATTTTTGCATTCTAAACTCTAGCTCTAAGGCTAAATCACGTTCGCTTACACCTACTTTAAAATATGGAATAGTGTGTGCAAGTGCTTCATCCGCAATCGCAGCCGCAGCTTTTATTTGTGCTACTTCCCAGTCATTTTTGATCATGCGCTGACGTTCAATTACTCCTTGAATTGGCATTAATGTGTGACCACTCAAATCACTAGCAATTTGCTGCCACAATGCCACATTAATAAATGCCGCATCAAAACCTAAATGGCTGTTAGCAGGTAAAAAACGGTTAATACAACAGCCTAAACTTTCGCTATCACGGTCGCGGCTGATCACTTCAAACCCTTGGCACTCAGATTGTGCGCGCTCAAAGTAACGATAATCAGTAATAAGTATGCAGCTAGCTTGCGTCACAATTGCATACGCGGCATTACCACTAAACCCGCTCAAGTAGCGAATATTCTCATGCCCTAACACTAATAACGCCGTTAAGTTTTGCTCTACCATACGTTGTTTTAGTAATTGTTGGCGTACTAAAAAATGATTATTCATCGAAAAATAAATCCTTGTTTTAGGGGATCTGTTGGATCAATTAAAAAGGTATGTTTACCCGTCACAAAGGCTGTACCCGTAACACGAGGAATAATCGCAGACCGTGCTTTAACCTCACATGTTTGCTTAACCATTACATTAAATGCTGAGCCTAAAATGCTCTCAATATTTACACTTTGTCCTACCGCTAATTCGCCTTTGGCAAAAGCTAATGCAGCACGAGCGCTTACGCCCGTGCCTGTAGGGCTTCGATCAAGTTCACCTTCGGCAAATACACACACATGACGGCTAAAGTGGTTAATTTGTGATAACTGGCTATTGGAGTAAAAAATAACCCCATATAAAAAACCCAGTGCCTGATCGGTTGGGTGCGTTGGCTGATATTGATTAGTCACTTGCTGTTTAATGGCTTTCCCAAGGCTAATTATATGTCCATGATTGTCAGGTGCTAAGCTTAAATTAAGAGTATCTGCATCAACAAATGCGTAGTATGCACCGCCAAACGCTATATCACAGCTAACCGAACCACACATCGGCAAGCTTATTTTAACGTCTAATTTATCAACAAAACTGGCGACATTATCAAAATATACTTGCTGTAACTGATTATTGTTAAGTTCAACATACGCTTTTATAAGCCCAGCTGGAGTGTCTATTCTTAGTTCATTATAGCCATCTTTAAAGTCAACAAGTGCGCAATCTTTTGCAGCGGTAGCCAGTGCAATAATCGCATGCCCGCACATGGTGCTATAACCTTCATTATGTAAAAAAAGTACGCCAAAATGGCTATCTGAGCGCACAGCACAAGTGATCACTGCGCCATACATATCGGCATGACCACGAGGTTCAAACATCAATGCTTTTCGTAAATAATCAAAACGCGCTAAACAATCGGCACGCTTTTCAAGCATCGTATCACCTGTAAGTTGCTCAAAGCCATCAACTATAATACGCAATGGTTCACCACCAGTGTGCATCTCTAAAGTATGTATTTGTAACCAATCATTATTAGGCTGCTGCCAATGGGAAAATAAAGTCTGGGTCATAATTAACTCCTTCACTTTTGTATACAATATATCTCAATATTTTTTAGTGCAATAACTTTAATAAAAAATGCTGAGCAGTTACCTACTCAGCATCAAGGCTGTGTTACTCTTAATGAGAATGTGCTTAAACATTTTGTCAGTTTTAGTTTTCGCTTGTTAGATACTATTTACTAAAACGACAATTTACAGCCACTTACCAGGGAACTTAAAATTCTATACGTGCGGTTAACGATATATATCGAGCACCTTGGCGGCCAGTTACTAAACCATAATCTGGGTTGAGCTCTAAGCCATTATCGCCATATTGAGCTCGCTCCTCGTTTATCGATACCGCGCTATCTCCATCGAATAAGTTATATACCGTGCCTTTTAAGGTCATGTCAGAGCCAAAAAAGTCAGTATAATAAGTCAGTGACATATCCACATTAGTTAACCACGGTAAGTTACCTTTGCTTCCGCGTGGTGCCGGGTTACCATTTTCATCATAGTGCGATGCTTGGTCATAGTATTTACTCACACATGCATCCCACGGGCTTCCTTGCTCGCAGCTATCAACACCTTCAGGGTGAACTGAGAAGTAGCTCTTTGGACGACCCGATGTAGTTCGCGCAACTAAACCTACAGTCAGTGAATCGGTAATATTATACGCGCCACTAAATTTGATTGCGTGGCGGTGGTCATTTGGTAAATTACCATAGCCATGATCCATCAAATCGCCATAGTCGTAAGAGGTCGTCCAACCAGGATCTGCTTGGTCGTTATCCGTTTTAACTAAACCTTCCGTATTACCGTAGCTATGTGACCATGTATATGAAGTATTGATACGCAAGTCATCGGTTACATTGCCATCTAAGGTAAACTCAAGGGCCAAATATTTGCGTTGTGCTTCGGCAAGTGCAAGCTCATCAGCACTTAAATTAACGTTATCTATTTCTCCATCACCATCAAAGTCATACGACATTTGAATCGCTTCACCAGGATTATTAAGCACATAATATGAACCCTGCCCTACGTTATCGGTGATCCCCATTTCGGCAAGTTTCTTGGCAAGTATAGGGCCTACATCCGTGTCTTCAACACTGCGCCCAAGGTCGCGGTAAATAGCACGTACGCCGGCAGACATAGAATCAAAAACTTCTTGTTGATACCCTATTGTGAACTCATCGCTGTACATTGGTTTTAAAGAAGACGAGGCAATTAACCCAGGTTCAGTAATACCACGCTGGCGCCAGCGTCTATCTCGTAACATATCACCTCTGCTAGGTGAGCCGTCAGCTAATAAAGTAGGCGAGCCATTGCCTTCTAATTGATCTAATTCAAAATACTCAAACCATTCAATTGATGCAGAGCCTTGAGTGATATTCATGTTCGCAGATACTGGCTGAAAATAGCGCCCGTAAGTGGCAAATATTTTAGCGCTACCGTCACCCGATACATCATAAATAGCCTGTAAGCGTGGCGCTATTTGATTATCAATATCAACAAATGCTCGGCCATCTGTCACCGTATTTTCAAACTGGCTATAACGCAAACCCATATTAAGGACTAAATTATCAGTTGCTTGCCATGAGTCATTAATATAAAACGCCAGTGAAGTTGTATCTGAATCGACCTCACGGCTACGGACCCGCCTTTCGATAAAGTCACTCCCCAGCGCAGCACTTGATATATCATTTTCACCAGCAGTTTTTATAGTCCACCAGCCTTGTGCATCCCCAATACCATTTTGGCCTTCAAAATAATCAACCTTCACATTGGTGTAATCAATACCAAATTGAATTGAATGCATATCCAAGTCCCAGTTAAAATCAATTCTGGCTTGGTCACGAATATACTCTTCTTCCGTTATACCGGAATTTGTATGCTGGCTTAGAGTTACAAAACCGTCACGTTCATCCCACACGCCGGGATTAGGTGATGCTACAACGTTCTCAACATTTTCAGTAACACGACCAACAACGGCTGACACTGAAAAAGTATCTGTGAGGTAGCCATTGTAGTTAATACTGTATACATTGCCGCCATCTTCGCCTGGTGCATCGACACCTTGTTGATCACCTACCACATTATCTTGCCAACTATACGCAAACGTTTTATCAGTCCAAGTACGTTTATTGTTCATTGCAGAGAAACCAATAGAGTGATCTTCATTAATAAACCAATCCACTTTGGTGAACCAACGGTCTTCATCACGCTCAAAATCAGAAAAAGTGGTTTGCCCTGCGCTATTAGACTCTTCTCTGCGTGGTGCAAATAAACCATAAAAGAACAGGGTATCTTCAATAATTGCACCACTTGCCCATAGCTGTACTTCTTTAAAGTCGTAACTGCTTTGCTGTGTATTAGTGTTTATTGTCCCACTATCTTGAAATATTGAATCATGTTGACTACGAAGGCCATCAGGATCCCAGCGCACCTCTGCACCGAATTTAAAGTCGTTATCGCCCGATTTAGACACAGCGTTTACAATGCCGCCTAATGCACCACCAAATTCAGGGCTTACACCACCGGTTTTAACTTGAGTTTGGGATATAGCTTCCCAAGGAAGGCGAATGGAACCTAAACCAGTACGAATACTCGTTACATTTAAGCCATTAAAATAGTAGCCATTTTCAGCAGCCGATGAACCACCAAAACTTGATGCGCCTTTAAAATTAGAGCCACCAGGTGCAGCGGTACCTGGCGCAAGTAAAGCAATGCTCTCAAAGCCTGTATTAACCGGCATTGCTTTAAGCTCAGCATCACTAAACGTTAAACCGGAGGTAGAGGAAGCCATATCTACACGACGAATTGCCGAACCTGTTACCGCGATACGCTCTATATCAGTACCAGCTTTATAAAGTTGTACATCGAGAATGATTGATTGACCAATGGTCACTGCTACATCTTCTTCAATTAGTGTTTGATAGCCATCTTTTACAATCGTTACATCGTACATACCCACCGGTACATTACGTAATAAGTAATCGCCTTCAGCATTACTCGTAATAGTGTAAACAAGCCCTTTACTCTTGTGTTTAAGTGTAATTGTTGCGCCAATCAAATCATTACCAGAGTGTGCAACAATATGACCTTTTACAATACTACTACCATCTACGGCCTGCGCAGCTGGTGTCATTATTAATGCAGCTGTAACAGCTGTTGCCAGTAGGGTTTTAACACCCACTCCCCGAGTTTGCTTTTTATTATTCGTAAACATGAAATGTTCCTTTGATCCTGTTGATTTTTTGTTGCCAGGCTAACCTTGACGTAAAAAATATACACTCTTTACATATTGTATACAATATGTAATATACATTTAATTTACGTAAAATTAAAAAACAAGATGGTTCATGTCAAACTTATTCAAAAACAATATTTATAATCAATTGCTTGCAAACTCACACTGAACACCTAAAAAGTAACAGAAGTGAGCAAAGTAATTAATACAGGGTTTAGTTTATTTTTATTCCGGCCTTGCCGAAAGCAATTTAGCTGATACAATCTAAATGTATAATGTATACAATATGTATTTATAAGAGGAAATATGATGCAAACGAACAGTAAAGATTGGCGATATACAGTTATGCCGGCCGTATTTACATGGCTAAAAGAGTCAGAGTCCGGAGCCCTGGAAATAGACCTTGATACAACAAAAAAATACGCTGCAGATATTTTAAAAGTGCAAGGAAAGGGGGGTACTCGTATGGGTGGACTTGTTGGCTCTGGTACGCTGGGTGAAAACAGCTACCTAAGTGCTGAGCAACGCCTTTCTTTACTAAAAGCCCTTTCAAGTGTTGCTAAAGAACACAACGTTCCTTTAATCAGTGGCGCAGCGGCAGAAACCAAAGAAGAACTAGCCAAAATAGTAAAAGAACTCGCAACGGTCGGCGTAGATACCGTTATGGTAATGCCACCAAAAACCAAAGAAACACCTTGTGATGAACAGATGTATGCTTACTACGCGCTTAGCGCCTCAGCGGCAAAAGAGGCCGGCATAACAATAATGCCCTATAACAACCCTGACGCAGCGGGCTACCATGCGCTTTCAACTGATCTGCTTACAAGGCTTGCAGCTCTACCAGAGGTAACTGCGCTTAAAATATCAACTATCGATGTGTCAGTTATTGAAACAATGATGTTAGAGAACAAAAATTTAAAAGTATTGGCCGGTGTTGACACCGTTACTGTACATGCAGGACTCGCAGGCGCATGTGGCGGCATTACAGGTGTGGGCTGCATATTCCCAAAAGCGAGTATTACAATGCAAGAGTATGTAAATAACGGAGAATGGGCCGAGGCAAACAAAATCTCTCAAGCGATGAACTCTATATCCTATCTTGATGCACAGCCGTTACTTTTAGAATACCTTAAGTTTGCTTTTGGCATTCATCATAATGATCTAACAGGTGGGCTTCGCACCTTTGGCAAGAAGTTAACCCAACAGCAAATTGATGACGTGCACACACGGTATGCCCTAGCAAAAGAACGACTTGAGGTCCTCGATTTACTAGACTGATGTTTTAAAATATTCAAATAGCAAAAACTCCGTTGTTACGGAGTTTTTATCTTTACAGATTGGCTATTTTTGAGATTGTTACATCTTATTTTATTCAAAACAGGCCTAGGCTACTTGCCATGATTAGGTTAACCGATGAATGTCTCGGCTCTGGCATCCTGCTTCGTTCTACCTTCTAAATCTATTTAGTCGTAGTGCCCCAGAAAGTCCAAAAGGATATGGGAAAAACCTGGCTGCGATAAGATCGCAATAAGAGATTACTGCGTAACGCACCCTAGATGTGTTTGCCGTAAGCTACTTGCTTAACAGCCACATCGACATACGAAGTAAACGAATTTGCTTATTGAATTAGAGTTGATTTTTGATTGACCTTCAATTTATAAAACGGTCAAAAAGAACACTATTGCCTATTGACAGAGTTAAGGCTCATATGTATTAGGCAATTGATTCTGCAACATAAATACATCAAACGCAATTACTAACTTCACCCGCAGCAAATGTAAGAGTTTTACCTTTAGTTTTAATAAAGTAAGGTGTGATTTTATGACGTTGATCTGGATATTGAGGATGAGGCACTTCAAATGATGGTTCGTCCATGTCGTTCCAAGGATACTTCCAAATATTAATACCATTGATTTTTTTAGTTTGGGATTCAAAACCAATATCGTGATACTGCCAACCATCCATGTAAATCACCTAACGAGGCTGTAGTATAACTCCAACAGCCAAATTCAATTAAAAGACGAGCTCCTGTAATTAACTCTAAGCGTTTTTAAAGCATTAGGTAATGCATTTGGAACCCATAAAACTGGCTGTCTTTCTTAAAAAAAGAGTAATTCTACAGCCTCAACCCCCAATTAAGGTGTGGGCCACGCTACCACGATGCTCAAATTGAACACCGTAAACACTGAACTAGCCCTAAACTGAAACTGCCAAGCGTGGGGAATCACTCTTAAATTGCTTGTTAGCTATCTTTTTCACAATGCAGTGGGAAATGCTGCGACACTCCCATTGCAGAACCGCATGATAGCCTAAGGTGTGTATCACGATAGTGGTCATAGCAATTATCAACTAAATTGATTGTAGCTCTTAATGCCACCTGCACTTCTTGAACTACTAGATCACAAATTTTGTCACGGGAGTTTTCATAAATACCGACCAAATCATAATCAGTGTTGTCGATAACTTTGCCTTCCATCCACGACATATTTTTGAACATTTTATCATCGCCAGTATAGAGTTCACTGAATCCCTTGTGTGCTCGGTCATTACGATCAGTCCGCAATTCTTCACCGGTTTTATCAAGAGTTTTTAAGTCCTCTAGAATTTCAGGGTACTCTGTTTTGAGAGCTTTTTTGAGTTGCTTAATATTTAACTGAAAATCAGAAAGTCCTAGCTCCAAAACTTCATTCACAAAATGAAAGGCTATATCTCTCAAGCTGGAAAAACGGAATAAAGTCAAATCAACGATAGATTTAAGCCAGTCGTATCTATTTATGTCTTGAACGCTGGATTTAACTGGAACAGTTTCAACCCCAAGCATTTGAGGGATAACCCGCAAATCAATGAATTGTTGTTCAAGCATGTTAAATCGGACATAGGTTAATTGTGCATAAGCCATATGTGGGTCAGCTTCAGAAAACTCTTCCCAGTTTTTGTAAGGCAAGTCATGCAAGAAATAACAATTTATCGAGTCGTATAAAACACCCTTGAAGCTAGAGTCTTCCAGATCCCACCAATGATATTCATTATTCATAGATACTCGCAATTTCTGACAGATAGCTAACAGCCTTTTACCAAGAATACCGATAAACACTCTTGAGTGATTACCCTGAACTGCGTAAACACACATTAAAATTTATAATAACAACTTATTAAGGTTACCTTTTTTCGTCTTCGATTTTTAATAATAGCTTTTTAATGTCGTTTTTGGCGCCCAAGATATGCTTTTTCAAAAAGTCACAGGCTTTTTTAGTGTCTTTTGCGCGACAGTGATTTAACAATGTGCGGTGCTCTTCGGGTGCGGTGGTTAAACCACCAGCCAGTAAAATATGCATGCGCACGTAGCGCTCTGAATTTTTACTATACATATCTACCAGCTCACGGGTTTGTGGCCGTTGCGCGCGCGAATATAATTTACCATGAAATCGACTATTTAAATCGCCTGTGGCAAGGTGGGTGTCGCCCGCATCCATAGCGCTTTCAAGCTCAGTTAAAATAAGCTCAGCGTCGATTAAATCTTGATCTGTTAAACCGTCTATTGAATGGCTTAATAGCTCTGCTTCAAGTAAGGCTCTTAAATCAAAAATCTCATCAATTTGTGATGCTGAAAGCTCTGTTGCCGTAGCTCCTTTGTGCGCTTCAAAGTTAACAAGCCCTTCGGCTTCAAGCTGAAGAAGTGCCTCACGTACAGGAATACGACTTACGTTCATCTCTGTTGCCAGTGCAGCTTGACGTAAGGGCTCGCCTGCTTTAATTTCACCAGAGAGAATTTTTGCGCGAATTGCTTCTGCAACAAGCTGGGTGCGGGTTTTGTGCTCGATAGCCATGGTGATCCTCTTACATTGCATTTAGCATACATTATACTCAAGTTCACTCATATGCCAAGTGAGAATCTGTCTGTACCCTATATAAACAAGGGGGAAAGCGGGAATATACAATTTGCATATCCCGCCCAATAAATCCTATGCTTGATAACAAATTGGTCGCATAAAACGTAACATTGCATTTGCGCCCACAGAGGTACTGCGTACATCGGTTGAACTTGGGAACGGCCCACCGTGGTTCATTGAAGCGCACACTTCAACACCTGTTGGCAGCTGATTTTTTATCAAACGACCTACTTTATATTGCAGCGCTTCGATAAGGCTATCGGCGTTGTTTAAATCAGCTTCAGTGCCATGAATACTGGCGGTTAACTGCCCTTGTAATTGGTTTATCAATGTCATGAGCTGCTGTTCACTGTCGTAGCGCACCACTAACGCAGCAGGGCCAAACACTTCTTCTTGCAAAGCTGAGATTGCTAAATAGTCATCAGCATTACAAGCAAATACATGTGCATTAGCATGAAATTCATGCTCCAGCTTGCCTTTACCCAGCACGCTAAGCTTATCAAGCTGAGTTCGCTCTGCTATTTGGTGTTTAAAGGTTTTAACAATCCCAGGGGTGAGTAAAGTGTCTGATGGGGCATCATTAATACACGCTGTTATATGTGCTTCGAGTTCGTCACACCCGGTTGGTACTAACCAAAGCCCTGGGCTAGTGCAAAACTGCCCGTTCCCCATCAGCATTGACTGGCAAAGTGATTGTGCCATCTCTTTGCTATGTTCAATGGCTTTATTGAGTAAAATAACTTGTGGGTTAATACTGCCAAGCTCACCATAAAATGGTATCGGCTCTTCACGCTTGGCAATTGTTGCTTGCAGCTTGCTGGCCACATTAAATGAGCCTGTAAACCCCACCGCTTTTATTGCCGGCGCAGCCACTAATTGATGCGATATGTCGTAGGCTTTACTTTGTACCATTGCAAACACGCCTAACGGCATTGCACATTCTTTAATGGCTGCAAGCGCCACACGTGCCATCAACTCACCCGTTCCTGGGTGCGCGGTGTGGTTTTTTACAATTACTGGGCAGCCTGCTGCAAGGGCTGCGGCGGTATCGCCGCCCAGTGTTGAAAAGGCGTAAGGGAAATTAGATGCACCAAATACAGCCACCGGCCCCAGCGGTAAATAGTTAAGTTCAGTGTGCGGCTTTGGTAACGGTGCTCTGGTGGCATCTGCTTCATCCACTATTTTTAAACCCAGTGGCGATTCAGGGTTGTCACGTAATGCATTAGCAAAGGCTTTAAGCTGATTTACGGTGCGCATACGCTCACCTTGCAAACGTGCCAGCGGTAAGTTGGTTTCTTGCTGTGTTTGCTCAAGTAACTCATCACCAAGCGCTAAAATATGATCAGCAATACATTCTAAAAAATCTGCTCGTTGTGCAAAACTGGTTTTACGATATTCATAAAACGCCGATTGTGCGGCTTCTATTGCACTGTCTAACTCAGTGGCGCTGAGGTTAAAAAAGCGCGTTGCGAGTGGTTCATTGCGGGCGGGGGAAAATGCGTTAAATTCACCATTTCCAGAGTGACCGAGCCATTGCCCTGCTACTAAACTTTGTCCTGTTAATGTCATGCTTTGCTCCTCATTAAATTACTTGAAACCCAAATGCGTATGGGTCATCGTCATCTACGGTGATAGCACTTGTGCCCGTCACCCTAGACCAACCTTGAATACTTGGTAAGATAGCTGTTATGCCTGCGATCTCTGTTACGTGTTCAATGCAACCAATAAACTGGCTGCCAATATAACTTTCGTGAATAAAATTTTGCCCTTGAGCCAACTGCCCTTTGGCAAATAGCTGTGCCATACGAGCGCTGGTGCCTGTTCCACATGGCGAGCGATCAATGGCTTTATCACCATAAAAAACTGCATTTGCGGCGTCTGAATTGGCATTTTTTGGGGTGCCTGTCCATAAAACATGGCTTGCGCCTTGAACGGTTGAGTCAAGCGGATGAACACATTTAATTTTGGCGTTTATTGCATCACGCACTAGCGGGCTATATTGCAAAATTTGCCCAGCCGTTAAATGTTCAATGCCTTTATAATTACCCTGTGGTTCAACAATAATGTAAAAGTTGCCACCATAGGCAATATCTACCTCAAGCTCGCCCAATTCAGGCACTTCAATAACTATCGACTGATGTGCTAAATACGCAGGTACATTATAAATTTTTACCCACTGTACTTTACCACCGGTCATTTCATAATTGATTTGAACACGCCCAGCAGGTGTGTCTAACAATAGGGTCCCTGGCACTTTTGCATGTAACAAACCATGCTCTAAAGCAAACGTAACGATACCCATTGTGCCGTGGCCGCACATAGGCAAACACCCAGATGTTTCAACAAATAAAATAGCGGCATCGCCGTCTTCCGTGGTCGGTGGATATAAAAATCCGCCCGACATCATGTCGTGACCGCGAGGTTCAAACATCAGTGCTTGGCGGATCCAATCGTGATTTTGCAAAAAATCTTGGCGCTTCTCACTCATGCTCTGCCCGCTCAATTGCGGGTGACCACTGGTTATAAGCCTAACTGGGTTGCCACAAGTATGGCCGTCAATACAAAAAAAACTTCCTTTACGCATCACTTAGCCCACTTTAATTTTGTTAGGTTAGTAGGGCTTGCTATAGCCAGTGCAATCATGCCGTGAACAGCTTTGTTGATCAGTTCATCGCTCATGTTTGCTGTTGTTGCAAAGTTAATGGAGTCGTCTGCACTAAACTGAGCCATTACTGCTGCACAGACTCCTTGCCAAGTTACTGTCATTTTAATTACCTGATTGATGTTTAGGCTTGATATCATAGGTATATTGTATACAATAATCAATATCCCACCTTAAAGTTTGTTAAAAGGTTTATCTTCTGAGGCTCTTTTGGGATTGGGAATAACTACTTAAGAAACTGAAAAACAATGCTTATTTACTGATTTAATACAGCGGGATTTTTTTCATAAATCACTGTTTAAAGTGAGATGCAATGTATACGCGCCTACAAATCAAGTGTTTGGTATTACTTTTATAGAAGAGGTAAATTATTTTGGCGGATAAAAATAAACAGCAAGTCGCCGTTATAGGAGCTGGTATTATTGGCATTTGTAGCGCATTACAACTACAACGAGCAGGTTTTGCAGTCACCTTGTATGATGAAAATGGTTTAGCGCAAGGCTGCTCTAAAGGCAATGCTGGACACTTTGCGACTGAGCAAGTGTTTCCGCTTGCGCACCCTTCACTATTAAAGAAGCTACCCGGTATGTTATTCAATCCATTAGGGCCGCTACGGATTGATTGGCGTTATGGCTTTAAAGCCCTACCTTGGTTTTGGCAATTTGTTAAAAACATGCCAAGCAAGACTTATCGCACTAACACACAAGCACTTAAGGCGTTAAACCAACTAGCGATCCCCGCTTATGAGCGCTTACTCAGTGAGTATAATTTAGGCCACTTACTAACTAAAAAGGGCAGCTTACTGACTTTTGAGACCACCCCTCTTAGTAAAATTAACGCTATGCTGCGCAGCTACCTTGATCAGGGTATTGAGGTGGAGTTACTTGATGGCGAACACGTGCGTCTACTAGAGCCCAATTTAGCTAAAACCATTACCTACGCTTTATTATTTAAAGAGGTGGCTCACAGTGTTGATCCGCATTTATTTTGCCTCAACTTAGCAGAACAATTTAGCGCGTTGGGCGGCCAATTTTGCCAACAAAAAATCACCTCGATACAGCCTGCAAAGCAAGGTTATACACTCAGTTGCCAAAATCAAATTGTCACAGCGAATAAAGTAGTCATCGCCGCAGGCGCATGGAGTAACACACTATTGAAACCTTTAGGCTACAAAGTGCCGCTTGATACTGAACGTGGTTACCATTGCATGCTAGCCAGTAATTACGGGCTTTCACGCCCTGTGGCCTCTGCCGAGCGTCACTTTATTATGACTCCCATGAGCCAAGGCCTACGCATTGCTGGCACGGTAGAATTTGCCGGCACCAAACGAAAAATGAATAACAAACGCGCATTAGCATTATTACCCAACGCTAAAGCATTACTGAATAGATCAGCCTTTTCATTACATGCTAACAGTACCTGGATGGGCTGTAGGCCATCGCTACCGGATTCATTGCCCGTTATTGGTAGCGCCCCGAACCACGATAACCTGTACTTTGCTTTTGGCCACCAGCACTTAGGATTAACCCAAGGCGCCGTAACCGCAGAGCTAATAACCGCACTGTGTTTAAACCACCCGCCGCAAATAGATATACACCCTTATTGTGTGAGTCGCTTTTCAACGCAACCCGCTTGCAGTAAAGCACAGCCACACGCACAATAGCCGCATATAAATAAAGGAGAGCACCATGACAACATTCGGAATTGGTACGCAAACTAAAGAGCAAGCACTCGCCGGTCTAAGCGATATGACGGGCGATTTAATGCCTATTCAGGCTGATGAGCATTTAGCGCGTATTGCCAAAGCACAAGCCTACATGCAAGCCAATTGTATTGATGCAATTTACTTAAATGCAGGCACTAACTTAACCTACTTTACCGGTATGCGTTGGTATGCCAGTGAGCGTATGGTAGGCGCAATATTACCGGCTAAAGGCGACGTACAATACATTGCCCCGTATTTTGAAATTGGCTCACTAAACGGTTTTAAAGTCATCGATGGCCCTATTCGTGGTTGGCAAGAGCACCAAAACCCTTATGCTTTATTTGTTGAAATACTCGCAGAAATGGGCATTGCGGCTAATGGCACTGTTGGCATTGACGAAAGCGCACAGTTCTTTATTTTTGATGGTATAAACAAAGCACAAACTGGCTTAAACCTAGTCAATGCACAACCTGTGACCGCTCATTGTCGAATGCATAAATCAGCCAACGAGCTGGCACTGATGCAACGCGCTATGGATATGACGTTAGCGGTTCACCAAGCAACTGCAAGTATGTTACACGAAGGAATCAGCACGAGCGAAGTTGAAGCGTTTATCAAGCAAGCACACCAAAAAGTAGGTGCTCCAGGTAACTATTTTTGCATCGTATTATTTGGCGTTGCAACCTCGTTCCCACATGGCGTGAAAGACCCGCAAATTCTTAAAAAAGGCGATATGGTACTGATTGATACTGGCTGTAAAGTACATGATTATTTATCAGATATTACCCGCACCTATGTGTTTGGTGAGGCCACAGAGCGCCAACGCCAGTTTTGGGATTACGAAAAAGCCGCGCAAATCGCCGCCTTCAACGCTGCAAAAATTGGTGCGCCTTGTGAAGCAGTCGATGCCGCCGCGCGTAGTTACTTAGCCGCGCAAGAGCTAGGTCCTGAATATCAAACGCCAGGTTGCCCCCACCGCACAGGCCACGGTATTGGCTTAGATATTCACGAATGGCCTTATTTAGTCGGCGGCAACAAAACCCCACTTGCAACAGGTATGTGCTTTAGTAATGAGCCTATGCTAGTTATACCTGATGAATTTGGCGTTCGCTTAGAAGATCATTTCTATATGACTGATAAAGGGCCAAAATGGTTTACTGAGCCTGCCCATAGCATCGAAGACCCTTTTGGTTTAGCTGACTAAGCTAGTCCATCATAACGACTGCACGGTAAACGCTTACCGTGCAGTTTAAGCACTTATTTCTGTAAATTGAAAATCCCCCCTCTTGAATTAACCCCTTCGCGCCTGCATATAGACCCGTACACACTGTAAAAAATAGGCTCACTCATGAAAAAGCTAAAAATCGACATCGTTTCAGACGTAATGTGTCCTTGGTGCATTATTGGTTATAAAAACCTTGAAACAGCATTAGCGCAATTAAGTGACGAATTTTCAGCTGAGATCAGCTGGAAGCCATTTGAGTTAAACCCAGATATGCCAATTGAAGGGCAAGATTTAAATGAGCATTTACAACAAAAATATGGCCTGAGCGAGGAGCAAGGCGACGAAAACCGCAAACGTATTTTAGAGATGGGTGAAAAAGCAGGCTTTACCTTTAATTTTGACGGTAAACGCATCATGATCAATAGCTTTGACTTACATCGCTTACTCACTTGGGCTGCCACTGAAGGCAAACAAACCGAGCTAAAACTCGCTTTATTTAAAGCCCACTTTACCGATTTAATTTTCCTTAATGAGCAAGACAACCTACTTGATGTAGTACAAAGTGTTGGTCTTGATAGAGCCCGCGCAAAAGAAATTTTAGACTCAGGCGAGTATTTCCAAGAAGTACGCAGCGAGCAAAATGCGCTACAGCAAATGGGCATTTCCTCAGTGCCAACCTTTATCATTAACGATCAATACGCCCTCACTGGCGGCCAGCCAAGCGACGCATTTGTGCAAGCATTTAAACAAATCGCCGAGCAAGAAGCGTAATAAAATGACAAGCGACGCAATTTACCTGTT
Source organism: Pseudoalteromonas sp. 1181_04 (assembly GCF_052850545.1). Lineage (NCBI taxonomy): Bacteria > Pseudomonadati > Pseudomonadota > Gammaproteobacteria > Alteromonadales > Pseudoalteromonadaceae > Pseudoalteromonas > Pseudoalteromonas sp. 1181_04. The sequence goes on from NZ_VXCS01000011.1 coordinate 125,267, forward strand.
GCGTCGCTTTTTAACTAACTTTCTTCTTTAACTTAGTGCCCCCCGTTACATTCCTTTACAGACTGACGTTGCTATTTTTATTGTGATTTTATAACTCGTGTTATCCTTAACAAAAAACAGCGAGGCATATCTGCTGCGCCAATTATAAAAATGGAGAACGTATGAGTAATTCTTTCAAAGTACCGCATACTTTGATTTTACTGCTAGGTATGATGGTCACTGCGTTAGTTGCTACCTGGTTAGTACCACAAGGTTTTTTTGACACAACACTCACCGAGTCTGGTCGGGAAATGGTCCTTGCGGGCACCTATCATACGGTCGCTGAACGTCACTATCTTACCCCTTGGGATTTATTAACGGCGATTCCGCGCGCCTTTGCTGCGGCGCAAGATGTGATCTTTTTTGTCTTGATTGTTGGCGGTGTACTGGCCATTGCCCGTGCTACCGGCACGGTTGATGCGTTGATTGGCCGTTTACTTGAGCGCCATGGTAAAAAGCCGCAACGACTTATATTTATGGTGGTTTTTTGTTTTGCCTTAGCATCAAGCAGTATTGGTACAGCGGGTGAATATATTCCATTTGTATTAATATTAGTCGCTCTTTGTAAAGCTATGCGCCTTGATGCAATGACAGCAGTAGGGATGATTGTAGCCGGTTACGGGATTGGTTATGGCGTGTCTGCGTTTAACCCATTCACAGTGTTAATTGCCCAGCAGATTGCTGAAATTCCTGTTTATTCTGGTTTATGGTTGCGCTTAGCGATATTTGTGCCCTTTGTACTAATTGGTTTTCATCATGTGTGGCAGTACACTAAAAAGGTGGCCGCCGATCCAAGTAAATCCATGATGCTTGATGTGCCTTGCCCTCTCAATGATCAAGCAACACCGCATTACCCTGAACTTGCACTGCGTCATAAATTAATTTTAGGTAGCTTTATTGTCACGCTAGGTGTTGCTGTATGGGGTATTGCAACCAAAGGCTGGTACTTATACGAATTAGGCGGCGTGTTTATCGCGTGGGGTGTGTTGATCGCTATTCTGGGCCGTTTATCTGCCGATGATGCTGCAAACCGCTTTATTGAAGGTGTTTCAGATCTCGTCACCACCGCTATTTTAATTGGTGTTGCCCGTGGTATTGCTTTAATCCTTGAAGATGGGCAAATATTGCATAGCTTAGTGCATGGCATGTCACTGCCATTATCTTATGTGAGTGCTGAAATATCAGCCATTGGCATGTTAGTAATTCAAACAGTGCTTAATACCTTTATTCCGTCAGGTTCTGGGCAAGCGTATGTCACTATGCCACTTATGGCACCACTGGGCGATTTAGTCGGCGTGCCACGCCAAGTTGCAGTGCTTGCGTATCAATTTGGTGATGGCTTTTCAAATATGATTATCCCTACCAATGCGGTATTAATGGGAATTTTAGGCATGGCGGGTGTCCCTTATGGGCATTGGTTCCGTTTTTGTTTACCACTATTACTTAAATTGATGTTAGCAGCATCGATTGTGCTCGTACTTGCAGTGATGTTTGGTTATGGTTTGGATGTACAACCAAGTGCCGTTGGCAGCTAAAGTTACTGGATACTTAAACGAAAAAACCACCTTTGTAGGTGGTTTTTTCGTTAAATCGAAGTCACTCGTTTTTCTAGCTAACTTTACTCTTACGTTCTATAAAGCACTTTTATCACATGCCAACCAAATTTAGTTTTTACTAAATGTGGTTCTAATATTTCTGCGCCAAAAGCCACTTTATCAAATTGCGGAACCATTTGGCCACGTTTAAATTCGCCTAAATCACCCCCTTTTTTACCCGATGGGCAAGAGGAATGTTTTTTAGCGAGCACATGGAACTTAGCGCCTTTTTTTAACTGCTGAATTATGTCTTCGGCAAGTTCTTTATGCTTAACTAAAATGTGTAATGCGTGTGCGGTGCTAGCCATGATCTATCTCTACAAAATTAAACTGAGGGGATTTTATCATAATAGATAAAAACTAGTCATTATCACTGGCCATAATAGCCAATTAAACGAATCGCGAATCCTACTTCGTCGCGATAATTGAGTTCTTCTCGGTATTCTATAAACGGCTCTAATTCATAAAACAGCCAACTGTATTTTACTTGCTGCCGGTAACGGTACGATACTGTATAGATAGTAAAGTCATCAAAACTATTCTGTACATTGGCACCAAACACTGCGGCTCGCTGCGCATCGGGTATATAACTTAAATAAACACCTGAGCGCATTTCGCTATCTATTTCGTCATCAATTTCACGGTAATTAGCAGAGACATTCAGCGAATAAAACTCATTGATCTTAGTATCACTGGAGAGCTTAATAAAGTAACCAAAGCCATCAGAGAAGTAATACTCTAAGCCGGCAGATGCAAAGTACTGCGTTTGATTAAATGTTTTATTCCAACGAAGTGCACTGCGTCCATAAAGTTGGCTACGTGATATGCCAACACGATTATCAACCTCTAAGTTAGCGGTACGCTCAACTAAAAATTGCAGCGCAGCATTTATGTCTTCAGTACCATTGTTTTGATTAGCTGGGGAGTCGGTTTCAAAAGGCAACCGGCTAAATTCGTCAGCGTCATTATCTATTATTAGATTTAAGCGGTTTTCCCAGCTAGGTAAGCTTAATGATACTTTAAAGCGTACTTCTGTTTCAGCTAGATCAGCACTGCGGGGAAGCCAGCCTAACCGCAAAAAACCTCTAGCATGGGCTTTGTTTGGGTTAACCTCTTCACCGAGTAAATCGTCTAACCACTGGGCGGTATTTTGCATCCGCAGATTAATTCTGTCGCGAACATCTACCACGATTGCAGAGTCATCATGGGTGTCATTTTGAGCATATAGTCCAGCACTAAACACTAAAAACAGTATATTAAGTTTAACCAAATAACCTGCCAACAGTCCGCCTTGTAAAGAAATTATAAGTAGTGGTGATCATACTCATGACTTGGGATCACGCAATAATTATATTTTCCAAATAAGCGATACCGGTTAAGTGCAATGGCATCATACCCCCAGTTGCGTATCCGTTTCGGTATTATTCGTAATATGTTAGCTAAGGGCCATGGCCAACCCAACTGTGAAACAACATTAATCACACCATCACTTTTGGTAACACACTGATTATTTTCAACATAGATCATGGTTTTAAAATTAGCTGTTGGGTAACCAAAGTGCGTGAGGATTGCTTGGCCTTTTAAAGACTGCACACTGCATAATTTAAAACACAGCTTTTTATCGTGCTTAATAATAAAATTACACCATGCATTACAAAGCTTACACTGCCCGTCAAAGAGTATTATTTTATTGTTTTGCATAAGCTGTTGAGCATTTATTTCACACATACTTAGCCTTTAATTGAACGTTTATATCAATATTTATTTAGCCCTACTCACACCAACGTCCTTGTTTTTGCATTATCAACAATAAATGCGCGGCACTCCACGAGAAATTAGGCGCGCCTTGTTGTTCGCCCGTCAAAGGATTGTAATTTTCGCGAATAGGAGCACTGGCCAATAAGCCATCAGCATGAGTAAGTAGTTGCTCACTGAGTTGCTGCGCCTTTTCACAATAACCGTAATGACTCATACCCACCAAACCAAAATACAGCTGATCAAGCCATACTCGACCTCGCCAATAGATATCTGCACCAAAAGCAGGGTTGCTCAAAGCCGCGCTGCCAAGTGGTACGTAGGTATTGAACTCTTTTTCATCAAGCATTACATCAACCACTTGCTGCGCTTGTTCAACCGTGGCTACTTGATTAAATAGCGGCGACCAGCCTTCAGGGCCTTTACCGCGCTTAACTAACGGCTTGCCTGCACAGCCACTTGCTAACGGTTGTGGTGCTATTTCAATGTCATAATAATAGCCAGTTGTTCTATCGAACATACATCGATTTATATACGCTCTTAGTTTGGCTGCTTGTTTTAAAAAATAACTCGCTTGGCGAGGATAATTCAGCTCTTTAGCAATTTTACTTAAATAGCGATTATCCGCTGCCATGTATGATGCCTGATCGACTGATTCTTGCAGTAATGAGTAGCCAATCAAACGCCCCGCTTTATCAAAATTTTCGGCAAAACCTACGTGCCAATCAGTGGCTTTACCGCCATTTTTTATATACTTCGCGAGTTGTTCACTGCTAATGAAACCAAACACCGCTGCATCATCTCGGCCCGACTCCCACGATGCCGCTGTTTGCGCAGGGATCTTTATCTGTTTTTGTGGATGGGCGATAAGCTGATCCTTATAATTTTCAAGACCACTTTGCGCAGCCCAACCCGTTGCTGTTTGCACCTCAAAGCGTAATTTACCGTCATCCGTTGTATGGGCCTTATCAACTGTTGCGCCATACTCTGGCACACCATTGCCATTGTGATCTCGATTAGTTAGCCACCAGTTTCTATAGCTGACCAACTTTGGGAATATTTCCGCAAGCCACTGCTTATCATTTGTGTACTCATAAACTTGCCACACAGCCCAAGCGGCTAAACTGGGTTTAGTATTACGTTCGTTCCAGTTAGTCCCATCACCACCCCGTTCAGGGCTTAAATTATAAGCCACTAAATCAGGAATAAACCCTACATCCCACGGTCTTACAGCATCATTTGCTGTTATTTGGTGCTCAAATACCGCATTGAGATTTTGCTTTGCGAGTACTGGGTGAAAAGTCGCCAGGGCAAAAGCGTGCTTATAACTATCCCACGGCCAAGTCTGATTACCGGAAAACCAGCGTCCCGTCACGGCAGGACTTACGGTATCAAAGCCAACAGCACCGGCTTTAGAACGCCAATTACCAATCAAGGTTTCAATACTTTTGACGGCTAACTTTTTATGCCTTTCATCGGCACTGGCTAACGGGCGCAGCGCACTATTAATATACCCTTGCCAACGCGTGGCACTGCGGGCTAAATACAGCTCGGGCTGGTTTAAAACATCTTTTATAATAGCCTGCTCGTTTGCCGCTTCTTGGCTATTTAATAAGTACGAATAAGTTGTGTAAAACGTGGTATCGCTATCAATTGTTGTGTCACTTGCATAGCTTAATGCTTCATGAGTGGTGTTGACTGATAGCGTTTTATGCAATTGTAACTGCGAGCTGCCAGAAGTTAGTAACTGGCCATGTGCACGCACTTTGCCAAACTTTAGCGTGATAGTATTATCACTCACTTGCCATTGAGGTAACAGTTGCGGGTATACTTCAAAAGGTGAACGCGCATCTTTTGCGATACCGTCTTGAGCTGTTAACTTACTCACTAACCGCCCTTCCCAGCGCAAAATGAGTGGTTTTTTGGTTGTGATCTGTGTTTTAACTAACGAAGTACGATTACTTACAAAACGTAACTCCATGCGAATACTTACGCCATCACCCGTTAATTCTTGCACTAAAGCACCCGGCAAGCTGTAACTATTCATGGCGAGTTTAACTTTATGACTTTGGTCTTTATAGACGCTGAGCTTTTCTAAATAAGGGGCGATAAAATTAAGGTATTCTTCGCTAATAATTGCAGGCCCGGTAAAGCTTCCGATATTGTCATCGCTTGGCAGTAAATGACCATGCCATGCACCTAAGTCAAATAATGGACTAAAGCGTTGATGCTCGCCTCTAGCAAAGTCTTGCATATAATATGGACTTCCCGTGCGATCAATTAAATTTTTATAATGACTATTTTCACCGCTCACTGGGTCATTTGCTGTGGCTTGTAAGCTCAACATCAGCATGGCAGCTATTAAAATAAGTCGCTGTTTAAGTTTCACTGTGGGTATCCTTATTATTTCGCGCTAGAAGGTAAAAACCAAAGCCAGTGAAAAGCGCGATCATTGCAAATAATAGCCACATGAGTGCCGGACGTTGCAGCTCTTTCACTAAGTAACCATAGCTCCAACCTGATAAAAAACCAGCAAATAAAAAACCCAGTGCCATAGATACAAAATAATAACCCATAAACATTGCAGCGCTATCTTTAGGGGCAATACTGGCAACATATTCTTGGCTTTTTGGCGAGGTGAGCATTTCACCCAAGGCAATCAATAAAATAACCGTGATCATGACCGCTCCGCCCAGTTGCGTCATTAATAAACCCGCGCTCATTAGCAATAACACTAAAAAAGCACCCGCAGTAACAATCAAACCACTGATCAAAACCGATATCACCTTAAATCTTTGGCATTTTACACTAACGATTATTTGTAATAATACTATGGCCGCAAAGTCTAAATTAATCAGGTACTCGGGATTAACTTGTCGGTAAACCAGCCATTGCTGGGCAAGTTGTTTACTTTGTTGCAGGGTAAAGTCGCTAGTCGCTATTTGCTCAATAAAAAGCGCTATTTCGCTCACTGGCACGTTTACTTTTAAATGCACTAATTCAAGGCGTATTGCTTCAAGCTCAGTGCTCGCTAAAGGTGATGAAGATGCATAATTGACTGATAGAAGCTGAATTTTTTCACTCAATGCTCCACTATCAACAAACGCAAAAAAATCCACTGTTGATTGACCAAAGTAACTGAGTAAAACAACTAACTCTTGAGTGTTTGTATAATCGCGTATAAACAACGGTAAAGTGTAAAATAGCTGATTATACACAGTCCAAAACCCTGTCAATATGGCTAAGTACAAGGCAAAATTACGGTTACTTACCCGCACCGGCTGTAAGTGCCAGTTATGGCTTTGCTTAGTACTGACACTTTTATCCCACAACCAGTTTGTCCCTAACCATAGAGCAATTAATACAAAAGCTTGCGTATAACTGAGCCAACTCACGCCTGCGGTCATTAGAATAATCACACAAGTAAATAACAACAGTGCAAAGCGGCTGTTGCCTAATACTTGTTGAGCTTGTTGTAATACCTGCTTAAGGCTGGTATTTGCTTGCGAAGATGGGGTTGTTTCGCGATAAAATAGCAGCGGAATAAAGTTAAGCAAAATCCACACGGCCGACATTACAAATACCGCATCCCAGCTGATCGCACGCATATAACCGGCGACTAATGGGCCAATAAAGCCGCCCAAATTAACCATAGTGTAAAAAATACCAAACCCTAGGCCACGGTTAGTATCATTCGTGCTGCGACTTATAGTACCAACCACCACAGGTTTAAAACACGCCGCACCAAATGCCACCAACATTAAAATCATAAAGAACGAATTAAAGTCAGTTACTTGGCCTAAAAAGTAGTAACCTGGCGCCATAATTATAAAGGAAATTATAAACAGCCTTTTATAACCATACCGATCAGCCAGCGCGCCTGTTAACACCGGTAATAAATATAAAAAGAAAGGAATAATACCTTGCACAGCACCACGCTGTGCATCATTAAAGCCCACCCCACCTTGTTCAACTGGGGTAGTCATATAGACAGATGAAACCGCAAAAAAGCCATACCAAGCTAAGCGCTCAAAAATTTCCATGGTGTTTGCAATATAAAATGCCACACCAAAGCCTTTATTAGCTGGGGTTTGCTTACTCTGCTTTGCTGCTGAGTTGGTTGTTATTGGTATTTGATTATTATTCATAGTTTACTTTCACAATTAAACACAGTATTTTATATTGCATACAATATACACATAAAACAACTATAATTATGAAAAAACTCTCACTCACTTTGTTATTACTGTTACTTGCCGCGTGTCAAAAAGAGCCGCAAGCCGATACTGCGCAGACCGTACAACCACAAACAACAACGTCAAGTGCTATGGAAACTGATCCACAACAGATGCAAGTAGACCTATCAGTACAAGGTTACACCAGTACGTTACACAAAATGGACATTGCATTCTTAGGGAAAACCATCCCCTATACATATAGCGATGGCAAAATTGGTAATAGCCGAGGATATGATTGGTGGGTAAGTAAACACTTTGCACTGAAGAGTGATTTACCAAAAGAAAAAGTAACGCTGTATTTAGCGCTTTTAGAAATGGCTTATCCACACTATGTTGCACTATTCGGTATGGAGCCACCTAATATTGAACGCCAGCGTATCGCTGTAGTGTATGGTAGCAGCCGCGATAGAGTGCGCGAGGCCATGCTTGATGACGGTTTTTTAAGAGGCGTACATAAAACCGCAGGCGGCGAAACTATGTTTTATAACCGCGCAGGATATAATTTCCCAAGCCATCGTGAGCATCACCAACGCTATATTGTCATTCACGAAACCATGCATGCTTTTCACATGGCTTTAAACGGTCATTCAACCTGGGCGCCTAATTGGATCACCGAAGGCTTAGCCGACTCGGTCGCTCACCATGTTTACGATGCCAAGCAAAAACAACTGACTGTGATGGTGTTTGATCGTGCCCCTATGAATTATATTGAGACCGGTTTAAAGCAATATTACAGTGCTGATAAACCCACTCTTGAGCAAATAAACGATGATCCTGCACTTAAACGCGGCCTTAATTTTTTTATCATTCATTACCTTTTAAGCTCTCCAGAACGCGCACAATATTTTGCATATTTTGTGCAGCAACTTAGGCTTGCCAACCCACACAGTGACGCCACGCTCAGCACAGCCAATTCACTCCTTAAACACACTTTTAAAGATTGGCAGGCAATAGAGCAAGGCTTTGCTGACTTTGTGCAAAATATAAAACCCAGTTTTCATATTGTATCAGGCCCGTGGGAGCAAAATGGTAATGCTTATTGGCTACGAAATACAGATTCAAATACCTTATCTCGATTGGATATAAACCCCGCTCTCACTACTGATGTATCGCACCCAGTGATGGACTTTCCCGCACCACAAGTAAATGCGTTAATCGATCTGACAAATAAGCACCAAGTGGCTGCTTTAATTGAATTTGAACCGGCACAATTACAGCGCGGTGAAATAGGCATTGCCATGCAAGGCAAGCGCAGCGAGCAAAACCAACAATACCGCACTACGTTTATTGGTAATGAGCAAGCGAATGACGACCAATTACTAAAACTATTAATAGAAGATGCTGAGCGGTTAATAATAACCGCACGTAATTTCAAGGATTTTCAGCCTGTGCAAATCGCACTTAGTCCTGAGTTAAAAGCCGCTTTAGCTCAACACGCAACACTTGGTTTAAACCTTACATTAGAGAGCAGCCAACTAACGGTGGGCTTAAAAGCGGATAACGGGACGAATATCATTGGGCAAACATTTACCCTTGCTTTATCGACTAAAATAACAGCCGCACTCGATACACAAAAAATCAGCTTATTAAGTAAAAATAACAATCACCAGATCACACCTTACTTATTTGCAACGCCAGCTGGCGATGCTAAATATTTAAATTTAGCAGCACAAAACCAAACACAGCTTACTGATCCGTGGCTATTTACAGGTTATAAATTATTAAATCGAGTGTTTAGAACCTGCCAACAACATCAGCGCAAACTGGTTAATTGCGATGTCGAGCTGAGTAAGTTAATGGCAAAATTACCTCAGCCGAGCAACCATACAGCCATAAATGCTGAACTTGCAGTTATATTTAACCGCTATAAAACCCTATTAGGTAATAGTGGTTTTAGCGCACTCAGTGGTATTAATTCTGGTGTTTACTATCACCACAACAAAGCCTTTTTACGCGTCGAAAACCCTACCGATTTTGAGCTGCAATTGGCCGCCCAAGTTAGCTTTGCAACTGCAGGTAAGGTGCTTAACAAGCACCATCTCCGTCAGCTCTTAAAACCCGGTATCCACAACATTCACTTACCAGCGTCAACACAAGCTCAAACAATTGTTGTCGAACAAGATCTTAATTGGCAAGGATTAAATAAAACCCGTGAAATTAGTGCTGCTAATGTCCCTTTCAACGGAGTTGGGATGACACTCACTCAGACTAAAAATAACGCGGGTGATTGGCTATTTACCGCGACCCTATCAGGCCCTTATTCAGGTGCGACAACGGGGCAAATAACACTGACAGCTACGCCCTTTATACAGCTTGAAAGTGTAATGACACAAAAACACCCTGTGGAGATTGCGCCTTATGCAGTACAAAACTATCAATTTAAATTCACAGCGAGTAGCGAACCGATGTTGATCACCGTCACTGCGTTATTAGATGTCGATGGGGAGGAGATCCGACTTATCAAACGGATAAACTTATAATTTAGTTAGCAGCTAAGAAATAACCTCTTAGCTGCTTTGCTTTAGCCACAACTCAACGACCCGTTGGCACGTCCCTAATATCGCCAAATGCTTTATAAATAAAGACAAAATAGAATTTAGTCCGTAAAATTAGTATCCTTGATTTTAGTCATGGTTACATATATGATAATGCCTATCATTTACAATCATCTTTTCGGATCCACTTTCATGAAAGCATTATTTAAATCAGCAACAACCTTAGGTGTGAGCCTTCTTTTAGTATCAGCATTTGTTGCGCAACCTGCATTTGCTAATGGCCCTATTGGCGAACATGTAAATCACTTACAAGCAAATATCAAAGATTACTCAGAAGAAGTTGAATGGATGATCGGCAAAGTCGATACCATGGTAAGCGACTATGAAAGCAAAGGCGTAAAAGCAGTAAAAAGCGATGACCTAATCGAGTATTGGGAATCAGTGAAGTTTCACAGCGCGATTGAAACAAATTTTGTGCCGGTATATGCGTCAATCTGGCAAGGTATTTATGGCGTAAAAATGGCCATTGATAATAACAAGCCGGCGACTGAAGCTCGTAAAGAACAACAAGCGATGAATGCTGCCTTGTGGCAAGGTCTTGGCGCAGTTAAACTAGCGGCGCAATTTCAACAAAAAGGTTTGCTTGCAAACGTTAAAGCAACTGCAACCACAAGCATGACTCAAAGTGCTACAATCGATGAAATTAAACATAAACTTGATCGTGTCATTGCCAAATATGCAGAGCGTTTAAGTGATGAAGCAACCAGCATTGTGCACGATACTTACCTTCACCTATTTGAAGGTGTTGAAGGCACACTTATCGAACAAGATGCCAAACTTGTTGAAATATTAGAAAAAGATTTTAACGTGACACTGCCAAAAGCAATTTCAGATAACAAAAGTGTTGATGAAGTACGCGATGTGGTAAGTAGCATGCACACTAAATTAGACCGCGCCAAGGTATTACTCGAAAAAGCCGAAAAAGCACGTAAGGATGTATTTTAAGTGAAGCGTAGGACCTTTATACAAGGCCTAGCTGCGTTTGGGGCAATCGGTGCATTACCATTGCCTCTTTCTCGCGCACTAGCTGCCAACATAGCAAACCCAGTTTCTGTTGATGACTTACCTAAACTTGAAGGTGAGCTGACCTTATACCTAGGTCGTGGTGAAGGTGGTTTGTATGAAAATGTGCTACAAGCAATTCAAGACAGAAACCCCAACTTTAAACTAGGCATTCGTCGTGGTCCTACAGCAGCTTTAGCCAATACCATTGTTGCTGAAGCAAAAGCAGGGGTGCGTAGAGCCGATTTGTTTTGGGCTGTTGATTCTGGCGCTATTGGCTTGGTTTCAGATGCCGGCCTTGCACAACCAATTCCGAGTGATCTATCAGCGCAGTTGCAACCACAGTTTCGCTATAAAGATTGGGCCCCTGTCACCGGTCGTGTGCGCACCATACCCTATAACACTTCGCGTTTGACCAAAGAGCAAATTCCAACCAGTATTATGAACATTGCTGATAGTGACTTAAGCATTGGCTGGGCACCTGCGTATGCATCGTTTCAATCATTTGTAACGGCAATGCGTATTCTCGAAGGTGACGATAAAACAGCGAAATGGCTGAAAAAGATTAAGAAGCGTGCTAAAACCTATGCCGGTGAGTTGGGTGTAGTAATGGCCGTTGAACGTGGTGAAGTGGATATTGGTTTTGCTAATCACTATTACACCTTACGTTTAAAATCAGGCAAACCAGATGCCAAACTTGATTTAGCATTTACCCAACAAGATGCTGGCTGTTTAGTCAATGCATCAGGTATTTTGGCATTGAACGACGACCCTCTTGCCACTCACTTTATGCGCTATTTATTAAGCATCGAAGTGCAAGGTTACTTGGCTCGTGAAGCCTATGAAATTCCGCTGGTAAATGGTGTCCCTCTACCTGAAGGGTTACCATCTTTAGCCAATATTTCACCACCCAAAGTGGACTTAACACAGTTAGCTGATCTTCGGCCAACCATAGCTTTGATGCGAAATAGCGGCGTACTGTAATGCGACTACCAGCTTCTTACCCAATGGCGCTGCTTGCAGCGCTTATTGTTTTATCTCCTATCTTTATTTTAATAACGCTGGCCACTGATGCCAGCTCTTTGTTTGATAATCATAATTTAAGTATTCTCGGCAATACTTTGTCCTTGATGGTATTAACGGTCATTGGTTCTATTTTAATCGGAGTACCGTTAGCATTTATCAGCGCTTATGTGCGCTTACCGTTTAAAAAAGTATGGTTGGTGTTTTTTGCCGCGCCTCTAGCCATTCCCAGTTACATTGGTGCATTTACGCTTTATGCGGCTTTTGGCTCCGGCGGAGAGATACATAATCTACTTGGTATTGAACTGCCATCGATGGATGGACTCAGCGGCGCAGCTATTGTCATGACTCTTTACACATTTCCATTTGTAATGATGACTACCCGCTCATCTTTACTTAGTCTTGATGCAAGCATGGTTAATGCGGCCCGCACCTTAGGTATGTCGATGACCGAAAGTGTATTTAAAGTCATTTTACCCCGTGTAGTAAATGGCATTGCCGCAGGTTCGTTATTGGTTGCACTGTATACTTTGTCTGACTTTGGCACACCTGCAATGATGCGCCTTGATACCTTTACCCGGGTTATTTATGTCGAGTACAATGCGTTTGAGTTAAGTCGTGCAGCAATGTTATCGTTACAGTTGTTGGTGATTGTGGGCTTTTTACTGTTGATTGAGTCACAAATTAAAACGGCTAGCGAACGCCATGGCCGGCCATTAATTTTGTTTCCTAGTAAGTTGCAACTAGCGGCTATGTTTGCCACTTTTGCGCCTATTTTATTATTAGCCATTGGCTTACCTCTGGCGATATTTTCGCTGTGGTTAGCACGTGATGGCTTTAGCTCATTTGATTTTAGCATCGCGTGGAATTCAGCGTATGCCTCAGCCATTGCTGCAGTGGTTGCGGTGATTGTAGCTATCCCTGTTGCCCATGCTGCACTTAGCGGTAAAGCGGGTCGTATCATGGAGCGTGTTACTTACTTTGGTTTTGGTATTCCAGGTATTGTAATGGGCACCGCGCTAGTTTACGGTGGTTTGCAATTGCCGTTTTTATATCAAACATTAGGGCTGTTGATCATTGCCTATATGCTGCGTTTTTTACCCTTAGCGGTAGGCTCTGTGCGCACTAGCACTGAGCACCTTGATCCAAGTTTAGTTAAATCTGCGCGGGTCTTAGGCGCCAGTCCGCGCGAAGCATTTACCCGCATAACTTTACCACTAACAATGCGTGGGATCATAGCCGGTGCCGCTTTAGTATTTTTAGAATCCATGCGTGAATTAGAAGCAACCTTATTACTTGGCCCAACTGGCTTTGAAACACTATCGACTTATTTATGGCGTGTTTATGAGGCGGGCTATTTTGGTCGTGCTGCTATTCCTGGGTTATTGTTAGTACTGATTTCTGCGTGCGGTTTAGCTATTATGATGTCTGGCGAAAAACGTAACCAACTCGAACATTGAGGATTTAAATACAAATGCTATCTGTAAGCCAGTTGTCTATAGATTATGGCAGTAACCGTGTAGTAAGCGACCTAAATTTGTTGCTTGGTGAAAGTGAAATTCTCATGCTAGTAGGCCCTACGGGCTGTGGTAAAAGCACAATTTTACAAGCGCTCGCCGGACTAATTCCTATTAGCGAAGGTGAAATTAACTTAGGTAAATGGCAGGCTACCCCTAAATTGACTGTGCCACCTGAGAAACGCAGCGTAGGTATGGTATTTCAAGACTTTGCGTTATTCCCTCATTTAACCGTTGAGCAAAACATTGGCTTTCGTTTAAAAGATACCGCCGTTGCTGATCATTGGATAGCCCTACTGGGTCTTGATGACTTTCGTCATAAAAAGCCAGCCACCCTTTCAGGCGGTCAAAAACAACGAGTTGCACTAGCACGTACCCTTGCCCACCAACCTGACTTTGTGTTACTTGATGAGCCGCTTTCAAACCTTGATGCGGCACTAAAAGATATGCTGCGCTGGGATATCCGAAATGCCCTGAAAAAAGCTGGCGTGCCTGCAATTTGGGTGACTCATGATCAAGAAGAAGCTTTATCAATAGGCGATCGTGTGGGTGTGCTCAAGGCCGGAAAAATCCAGCAACTTGATACTCCTGAGCGTTGTTTTAGTGTGCCCAACAATCGCTTTGTTGCACGTTTTTTAGGTGAAGCAAGTTTCATTAACGGTTTTTTTGAGAATAATCAAGCAACTACAGCCATCGGCAATGTGCCCGCTCACGGCGTAGATTGCCAACAAGGTGAGGTGGATGTCCTACTTCGCCCCGACGATGTAATGCTAGTACAAGGTGAGATCGGCAACAACGGTGTGGTCGTATGGGTACGCTTTGAAGGAGGGAGTCGTTTATGTGCAGTAGAGCTTGCCTGTAAAACAGTGGTTACTAGCCGCGTAAGCCACGAAGTCGTTGTATACCCTGGCGATAGCGTGCACGTATCGTTAAGTACTTCGCATCCACTCGCGGTGTATAAACGAGCAATCTAAACTCACTTTAACGCTTAAGTTACAACACTAAAAAAGCCCATCTAGATGGGCTTTGCTGTAGGTGCTTTACTTTTTTAATATGATAATTTTAACGACACCCTTGGCTATTAAAATCAACCACTAGACTTGCACCAGTACTATTACCCGACACCTTTAAATAACCCCAATATTGGCTTTGATCACTAATATAAATACATTCGCTATTGCCGCTATTACTGGACTGAGCCTGTTCATTACTGCCATTTGGCCAGCTGCTGTTTGAATAACTTAGGCTGATGTCGCCACTGCCATTAGCGGTAGTTATCGCCACACCACTTTGACTTTGTACGTCAGCAATACTAAACCACATAGGATCGCTGTTACCCAAACAAATCACTTCACCGTCATTTAAACGGCCATTGCTACGACTACCTTGGGTAGCACATGCATCAGGTACACTACTACTTACTCCTGTGTATGAAGCGGTTAATTTCACATTATCAAACATGTTATAGCCACGAATCATTACTTGATAAACACCTGCTTGCGCAGGATTTATTACACATTGTTCACTATTACCACCGACATAAGGACGACAATCATAACTATCCATTGTTGGTGTAGCAGCATAACTCACATATAAATCAGCATCGCCCGTGCCACCACTTAAGCTAAACACTAAGTCGCTGGCACCTTGCGGTACATCAAAGCTGAAATACAACAGCTCATCTTGCTCGCCAGCAATAGTCATTGGTTGAGCGTTTATCAACTCGCCGTTACCAACGCTGCTATCCTCTTCAATACTAGCCAATGTTGATGCGGTTTGGCTGGCACCTTGGTTATCAACAACCGTTAACGATACGCTATATTGTCCTGATGTTGTATAAGTATGCACCGGGTTTGCTTGATTAGAACTACTGCCATCACCAAAGCTCCACTGATAACTAACAATTGAGCCGTCACTGTCAATACTGCCATTGCTCGTAAAATTGATCTCATTGTTTTGCATACCGGCATAAGGTCCATTGATGTATGCGATTGGTGGCGTATTAGTGGTTGTACCTGCAACTAAGTCATCACACCATTGTACAAACTCGTTTTCATAATTATTTGCCCACTGCACAGTTTTCGCTTTATAAGCACTCCAATTACCAATGCGTGTATCTGCAAGCATGGCATTAATTTCACTGTAATGGCGTTCGAACATAAAGCGCACAGCTAAGTAACCCCAGCGATAAATACGGTCTTGATCAAAACCGTCATAGTTAGTGGCAAATACTTGCGCTAAGGTATAACGCGAACCATCACTGATGGTATTTTTAGCGGCGTCATTATTATCAAGATTAGCAACATATTCTGCAACGCCTTCTGACCACCACACAATATCTTCAGTTGGTGAATTAAAGTTTCCATATAAGTCAAAACGACCATCTAAGTAATGCACATATTCATGCTCTAGATTCCACACGTAATGCTCAGCATTGGCGTAGCTCGCCTCATAGGCAATAAAATTTGCTTGATTACCCACAACTGCGGGGTCACCTTCTAAATACATGCCGCCATTATTGGTGTTAATGCCAAAAATCGCACCTGCGTATTTACTATAATCATCGCTGCTATCAAATATATTTACTTGTAAAAAACTATTGTTATCATCGGCAACTGGGGCGTTATTGGTGGCAAGTTTAGTGTGAAATAAACCTTCTTCTGCGCCCATTGCAGCACATGCAGCTGTATGTTGTGCTGCAGTCATATTTTGTGAGCGAATTTTAATAGTGCTACTACAGCTATAATTTTGCGAAAGCGCTTGCTGAGTAAGTTCATCAACAAAGCCACAAATACCATAGTCATTACAATCAGCGTAATAACTGACAGAATCTGCCGCAGCAAGCCATACTGCATCACCATAGCCAAAGCTGTTATAAGTACTAAAAACCGCTTTTAAGCCAGTATCAACAGTAGCTTGAATAGCAGTGTCGGAATATTGCTTAAGGCGCGCAAGCTCACTGGCTGCATTAACAATTAAATATTGTGCGTCAGAGTCAATCATCCACTGCTTTTGGGTAAATGCATTCAGCTTAGTAACTAAATCAGTATCGCTAGCTACAGCTGTAACAAATGCATCATTCCACTGGCCGCGATAAAGCAAAGTAAAAATACCATTCACCGCACTGCGTATATTCCATTTTGCAGCATAGCTTTCGTTAAAACGCGTTAGCCACTGTTTCACCACATACAAGTAACGATGTTGCTGTTCAGCGCTGTCCATCGTAATGATCACTTCAGAAAGCGTTTTACCGTGGCCGTCATTATCGTCATAAAAATGGCTGTTGTTTACAAAAGCATCTATCGCATCAATTACGGCAGGCGTAACCCAAGAGCTAAAGCTCACGTTGTCGTTGTAAAATTCCGCATAAAAACCAGCTCGTAAATATAGGAACAATGCCTCGAGTTCAATGTCACCACCGCCAGCATAAGTCTGTGAGAGTGACTTTGCATGATTAGCAACCGCATACATATTATCAGAACTAAATACTAGGCTCTGAGTTGATGCTGATGCACTAAATAGTTCATTAACACAGCCACTACCTTGATTTTTAAGCTCAGTAATAATGCTCGTTGAACTAGCATTAGCCAGTGCATTTAAATCGCAGCTGACTGTGGCCGCTTGGCTACGCATCATTAACATACTAAATTTTTGGGGTTGTGATTGCAGCTGTGCTATTGGTGCTTTTTCATTATGGCCGTGTTCAACGCCATGATGATGCACACGTTCAACAATCGCAGCTTGTGGCTTGAATACGCGCTGATGGGTCGTATTAGCAAGCGCCATAGAGCTTGCCCCTAGTAACGGTAACGCCAAAATCAATCTATTCATTTTCATAATTTACCTTTGATAAATTTTATTATTTCAATCCAGAACGGGTTATCGAGGACGCAATTTGCAACATATAATCGCCATTACATACAATATACTTTGCCTAAAACTAAAAAATTTTTAATTCATTAGTTGTAGCAAAATAGAAAACAACAGTACTTTATCATCAAAAAGGGTACATATGTAAAGATATAAATGATAAGGCGACTTTGTGAAAAATCACCCAAACAGTAACGTGTGAGTTAGTAAGCTATCAGATATAAAAAAGCCAGTACTTTATTATTAATAACAACCACTTTCTAGTTCATTCTTGTTCCTAATACCTAATTACGTAACTTGCTATACACGCTACAATATAATTAACACTTTGATTTAGCGTGAAATATGGTAATTTATTAGTGAATCGCGTTCACTATCATGAGAAGTCGTATGACCCAAAAAAAACATTGGACATTAAAAAGCATCGCCAAAGAATTAGGCGTTTCTAACGCCACCGTTTCAAATGCATTTAATCGTCCAGATCAACTATCAAAAAGTCGTCGCGAGTCTATTTTATTGGCGTGTAAAGAGCTTGGCTATTTTGGCCCCAATAAAGCAGCGCAGTCATTACGCCGTGGTAAATTTAATATTGTTGCGCTGGTATTACCTGACAGTATTGAGTATATGGTGTCGGATCCTGTGGCCAGTAGTTTTATGCGTGGTGTGGCTTCTATCCTTGAAAAAAACAATATTAACTTATTATTATTTTCGGGAAATAGTCAAAACCTTAACAGCGTATTAGATTTTGTTGATGGCTTTATTTGTTATGGCCGTCCGCGCAATCAATCACTTGTAGATCAATTAAAAATTGTACCCAAACATGTGGTTACCGTTGATTTTGATATTGATCGTAATGCCTCAGTAAACATAGATAACGAACAAGCTAGTTATGAAGTGGCCAAACACGTATTAAAAAGCAGTGCTGATCAGGTCGCTATATTGGGACTGCGGTTATTAGATGAAAATGTATTGTGTCGTGTATATGAGCACCATGAATGCGAAGCAGGTCAATCAATTGCACATCAAAGATTACGAGGTTATCAAAAAGCATTAAGCGAAGTTAACATTACCTTAGGTGACGATAGAACTTGGAATATTCCAGAAAGTAGCGAACGTTATGCAAGCATCGCAGCAAAAGAAGCGCTCAACTGCATACCTAGACCCAATGTATTACTTTGTATGAGTGATCTTATTGCCCTCGCGGCAATTCGCGAAGCAGTTAAAATAGGTATAAAAATACCCCAAGAATTGCGAATTGTTGGATTTGATGGCATTGATGAAGCGCAGCGCTCTATGCCAACATTAACAACTATTCATCAAAATAGTGAAGAAAAAGGAGCATTAGCAGCTAATTTATTTATTAGCAAAAAAGAGCAAAAAGCACTTATCAACTACCAATTACAGTTAGGTCATAGTGGCTGATAAGTGACTGATTGTAAGGTTAACTTAGTTTAACAAATCATTTAGTGAGGTGAGTATTTGCTCATTCCCAGTGCGTGCAATTATTAACGCTTCGCGACGTGCAAAATTAACTTTTAGGACAATTTCACTGTCGTTTAATAGCCACTTTAAAGCACAACTATTGTCATCACCTTCAACACTAAACTCACCTGCAAAGGCACTGTGAGTATTACGTATCTCAATTAATTTTAGTAATCCCTGTACAACAGGCTTTGCAAGAGACTGCGCAATGATATCAGCATCTAAATATGGACGATTAATATCACGACCTACATTTGATTTTGCTAGTAACGCCATATCATTTTCAGCTGCGAATAAGCCACCGTAGTAAACTTGTGGTACGCCGGGTGCAAAAAATTGAATCGCGCGCGCAACTAAATAGTCAAAATCATTTGCGCCTAACGCATTGTAATAAGTGCAATTTACTTGGTACAAGTCGACATTACTGGCAGCAGCCCCAGTTGCTTGGCGGCTTTGGTTATTGCTATTTGCATGAATAGTTTCAACTAGATTATCAATTTGCGCTGCATTTAATAATCCTGGCTTATCACCCATTGGACCCGCATCAATAATACCAATGCCATCATGGGTATCGAGTACTGTTAAGCAATTACGTGGTGAAATATTTAACCACTTTACAAGTGCATCACTGTTATTGGTAAATAAGCTGTGCAAAATCAATGGTGGTAATGCGAAGTCATAAACCATATTGACCCGCTTTGCGACGTCAACTTGAGTTTGATAATGGCTGTGGATTTCAGCAATTGTTTCCATACCCAATGCATTAGCTTGCGCCGATAACTTATCTAAATAATCAAACGTTTCATCTAGCATAAAGCAGTTTGTGCCGGCTTGCTTAATCGCGTAACCCGCCGCATCTAAACGAATAATATTAACGTTATTAGCAGAGAACTTCGTTAATACATTATTTAAATACGCAATGCCCGCAGCAACTTTAACATTAATGTCGATTTGATTATCGGTAAACGTGGTCCAAAAATCATACGTTTGACCATCGCCACATGGCATTGGAGTAAAACAACTGCCAGGGCGCGGGCGATAAATCGCTTTTTGCTCGGCGTCGCTCATGCCATTTGGAAAGACATCTTCTTTAGTTAAAAATAAATCCCAAAACGAAGATGCTTTGCCTTTTGCCAGTACGTCCTGAAACTGAAAAGATTGCGCCGATACGTGGTTTACAATCAAATCGGCCATCAGATCATAGTCTGCGCCTAACACTTGAATGTCTTGCCAAGTACCGATCCGTTCATCCACGGCACTATGATCAATAGGGTCAAAGCCTGCATCACTACCATCAATTGGATTATAGAAGGGCAATAGGTGCACACCTCCAAATACGCCGTGTAATGGGCCATTTAAAAGTGTGGTCAATGCGTTGATATCTTGACCAGTGATCCGATCAGCGTATGTGATCAATTGAACTTTATTCTTCATCATTGTGTGATTACCATGTTGAAACTTAATCGATTAAGATATATCTTTAACTAGCGAGTGAGAATTTACAAGTAATTTTTAATAATTTTACATACAAAAATCGTGGCTTACGTAATACTACAATAAGTAACTAACTGACTTACTGAGTGTTAACTGAGCATTTAACGAGGAAAAAAGTACATGACAAAATCACACACACACGTAAGCAGCGACCCGTTGCAACAAATACGCTGGCTTACATATATGATGTTTTTTATGTTTGCCATGACTTCTGATGCGGTGGGCATGATCATACCTGAACTTATTAAAGAGTTTGGTTTAAGCATGACCCAAGCAAGCGCGTTCCATTATGCACCTATGGCGCTAATTGCTTTTAGTGGATTGTTTTTAGGTTTTTTAGCAGACAGTTTAGGGCGTAAAACAACCATCATGCTAGGCCTTTTAATATTTTCGGCGAGCTGTTTCTTGTTTGCGTTTAGCACCAGCTTTACCTTCTTTTTATTGCTACTTTGCTGCATAGGCTTAGCCATTGGTTTATTTAAAACGGGTGCGCTTGCGTTACTTGGTGATATTTCACATAGTAACGAAGATCACACTAAAACGATGAATAAGGTAGAAGGCTTTTTTGGCATAGGCGCCATTGTAGGGCCAGCTCTAGTAGGCGTCTTACTGGTGCAAAATGTAAGCTGGACTTACCTGTACATTATTGCAGGTGTAATGTGTTTAATTCTCGCTTTACTAGCGTGGCGTGCAGACTACCCAGCCGTTGTAAAAACCACAGCAAAGCCCACTTCGCTTGCCACCACCATGAAAATGATCAAAAATCCGTATGCGCTAGGTTTTTCTCTGGCAATTGCCCTTTATGTGGCCACGGAGGTTGCTATTTATGTATGGATGCCTACGCTGTTAAAAGATTACACTGGCTCTTGGCCACTACTTGCAACCTATGCATTGACAATATTTTTTGTACTGCGTGCCGCAGGGCGATTTATTGCCGTATGGTTACTAAACCGCTATAGCTGGCAAGGTGTTATGGCCTATTTAAGCTTAGGCATTGCGCTGTGTTATGTCGGTACATTATTCGGTGGCGTTGATTGGGCTGTGGGTTTATTGCCGCTTTCGGGGTTATTTATGTCGATGGTTTATCCGACTTTAAACTCTAAAGGTATATCCTGCTTTGCAGTGCAACAGCACGGTGCTGTGGCGGGCGTGATATTATTTTTTACCGCACTTTCGGCGGCTTTAGCACCCTTGTTCATGGGTATGATCAGCGATTACTTTGGCCATGTGCGTTACGGTTTTTATTTAGCTACGGGCTTTGCTGTCATTTTATTTTTAGCTATGCTGTTTAATTATTTTAAAGATCCATCAGCAACGGCTTTACAGCAAGATAACCCTGTAACTGAGTAAACCTATATTCTAAGACAATAAAAAATACTTTATAAATCAATGAATGAATAAAAAAAGAGCAAATTAAGCACAAAATAATTTGCTTCTTGTAAAATATTTGTTATTTTTACTTAATCGATTAAGTAAAAATACAAATCCAATTGGGTTCAACACAACGAGGCGTAACCATGACAACACACAACACACCTTTATATTTAATCAGTGCATTAGCACTTGCCGTAAGCCAAGGCGTACATGCGCAACAACAAGATCAAAATTCTCAAGTACAAGCTAACAAAGGTCTTGAAACAATCGTTGTAACTGGTGTACCACGTCGTACAACGATTATGGCATCAAGCGTATCAGTCAGTAGCTTGTCGCTTGAACAGGTTGAAGTGTCTACACCTCGCTCAACCGCTGAGGCGTTTAGAATCATTCCGGGTATTCGCGCAGAATCGACCGGTGGTGAAGGTAACGCAAACATTGCTGTGCGTGGTTTACCTGTGGCATCTGGCGGTGCGAAATTTTTACAATTACAAGAAGACGGTTTACCTGTACTGCAATACGGTGATATCGCTTTTGGTAACGCTGATATTTTTATGCGCTTAGATAATACAGTACAAACAATCGAATCAATTCGTGGCGGCTCAGCATCGACGGCTGCAAGTAATGCACCTGGTGGCATTATTAACTTTATTTCTAAAAATGGTGAAAACGAATCAGGCAGCGTATCAACTACTCTGGGCCTCGATTACGATAGCGTTCGTACAGACTTTGAATACGGTACTTACCTAAGCGATAGTGTACGTTTTCATGTCGGTGGCTTTGTTCGCCAAGGTGAAGGTCCACGCGAAACAGGTTACACATCAAATAAAGGCGGGCAAATTAAAGCCAACCTAACCAAAGATTTTGAAAACGGCTATGTTCGAATTTATTACAAGCATTTAGATGATAAAAGCGTAGGTTACTTACCGATGCCAATGTATGCAAATGGCGATTCTATCCCTGGGTTTGACGCACAATCGGATACACCACACTCGGCATTATTTACAAAAACAGTGCGTCTAAACGGCGAAAACCAAATTAGCAGTGGCGATATTCGCGACGGTATGAACCCTAACGTTGACTCAATTGGCTTTGAAGCAGTATTTGACTTAGATAATGATTGGCGTATCGAAAACCGTTTTCGTAAATCATCTGTAAGCGGTAACTTTAATTCACTTATTCCTGCTGAAGTAGGCAGTGCAACGTCGATTGCAGAAAGTATTGGCGGCGCAGGTGCAACACTCAGCAATGCAAATACTGGGGCTGCATTTAAAGACAATTTAGCAATGCGTATTCATACGTTTGACGTCACAATGAACGACTTTGACTCTATTGTGAACGACTTTAAATTGACTAAATCGCTCGATGACGACACCAGTATTACGTTTGGTTACTACGCATCAACGCAAAACATTGCCATGTCGTGGTTATGGAACTCTTATCTAATGGAGCTTAAGGGCGATAACGCAGCCTTATTAAATGTCACAGCTGCCGATGGTACTGAGTTTTCTGAAAATGGTTTATACGCATACGGAACACCTTTTTGGGGTAACTGTTGTCAGCGTGATTACGACACAGAATACGACACTCGCGCCCCGTACGTTGCATTTTCTACAAAACTTGGCGATGTAAGTATTGATGCAAGTGCCCGTTACGATAGTGGCGAAGCTCGCGGTAATTACGCAGGTGCAGTAACCTCTACAGTTGATATGAATCGTGATGGTGAAATATCCGTTCCTGAACAAAATGTTGCAGGCATTGATATTACTAATGCCAGCCCAGTTAACTACGACTGGAACTACACATCTTATTCAATTGGTGCTAACTATCAAATTGACCCAAGTCTGGCAACATTTGCTCGTATCAGTAAAGGCGGACGAGCGAATGCTGACCGACTTTTATTTGGTAAAATACGTGCAGATGGCTCTGTTGCGAAAGAAGATGCTGTAGATGAAGTTAATCAATATGAGTTTGGGGTTAAAAAACGTTTTGATTCCTTCTCTGTATTTGCAACTGCTTTTTATGCAGAAACTGAAGAGCAAAATTTTGAAGCTACATCACAAACCTTTTTCGACCGTGAATACGAAGCCAAAGGGATTGAGATTGAATCAACTTACTTCATCGATGCGTGGGATTTTCGCGGTAACTTAACCTGGACCGATGCTGAAATCGTTAAAGATGCACTAACACCGGAAGTAGAAGGTAATACGCCTCGACGCCAAGCAGATTTAATTTACTCACTAATGGCGCGTTATAGCTACGAGAAAGGTGCAGCTGGTGTAAGCTTTATTGGTACTACCGATGCATACGCTCAAGACAACAACGACCTTAAATTTGATGGTTACACCCAAGTAAATGGCTTTGTAAGCTACGATTTATCTGAAAACCTTAGCATCGCGCTTAATGTAAATAACCTATTTGATACAGTCGGTATTACTGAAGCCGAAGAAAGTTCTATCCCAGATAATAATATTATTCGTGCCCGCACTATTAACGGCCGCACAACGTCACTAACACTTAAATACCTATTTAATTAACCGAGCTTTAGTATTTTTAAGCGCTGAATAATGTATTTTCAGCGCTTGATCTCCTAACATCTATTTACCTTGAAAGACTCTCCCACTACTTTTGACCTAGCCCTTGCTAGGTTTTTTAGGATTTACAATATGACCAAATTACTTAGCCTTGGCGAGCTGCTTATTGATATGCTGCCGCAAGATTCTCAAAACAGTGCTTATTTGCCCATTGCTGGCGGCGCTCCTGCCAATGTAGCGGTAGGTTATGCCAAACTGGGCGGCAAAGCGGCTTTTTGTGGCGGTATGGGCGATGACTATTTTGCTAAACAATTAAGTAAATCGCTTGCGCAATATAAGGTAAGTACAGAGTACTTATTTACAATTAAAGACTCTCAAACGGCCGTGGTTATTGTCAGTTTGGATGAAACCGGTGAACGCAGCTTTAATTTTTATCGCCACAATACCGCCGATTTACTGTTAACGAGTGAGCATTTAAACCATATCAAATGGGATGAATTGAGTACCCTACACTTTTGTTCCAACACGTTAACTAATTTAGCCATTGCGCGCACCACGATCAATGCTTTAAAGCTGGCTAAAAAGAACCATAAGCTAGTCAGCTTTGATGTGAATTTACGCTATAGCTTGTGGCAAAATAGCAATGACATTGAGCAAAATGTACACGCGTGTTACGCCTATTGCGATATAGTTAAGCTATCGCGGGATGAGCTAAATTTTTTAGCTGAGCAAACACAGCAAACACCTGATGATTACTTGCAATCGATTCTAGATACGGATGTTAGCTTAGTGTTTTTAACCGATGGTCCCGCGCCTGCAACCGTTTACCATAACGCATTTGCATTTACTGAAGCTGCACCAATTATTACGGCGGTTGATACCACCAGTGCGGGCGATGCGTTTATTGCCGGGGTTTTGTATTATTTAAATCATAATGATGAAAATATATTGCTCACGGATAAACTCAACAATCAGCAAATAGTAAAACGCGCTTTAAATTTCGGCCTTCGCTGTGGTTCAAAAGCCTGTTTAGCCAAGGGAGCATTTCCCGCATTACCAATGTTAGTTGATGTAGTTTAAAAGATTAAAGCCCATGTTAATGCCAGTTAATTAGTATTGACTGGCATGAAACAATAACAGCGCTTGGTATTTACAGTATTTTATAAATACCCTACTCTTCTAGCCACTCAATTGCAGCTGTCGCATTTTCAAAATAGGCCATTTCACCTGATACAACGCGGTTTCCTATTTTAGCAATATTGGACTGCCATTTTTTATTGCCATAAATAGCAACTTTTTTCAGCTCTTTATTGTGTTTTATACCTAACTTTAAATCATCCCATGCGGCTCTAAAGCCACCGCCCTGAAACTCGATACTATCAATGAGTACATTTATTATTGGCTGTTTTACTTGCGATAAGGCTGAATCAATCATCGGGGGGATGGTTTTATAATCTTCGTGAGTAAGCTTGCCAACCGCTTTTAAGGTTAAGAAAAACTCACGGCCTGCGCCTTCAATATCAATAGATAAACCATGGTTTAAATGTGTCATAACTTAGTCTCATTTATACGTTAAGGTTTGAGAATACGTTAAGTTAGATTAATAAATTATGAAGCAAATCAAAATACAGCTGGAAAAGTAAAAAGTGAGCATTTGCTCACTTTTTATATAAGCTTTAAGGGTTTTCCAAGCGATGAATTTGCTTATCTGCATCCGTTAAATGACCTGTTTTAAGCCAAGCTTTTGCGCCTTCACTGCCTGCTTTAGCATTAACCATGCTGTTTATGGGAACTCTTAACCAACTGTTTTTTACAAGTGTATCGCCCTGCTCTTCAAGTGAACCTTCAAGTACTAAAAGCTCAGCCCCACCGGGTGCATTTATCGCTATCTCGGCGTTCGCTTTAAAATGCATTAAACTCACCTCTTCAAAGGCGTCTTTATAAAGAGGAGCTACATTTACATCACTAAACTCAGCGTGAGGAACACCTTGCATGGTATTAGTTTGTAAACGTACATGCTCTCTGTCCTCTGGCTGAAACTGCCATAATTTTACAAATATAACGCAGCCGCTTTCGGAGCCTGGAGTATGCTTTGATTCGGGCGGATTACGAATATAAGAACCCTTGGGGAAATCACCATGTTCATCTTGAAAAACACCTTCAAGCACAATAAATTCTTCACCGCCGGTATGTGTATGGGCAGAAAAATGGCTATTTGGCGCATAACGTACAATGCTGGTTGCGCGTGCAACCTCATCGCCTACTCTATCAAGTGGACGCCTATCAACACCCGCCATCGGTGACGCTATCCACTCGAGTGATTCACTGTGCACGACAACACGTTTGCTAAAGTCTGCTGCAATTTTCATATTTGCCTCCAAATTATAAATCTATTTAGCAATACTTGGACGCTGCGCGACCTTTTGTTGCCATGCAATTAAATGTGATAGCTCACTTGGAATAACAATTTGTGCAAAGCCTGCAAACACCAGACCGGCGTACAAAGTAATATCTGCAACAGTAAATTGCTCACCGGCAACATAAGCAGAATTGGCTAACACTGTATTAAAATAAACAAAACCTTGGTGCGCTTTTTCACCTTGCTTTGCTCCCCAAGCAACATTTTGATAGGTTTCAAGTGCTGGGCCTAAACCATCCGTTGCATGATGAAAGTAACTGGCTACCGCATCAAGGACCATTGACTCCGCACGCTTTTGCATCATATTAATCACCGCGCGTTCTTTTGCCTCAATACCCGTTAATGAAGGGCCAGCAAAAGTGGTATCAATATATTCAGTAATCGCGGTGCATTCCGCTATATATGTCCCGTCATCTAGCTCTAAAACAGGCACGCCTGCTAAGGGGTTTTTAGCTAAAAAGGCTTCAGTACGATGCTCACCATTTAATAAATCAACAGCAACAAATTCAACTTTGTCAGTCGCATTTTTTTCAGCAAGAGCAATACGTACACGTAATGGATTAGGAAAGTTTTCTACGTCATAAATTTTCATAATTATCTCTTTATATTTTTAACCACAGTTTGAACTAATATTGGTAAGATCAAGCCCGCCTACCTACTGATAGGTAACTTATATTAAGATCTCGATCTTTGCAAACTAAAAATAAAAGAGCTTGAAAATAACTACCTACTGGTTGATAATTTTTTGCAGCGATATGAAGGAAGTTTTAAAATGACAAAAAAAGCAGCCCTGTTAAAAGCAGCAGAAAATAAGGTTAGACTTGGTGGCTATAGCAATTTTAGCTTTAGAGAGTTGGCGAATGAAATTGGTATTAAAAGTGCGAGTGTGCATTATCATTTTCCAACCAAAGCTGATTTAGGTGCTGAACTCGCGCATCAATATACGGATGCCTTTATCGCTGTGCTTGGCGAACCGGAGGCACACAAAGCAAACGGTAAAAACCCTATTGATATTTACACGCAATTATTTACAAACGCGTTAGTTATAGATAAAAAGATGTGTTTATGTGGCTTACTTGGCGCACAAAGTGACAGTCTTCCTGATAAAGTGCGCGATGAAGTAAAACGCTTTTTCATTAAAAACTTAGCCTGGTTAACTCAAGCACATAAAATAAATGGAGAGCTTAATCCTGAACGTGCCGCGATTAAAACAGTGAGTTTATTAGAGGGTGCGATGATGATCAGTAACACCCTTGACGATATTAGTTACTTTGAACAAGCCATTTTCTAACAGGCATTACGTCACTTTAGAACTATAAAAAAAAGCGAGCTTTACAGCTCGCTTGTTACGTCATTAATACACTGCAGTGTATTAATTTACACGCACTTTATGTTTTGAATGTACTATAGCTAGTGCAATAAATCCTACCACAGCAACCACAACACCAATTGGTTTGCCCATATCACTTGATAAGTTAAGGCCAATTGCAGCGGTCATGATGTACGATAACGTAACGGCTGTAGCTATTACTGCAGGAATACTCGCAATCCAATGGAATGTTCCACGGTCAAATAAGTACTTAGTCGCAAGCCATAACACACTCGTAGAAAGCAGCATGTTTGAAAATGCGAAGTAGCGCCAAATAACAGAGAAATCGAGTTTTGTCATAAAGTATGCGATTGCTAAAATTGGCACCGCAAGCAATAAACGATTACGCAAACTTTGCGGAATATTAAACGCATCAACCACGGTTAAGCGCAGTGAACGAAACGCCGTATCACCTGAGGTAATTGGGAATACTGCTACTGCAATAATCGCCATAATTCCACCAAACACACCTAAATAACTGTTTGCTATATGATTAACCACTAAACCTGGGCCGCCTAAATCAAGCATTGCTTTTAAACCTGCATAGCCTTCTGGGAACGCAGCAATACCAGCCAGTGCCCATACACAACCAACAATACCTTCACACATCATTGCGCCATAATAAACTGGACGAACGTATTTTTCGTTAGTTAAGCAACGTGCAATAATTGGTGCTTGCGTAGAGTGAAAACCACTAATCGCACCACAGGTTATGGTAATAAACAATAATGGCCAAGTAGGTAATCCATCTGGATTTGGAGTTAAAAAGTCGTGGGCATGATCAGCTTCAAAATACGCTAAAAAATCACCTGCTACTGGTAAATGCGGCGCATTAATTAACAGTGATACAGCAATTGCAACTGTCATCACAATCATTAATAAACCAAAAACAGGGTAAAATTTAGTAATGATTTTATCAATTGGCAGTAAAGTAGCTAAAAAATAATAGGCCAAAATTGCCAAAACCCAAAAGGTATTATTGGCAAATATAGTATCTTTAAATACGTCTAAGTTACTTAATAATCCAGCGGGGCTCATTATGAATACCACGCCGACAAAAAACAGTAACATCGCCGTAAATATTAACATAAAGCCTTTAAATACAACGTTATAATATTTACCTGCAATTTCTGGTAAGCTTTTGCCATCCTCTTTGATACTCATAACACCTGAGTAAAAGTCGTGTACAGCTCCACCTAATACATTACCGAGTACGATCCAGACCAAAGCAATTGGTCCATATAGAGCACCTAGAATAGGGCCAAATATTGGGCCTACCCCTGCAATATTTAAAAACTGAATTAAAAACGCACGAACAGGATGAATTGCAACATAGTCAACACCTTCGCTAAAGCGTTTTTGTGGTGTATCAATGGTGGCGTCCATACCAGCTTGTTTTTCTACAAAGGGACTGTAGAACTTGTAACCTAATATTAAAATAGTCAGGCAGATAAAAAAGATGATCATAAGCACGTTTCTCTTTTTGTATTATAGAGCGCGTTGTCAGTCGCCCCGAATTTCAAACTATGGGTAATCGTTGAACGTTAGCAGAGCCTGTTAAAATCCACAATACGACTATCTGATAATATTATTAGATGTTTGAAGTGCCGAGTTTAACTATCAGGAACAATATAGTAGGCAATAAAAAAGCCTTGCAGGGGAACAGCAAGGCTTGGGACTTCACGGGGAATTATTTAAATGTTAAGTGCACTTATTCAAATGTCACTGTTACGATATTTGAACATACATCTGCTGTAACACAAACTTGGTAATCATAGGCTGGCAAAGTTGCATTACGTAAGAAGTCACGGTGACGGCCGTTATCAGTCGTTGTTCCTACAAACTCACCATTACGATATACATTAAGTGACTGAGCACCCACTTGTTCCCAGCTAAGATCAACACGCATAGTATTAAGGCGTGTTTTATTGGCACGTACCAAACTCAACTCTATCTCAACATCACTCACAACCACGGTTTGCGTTGTTGTATCAGTATTGCCTTCGCTATCAGTAACCGTAAGGCTAACGTCATAATTACCTGCTTGTGCATAGGTATGAGCGGGGCTTGCATCGGTTGACGTTGCACCATCACCAAAGTCCCAGCTCCACTGCGTGATATCATCATTTGCATCACGGCTGCTGTCTGTAAAGCTCACAGAAAGACCTTGTGCATCAAACTCAAAACCGGCCTCTGGTGGCTGCGGGCTGACTTCACCAATGGCACTAAATGTAAGTGACCAATTATTCAGCGTACCTGTATCTGCTGCATAGGTATCTTCAATATGTAATACCCAATCACCCGTTGCCACTTCACCATTAAAATCAGCTAAAGAGTAGCTTTGAACTATATCATCTGCGCTACCGCCTGATTGACTATGTAATGTAGAGCTTGTTCCGCTAGGCGAAGTTAACGTAACGATTAAATCACCAATGTAAGTATGTGAAATATCAATACTCGCTTGAGTTGCAAAAACAGTCAGTGGATCATTTACGGTGATCACAGAATCAACACCGTCAACATTGTTATCGGGGATTGCTACTGCGGTATCATTCGTATAGGTAAAATCATTTAAGCCAACAGGATCAACTAATAAGCTTACTGACTTCTGCTTAGCCAACTCGCCAGAAGATGCATTTACGCTAAAGTCATAGCGCCCCCATTGTGTTGACTCTTGAGTTGGCACACTAAGTATCACCACATCACCAGGCGTTGCAGTGTTTGCTGATAAACTAGCACCAGCTAAATCGCCAATTAATTCAAGATCTACAACCCCTTGCCACTGGGCAATTGAGCCAATTTCAAATGTATATGTTGCCGTTTCACCGGCAGTGATCTGCTGAGCTGTTGGTGTAACAGATAGTTTAAAGCTTGGTGTAGGGTCTGCCTGCTCAAGAGCTTGATTAGCGTTTAAGCGTTTGCCCGATACGGTCTTCCCTGCCAGTTGTGCATTATCATCGCCACTATCCATAAGCAGCTGTTTAAGCTCACTTGTTGATAAGTCAGGATTGAGTGATAGTACCAAAGCAGCGACACCCGCAACATGCGGTGTGGCCATTGATGTACCAGAGTAAGTGGCATAACCATTACCCGGTACGGTTGATAAAATAGCGCTCCCTGGTGCGGCTAAATCAACACTGGTTAAACCCCACTGTGAAAAGTCTGACATATTATCGTTACGATCAGTGCTGGCCACTGACAACACGCTTTCATGCTCATAATTGGATGGATAATGTGGATTTTGATCATTATCAACGGCGTCATTACCTGCAGCGGCAACAAATAAAATGTCAGCTTGTTCGCTGGCGGTTATCGCATCAGCAAGCGCTTGGCTAAAGCCACCACCGCCCCAACTATTATTTAGTACGCGAACATTTACACCCGCATTTTTCAGACTCACCATATAGTCAATACACTTAATAGCGTCGGATGTAGAGCCACTGCCTGATGCATCTAAGAACTTACAACCAACAATCGCCGCTTCATGATTAACACCCACAACACCATTATTGTTATTACCTGCAGCGCCGATTGTCCCTGAGACATGCGTACCGTGACCTTGGTCATCCATTGGGTCGCCAACATTTGTAATGGCATTAATACCATGCACGTCATCAATGTAGCCATTACCATCATTATCGATGCCATCGCCTGCGATTTCATTCGGATTTATCCACATATTTGCCGTTAAATCACTATGACTGTGATCTACACCAGTATCGATAACGCCCACAACGACATCTTTACCACCTGTTGTAATTGACCATGCTTCGAGTGCATCTATATCCGCATCGGCCGTTCCACCAGATTGGCCTTCATTGTGTAATCCCCACAACTTTGAAAAATCAGGGTCATTAGGAGCCGTAGCAATGCTCACGCGATAATCTGGCTCAACATATTCAACCGCTGCATGTGTTTGCAGTAATTTAATTGCTTGCTTGGTGCTCATGCCAATTACTTCAAACTTAGCTAGACGACCAGATAAAATCGACGAATAGTTATCATCAACACCATCTTTATTTAAATCACTTACTTTAGCTTTTACTAAACTGCGGGCTTGACTTCGCATTGCCACAGAAGTGCCTTTTTTATACATAACAAGCAATGAGTCTTGAGAAGCTCGTGCTGAAGGCTCTGCAGCAATGGTTGTTACTTGTGCTGCAGCTAAACATGGCAAAATAGCCAAGCTTAAAATAGATAATTTAGTTTTCATATTTTGTATCCATAGTTAGAAATATTAACTTAGCTTTGTTACTAAGTTTCGCTAACTTCACTACTTTTGAAATATCACTGGCAAGCACCATAAATGACAGAGAAAACCTAAACCAGACAAGAAAAATTCAATAAATTACTAAAAAACCAGTCTTTAACACTGTTTTTAACGGTCAATTTATTAACAACACAATCGTTTTTATGAGTAATTAGCGCTCAGTAGATGCCTTACTCGCCTCATCTTTTATTACCAGATTATTCAACATTCCAAGCTGATTACGGTGGAAAACAAGTAAGCAATTGAAAAGAAAGTAGATTAAAAATCATAAAAAGAGATGATTTCGAATATTACGTTTACACAATAAAGTTAACCGTCAATTGGTAGCAGTGCGTAAGTAAAAAAGCATTAATTGCATAAAACACAACACTGCATATCAATATAATTCTTCACTCACTTTTGTATGAGTGAGCTTTTTGCTCTTGATATCACAAAACTTAAATCGGCAAGGCATGCCGAACAAACTATGCAGAACATTAAGGTATCCACAACCCATTAATGACTGCTCTAATAATTATAAGTTAAGGAAAAATCATGAAGTTAAATAAATCTTTATTGACATGTGCAATCGCAGTTGCATTAAGTTCAAGCTTTGTTGCACACGCAAATATCGACGATAAAAACCAATCAACCTCTGTATTAGCAAGTCAAGTGTCAACTACTGCGGTAGGCAATGTCCTCACTATTGAACAAACATCATTGCAAGGTATGGGTAACGATGTAATGGTCACGCAACAAGGTGATGGCCTTGAAGCAAACGTAACAAGTTTAGGCGATAACAACAGCATTAATGTTGATCAAAAACAAATTCAAAACTTGTCTTTAACGTACGTAATAGGCGATAACAACACCCTAAGTCACAGCCAAGATGGTGAAGTTAATGGCGCTCTATCAGACATAACAGGCGATGATAACTCAGTCAATGTTGTGCAGTTTGGCACGGGCTTTTTTGGTATTAATAACGAAGCGATTAACGTAGTTCAAGGTGATGCTAACGACATTGCAGTTACTCAGCAAGATGGCGGCCATTGGTTTTATAATTTGGATTTGCAAGGTAATAGCAACAAAATTAGCGCATCTCAAGCAGGCCTTTTAAATGAAGCAACGCTGGCAACTATTAGTGGTGACGAAAACACCATTGAAGTTACTCAAAACGGCTTGTTTAACGCTTTTACACTTACTGAACTCGTTGGTAATACGAATGAAGTAGTAATAGCACAAGAAGGTAATTTCAACGGCGTTACGGTTACTTCTGTTCGCGGCGATGAAAACAGCTTAGAAATCGAACAAGCGGGTGATTCAAATACTGCGACTTTTGCAAGTGTTGAAGGAAACGAAAACACCCTATCAATCGACCAAGAAGGTAATACCAATACCTTCACATCTGAGTTATTTGCCGGTAATGACAATCAAGTTTCGGTTGATCAACAACAAGATAATAATCAAGTTGGGGCTGATGTATTAGGTGATAACAATGAACTCACTGTTATGCAAAATGGCTCAATGAACGAGACCTACTTGGGCACAATTGGCGCTGACAATGAATTCTCAAGCGTTCAAATTGGTAACGAAAACAGCGCTCACATCGCTAATTTTAATGGTCAAGGCAACGACGTTGATTTAGCTCAAGCCGGTGACATGAATACCGCTTTAATTCAATCTTCGTACCCTGACACATCGCTTACTTCAAACGATAATGACATTAATATCAGTCAATTAGGCAGCACAAATGAAGCAACATTAACCTTTGCAAGTGTGCTAAATAGTAATAACAATAGCGTTGATTTTAGCCAAAGTGGCGATCTGAATGCGATTGATTTAGTTATGGAAGGCAGCAACCATTCTATTGATATTTCGCAGCAAGGCGATATGAATATGGTAGCAGGTATCGATACGGGTGCATTTATCGTTGGTGGTGACAACATCAACTTCACAGTCACACAAGTAGGCAATGGCAACTTAGTTGAAGGTGCTATTACCGCTTCTAACACTTCAGTCGTGATCACCCAAGTGGGCGATTACAACACAGCAACTGTGAGCCAAGAATAAGGATATTGGGGGGCACGTCCCCCCATATTAAACATGACATTAGTTAGAACGCTTATTACCGCGCTAAGCCTGCTTTTTTTAACTACCTTTAGCCACTTATCTCAAGGCGCTGACGAATTAGAAATAGATGGCCTAGTGCTCGATCGCAGCATTAGTCGCTTTGGTCACCAGTTTTATTTTGAATTTTCAAACCTTTGGCGCGACCTACCCTCAACCGCTGGTTTTAATATAGAAATAAAAGAGACCGTACTTCCTCGGGCTGGCACAAAACTGACCTTAGTAATGAATAATCAAATTGTATATGTAACCTATTTAGGGCGTCGCTTGGAGCCTATTGATGAGCGTGTAGAACACGCTTTATACAGTGTTATGGATGCGATGGCGCGCTCTAATTTACATAAAGCTTCGCCCGATATGGCAAAAAATGGATGGTAAAATGGCCCCCTACTCAAGAAAATATATAACAACAATTATAATGATATTACTCCCCTTATCTGTATCTGCAACAGAGCTTGTGTATACCCCCATTAATCCAAGTTTCGGAGGTAGTCCACTCAATGCCAGTATGCTATTAAATAAAGCGCAAGCGCAAAATAAACATAAAGCACCAATAATTGAACAAAGCTACGCTGAGAAATTTCAAGATTCTCTAGAACGTACCTACTTAAACCGCATGGTAAGAGAGATCACTGATATTGCCTTTGGTGAAGATATAGATGAAAGTATTTTTAACCAAGATTCAATTTTTTTAAGTGGTGATTACGAAATTCAAGTGATCACCAGTACCGTAGATTCAATTACAGTGCGAATAACCAACACCACTGACAACAGTGTCGTGGTCATTGAAGTACCGAGGTTTAGCTAAATGAAAGCGCTATTTATTGCAGTACTTACCCTGGCATTATCCGCATGCAGTAGCATGGGCAATTTGATCCCACCTTCGCAACAGTTGGCCGCAAGTTTAACCCCCACTGAAACCTTTAAAGCACTTCAACAGTTACCAACACCTGCTGGCAGTATCGCTGTATCGGTATATTCTTTTCGTGATCAAACGGGGCAATATAAACCGCAAGGCAATGTTAGTTCATTTTCAACCGCCGTCACTCAAGGGGCTAATTCCATCTTAATACAAGCGCTACACGAATCTGATTGGTTTATTCCGGTTGAACGTGAAGGTTTGCAAAATATTCTGACTGAAAGAAAAATTATTCGTGCCGCCCAAGCCGAACAGCCAAATGCTGTTGAATTACCACCACTAACCACCGCTAAAATCATTTTAGAAGGCGGTATAATTAGCTACGACACCAATGTAAAAACCGGTGGTTTTGGCATGGAATATTTTGGCATCGGCGCGTCAGAACTCTACCGCGAAGATGCAATCTCGATTTACTTACGTGCCGTAGACGTGCGTACTGGGCAAGTATTATTGTCCGTAGCCACCAGCAAAAAAGTGCTCAGCCAAGAGATGCGCGCAGGGTTCTTCCGTTATGTTAGTTATAAACGTTTAGCCGAAGCCGAAGCGGGTTTTAGTGATAACGAACCGATGAGCATTTGCGTAACCCAAGCAATTGAAAAAGCCCTCAGTGATCTAGTCATCAAAGGCATAGATAAAGGCATATGGGCAACAAAGCGTAGTTAATTAAACACTTAACATGATTGCTTTGGTAAATAGTTAATTCATTTACTAAGGCCACATGCTAATCTCTAAAATTAATCTTGCTTGAAAAGGAAGCTGTATGTCATCAGTCCAAATTGCCCGATATATCATTAGTTTTAGCTGGTTATACCACGGCATATTTCCAAAACTTGTGCATATTGCCCCGCTTGAAAAACTAATAACTGCAAGCCTTGGCTTTTCAGAATCGATGTCTTATTTAATCACTAAATCGGCGGGGGTCGGCGAGGTCGCCTTCGCTATACTGCTATTTATATATTATCAATCTAAAATAATCATTGTTTTAAATATCATTGCATTAGTTGGGTTACTATTCTTTGTTGCTGCGCTACAACCACAACTTTTAGTTGAAGCATTTAACCCCGTGACTACAAACTTGCCAATTATTGGCCTAAGCTTAGTGCTATTAAATTGCCTAAAGGCTCAGCCCAATAACTAAGTTGGGAAAATAATCCAATGGTAATTACCGATTGAGTGCTATATAAAACAAAGGTTTTACGTGCTCTGAGATCTGTTTGGCTAAAGCTGCAAACTCACTGTCGTCGGCTCTTTCACAATCGTGAGATGATAAATTTCAAAAACATACCTGTTCGCCCCACTCCCTCTAGCGCAGAGTCAAAAATGCCAAGGCACCTTGTCTTCCCAAACAGGATGATAAGGTGCCTTACCTGAAACAATATCACAAAATATGCAGTTACTAATGGTCCATCCTACTGATTATAATTGGGCGTATATTATGTTTGATTTGTCAGTCATGCAACGGTAACCGTACCGCCATATAGCGCTGTGCCCAATTAGATAGCTCAATACGATTTCGTGAGTTGGTTTTTTTAAATGCGCTATAAAGGTGTGTTTTTACGGTGTGATCACTGATATTTAACCGCTCTGCGATACTATGATTATTCGCCCCTTGTGCGAGTAAATGGATCACTGACTTTTCACGTTTGGTTAGATTTGCTAGTGCTTCATGTTCACTATCAGCATCGTAGTTAGAATGTGGCTCAAAACGACTTACCATGGCGAGCACTTCATTAAATGTAGAAGAAATAATCTTGCGACTGAACCAGAGTTCATCATTAATGATCCGCATTAATCCGGTAAATACGTCTTCAGGAAGATCATTGTTATAAAAAACTCCCTTAAAGTTATTAAGTAATAAGTTTTTTTCACAAATAGCGTCAGAATGCGCATTAAACACAATTACAGGTTTCACTTTGGCTAAGGCTAATAAGTCTGCTGGTATTAAATTTTGCCAATTGCAGCCGCTGCTATCAATTAAGAAAAGATCAAACTCATTACGGTTGTCATTATGGGGGAGACTGTCGTCCATTTTTACTTTACTAAAAAATGCATCTAGCGTTTTAATTAAGTATGGATAACACTGTGAACGAACTGGCATTTTAAATACGGTTTTGATAAATACGGAGGTTGGTTGAATCATTGCATCTCGTCCTTGAAACATTTCGTTCACAATACCTAAAACAACTCCAATGTTCAACCTATTTTACTCAAATCTATTGATTTATAAAGAGAATAAAAATTCTAGACGTCTAGATACTTGACTACCAAGCAGTTTAAAAGTCAACCCTTTTAATTATAAAATCTATTTAAATCAACCCTTTGTTACTAACTTGTTACTTTATTAAATGATAAAATCGAGAAGTAACTCCGTTGGTCCAACCAAAGCCTTGCTGCACTTTGTACTCGCCACCTCCAGCTCTATTTTCAGGCTCATAAACATTGTATTTTTCGAGTAGACAGTGGTCGGTTTTAAAACTGTTTTCTATCATCTGTAACCAATTGCTCATTATGATGTTTGCATCTGCAACAAAGCCATACTGGTGAAATCCGTGTACAGCAAACCACTGCAGTGGTGCCCAACCATTAGGGCTATCCCATTGCTGGGAAGTCTCATTGAGGGTTGTTACTAATCCGCCTGGTTTTAAAAAGTCACTCATAAGCTTATTTTTAACCAACACCGCCTGCTCTTCGCTGGCACAATTGACAAATAATGGGACGGTGGCGGCAAGCGACAGCACTGTAGATTGTTGCTGGCTTTGATAATTAAAATCAACAAAAAACCCCATATCAGTACTGAATAAATACTGATTAATTGCCGCACGTCTTTGAGCTGCTTGTTGCTCAAAATACTGTTGCTTATTTGTATTGTTTAATACCGCAAAATAATGACCCAGCTGTTTTTCAAGGTAATAAAGTAAACTATTGAGGTCCACAGGAATGATATCCGTGGTTTGAATACTGGTAAGCTTATTATTACCCAGCCAGCGACTACTAAAATCCCAACCAGACTCGCACGCAGCTCTAATATTTCTATAGTAATTAGCTCTTTGCTGTTCAGGAAGTAATGAGGCATCATGCAAATCTTCACGCAGTGATTCTGGCCGTGGTGTTGCTTGATCATCCCAATAACGGTTAAGTAATGCACCATTTGCCATTTTTACTACACGCTTATGGCTTGATATTTGCTCACTCAGTAGCTCTGCCCCCTGCATCCAAAATGTATATTCTTGCTCAAGGGCAACAACGCAATCAGTTAACCATGCAAAGTCACTATTTTTACAGTATTTTGCTTGCCAAATTAAATCAACCATCAGCGCTAGAATAGGAGGCTGCGAGCGAGAACTATAGTAACTGCGGTTACCATTGGGAATACAACCATTACGATTTTGCAGATCAATAAAATTAGCAAGCATGGCTTCGATACTGTCTATATCGCCAATATCTTGCAAACCTAACGCAGTAAAATAACTATCCCAATAATATATTTCTTGAAAGCGCCCACCCGGTACTATGTAGCTGTGTTTAAGGGGTAATAAAGAGCTGGCTTTAGCTGTGTCTGCATTGCGATGCAAATACGGCCATAAATTAGCAATATAGCTTTGCACACTATCGCTGTTGCTTTGCTGAGTTGGGAGCTGTGTTGATTCAAACGTAAAATGCTGTGCTACAAATTCTGTTAACTGTGGTGTAGTAAGTGGTTTAACGCGTAAGTAAAGGTCGCATGCTAACTGCCAACTTTCATTAGCAATCGCATCAGCAAAAGTTTTACTGTCACTAAATATAGCCGCCAGTTGCACATCTAAAAATAATTGGCTATTTACAAAGTTCATATCGTTCCTTTTTCTGGCACTGCGCCTAAGTTTACTGTCATTTTTTTAAATAAAGTTACACTGATCAACAACAAGCTAATTGGGATCAAGGTAAGATAAAAGGCATGTTGGCCACTAAATTTATCAAAGATGAAGCCGGTAATTACTGAACCAGTGGTGCCGCCTAATGCTGAAAAAACCACGATAAGTCCGGTCATAGCTGCCTGCTGGTGAGCGGCTAACGCACTGAGCATCACAGAGTTAAGTAATGGGTAAAGAGGAGCCATAAAAAAGCCAATGAGCGGCAGCATGTATGCTGCAAAAGGCACATCAAATACACTCGTTACTTGGCTGCCATCAATTTCATGAGTCAGCGGTAAAACTAGTAGCACCAGCACGGCCATAGCAACCAAGCAACTTAACAACAAACTATACCAGCCAATAACGCGTAATATCTGCCCCGCCACTAGTCTACCTAGCGCCAGTGCTGCGGCAAACACACTGGCCAATTGAATACTAATATCAACTGGCAGCTTAAGTACTTGATTATTAAAAGTAGGTAACCAAGTCCCTACCCCTTGCTCAATCAACACATATAAAAATGCACTGATAATAAATATAACCACTAGAGGTTTATAAGTGAGTGTTAGCATGTCAATAAAAGCTGCTAATTGACTGGTACGTAACGTTGCTTTTTGAGGTGCTTTTATTGGCGCTATAAGCACTGTAATAAAAGCCATACCCGCTAACAAAGCCAGCAAATAATACACGTTCAACCATGCTGTATTTTGCGCATTACTACTATCAATAAACCATGAGAACACCCAATAGCCAGATAACACCCCAAGCATAAAAATACCTTCAATGGTGTTAAGCAATGCTGAGTGCTGATTGGCGTTATCAGTGACTTGGCCAATAACCGAGTAAACGGATACTTTCATAATCGCGAAACTGCAACCGATCACAGCAAACAATACTTTGAACGCATAAAACTGTGCAATTGAGGGCATTAACAAGCACATTAAGGCAACCAACCCCAACGCTACAAGCATGGCCAGTTTATAGCCAAGTCGTGGAATAAATGATGCAACAATAAAAGAAACTATTGCTATGGTAAGGTCTTTATAGCCTTCTAAAATAGAAGCTTGCGTTTTTGTTATGTCAAAACTATTGATGGCTTGTAAAATTACGGTGCCAACACTATTGAGTAAAATAGCGAACACGAAATAGCTACACGCCAACGCTATGGTTATTCTTATTGGGTTCATACACGTTAACCTGATGTTGATTTCTTTTAGCATAGTGTAGCGCAAAATAAAATGCAAACGTTTGCATTTTATTTCTAAATTGAGTTAACTCACCCTACAGTTTATCCTTTGCTAGATTGACGATTAATTAATTCTATTTCAACAACTTGCGATTCAGCTGACTGGCCTTGTAACTGCGCTAATAATTTTTCAACCAGTAATACTGAGGCTCGCTGAGTGTTTTGTTTAATGCTCGAAAGTGATGGGTGACTCACATCTGCCATGGCAATATCATCAAAACCAACTAACGTAACATCGTTAGGAATACTGATATAGCGCTCTTTTAACGCTTTCATAGCGCCTAGTGCCACCATATCGCTGCACGCCATAATGCCGTCGAAACATAAACCTTTCGCGACTAGTAATTGGTTGATCCCGTGGTATGCTGCGCTACTAGTAATATCGATAGACACTACGTGTGCTATAGCGTTAGCCGTATTTAGAGCCGCTAAATAGCCACGGTAACGTTCGCCAATTTCAGCATGTCCTGGGTCTCCCAAAAATACAATATTTTTAGCGCCACCTGCTAATAAGTGTTCAGTCGCAAGACGACCCCCAACAAAGTTATCACTGCCTACAATGGGATAATTACTGGGAGTTTTTGGGTCACCCCAAACAACTAAGGGCACGCCTGCATTAGCGGCGGCTTCAATGTTTGCCGGATCTTTGCCTTGCCCAACCACAATAATGCCATCAGCCCGACGGCTATTGATAAAGTAATTAGCCCAGTCATCACCGGCCATAAATGAGTTTGAGAGTAGAAGTTCTAGCCCTTGTTTATTCAACGCGAGGTTTATCTCTCCGACTACCTTAAGCAAAAAAGGGTCGTTAATTGATTGCTCAGTGCCACTGTCGAAATTTATGATCACTGCTACAACATTGGTTTTTTGTGAGCGAAGGCGGCTCGCAGCCGTATTTAAACTGAAGTTATGTTGCTTTGCTAACTGCTTTAATTTATCTCTAGTTTCTTTTTTTATCAATGGGTTATCATTTAACGCACGAGAAACAGTCGAGGTTGATACTCCAGCAAGCTTGGCTAGATCCGCTAACTTTAGTTGTTTGTTATTCATTGCTAAGTACGAAGCCTTCCTTAAATCGTGAAGTTGCAATATACCATCATTATTAAAATTAGGCTGCGCCAAGGCCTAAATTTAGTCATAAACATAACCGTGTATAAAAATAATACAGAAAGTTAAAAAAATAATTGCAAACGTTTGCATAAAGTTCTAAGGTTTAAAAGAACACAGCATTAACATTTCATTAAATTAGTTAGTGCTTTGTTATTTATAGTTTTTTAAATAACGAACAAAAAATGGGAATACCAACATGACAACAACACACACACCAAGCAAACTTGCTTGCGCTATTATTTTAGCGCTATCCAGTCAAACCGTGCTTGCAGATCAACCAGCAACAAGCGCGCAAACAACCACAGATAAAAAAGTTGAACGCATTGTGGTTTCTGGCACACCTGCAGGTATGGGCGTTCGTAAAATTGATGCCAGCTATGCTGTGACAAATATTGATGCTGAGCAAATAATTAAACTATCACCAAAAAGTACTGCGGACTTATTTAAAGCAGTTCCCGGTGTGTGGGTTGAAAGCTCGGGTGGTGAATCTGGCGCTAATGTATTTGTTCGTGGTTTTCCTGGTGGTGGTGATGCGCCATTTTTAACCCTAAGCCTTGAAGGCTCTCCTATTTACCCAGCACCAACATTATCGTTTTTAGAAAACTCATCATTATTTAGAATCGACGAAACCATTGAAACCATGGAAGCATTACGTGGTGGTCCAAACCCAGTGGTTTCTAACGGCCAACCGGGCTTAACAACCAACTTTCGTTTAAAGCGTGGCAGCGAAGATACTCAAGGCTTATTTAAATACACCACCTCTGATTACGATTTGCAACGTGTTGATGCTGTTTTAAGTGGCGAAATCAGCGACGACCTATATTTTATGGTAGGCGGCTATGTAAAAAGCTCACCAGGTATTCGTGATGCAGGCTTTACCTCTGAGAAAGGCAGCCAGTTTACGGTTAATATCACCAAAGAACTCGAAAACGGTGAAATGAATTTCTACACTCGCCAAACAGACGATCATGGCGCATGGTACTTACCAACACCACTCAATGTTAATGGCATTGATGCTGAATATACCCAACTTGGCACACTAAACCGCCAAGCGACCATTTATACCGGGCCAAATAATGACGCGCACCAAGTTGATATTGGCGATGGCCGCGGTTGGAATGGCCATGTATCTGGCGGTAGTATTAAACTTGAATTTGACAATGGCTGGAGTTTTTCAGACCGCTTTAATATCACCAAAGGCGATGCTAATACACTTGGTTTAGTGCCCGCAGGCTCCGCAACAACACTAGGTGAAGTGGCTGATAATGGTCAGTCTGCAACAGGCGCCGCGACAGGCACAGCTTATGACAGTGATACACCCGTACAACAAGTGGGTCGTTGGGTGGTACTCAAAGAAATTAGTTCATTTACTAATGATTTAGCATTTTCAAAGCAATTTGAAGACCTATCTGTTGCTGTCGGCTATTACACTGCAAGCACCTCTGCCAACGACTGGTGGAGCTTAGGCAATACGGCCTATCATGTTCTTGAAGCGGGTGGTGAAATGCTCAATGATATTACTTGTAATGAAAGCGCCGAAGGCTGTGACTTTAACTACGACATTAATTCATCAGGTGATGCACGCACTAATGCTTTTTATACCACGGCACAGTACAAGCTAAGCCAAGATCTCACTCTTGACGGTGGACTACGTTATGAAAGCCATGATGTACAGTACAGTGTTGATGAAGGCCTTGACGGTATTATCAATAAAACCGTTGATTACGATGAGA
Source organism: Pseudoalteromonas sp. 1181_04 (assembly GCF_052850545.1). Classification (NCBI taxonomy): domain Bacteria; kingdom Pseudomonadati; phylum Pseudomonadota; class Gammaproteobacteria; order Alteromonadales; family Pseudoalteromonadaceae; genus Pseudoalteromonas; species Pseudoalteromonas sp. 1181_04. Next base: position 168,807 of record NZ_VXCS01000011.1, read on the forward strand.
GTAAAACCTCATGGACAACCGGTTTAAACTATTCAATTAATGATGACATGGGCGTATTTGCTCGCGTTAACCGTGGTTATAAAATGCCATACTTCGATGATTTTAGAGATAACTACGTCGCATACCACCAAGACGGCGAGAAACTCATTAAAGAAGTCACTCAAGCTGAACTTGGCTATAAACTGATCACTCAAAGCACTGACTTTTTTGCCACTTTATTTACCAACGAAGTCAAAGGCGATACCTTTGTAAGTCGCCCAGACGTGCCCGCTGAAATCTTAACCAACGAAGCGTATGGTGTTGAACTTGATTACAACTTTAATCATGAATCTGGCTTTTCTGTTAATTTAAATACTACATTACAACAAACAGAAATCACGAAAAGTCCAAAAAATAAAGGCAAAGAAGCACAGCGCCAACCTAAATGGCAAGTACGTGTAACACCAAGCTATGACTTTGAAGTAGACGGCATGTACGCCACACTCTATGGTACTTTGTCAGCAGTGGATGACCGCTTTGGTAATAATGAAAACACCGTGACACTTGATGGCTACGAAAAAGTTGACTTAGGTTTTATCCTTGAGCCAATGGAAGGGATCAAACTGCAATTAGCAATTGATAACTTAACCAACGAGCAAGGTATTACCGAAGGCGACCCACGTAATGATGACGCCCCCAATGGCCGTTACATTATGCCTCGTACAACACGCTTAAGCGTAAGCTACGAATTCTAACCCTCATCTCTCTGGATCAATACCCAAAGCCGTGGTGGTTAATACACTGCGGCTTTTTTAAATCACGTTTTGAACAAAAAGCTGCTCTTGCGACTCGCTCTCTTGGCGCTTTAAATAACTAAATATTATTAAAAAAGTCATAGCAATGCTTGCCGCAATAAGCGAGCCTAGCGTGGCAAAACGAAAACTAAACCACTGTGCAATTAAACCGGTACTGGCAGTACCAAGCATGACCCCCTACTTTAATGGCATTGCCATAAAAAGCAGAGGTAAAACCAATTCGTGATGGTAGCTGCTCTTGTAAAATAGTCAGGCCGATACCCGCAAATATCCCATAAAAAATAGCATTTACACCTTGCAGTACAAAGAATTGCCATACTTGATCGGCAAAAAATACGCCAATATAGAACAAAATAGCGCAACTAAAAGCAAAACCTAACAAGCCTGTTTTAGTGATGCGTTTACTGAGCTTTGCGCTATACAACATCACAGGGATCTCGATTAATGCCACCATGCCCATAAATATTCCAGGTATATTATTAGCAAAGCCCAGTTCATTTATTGTATAAAGCGGTAAGGCACTGGCGTACATAATATTGCCAATTGAACCAAAGGTTATAGCAGCCCCTAAGGCCCAAAATGATTGATCGGCTGATTTGGCTCAGCTTTCTTAGCTCTGTCGTTAGCATTAACACTGGGCAAAAACTTCATTGCAAAAATTAATGCCAACAACGCAAACGTAGCTGCGGTATAAAATGAGCGACTAAAGGCAACTCCTGATGCAAGTAAATAGCCAAGCGGCGGGCCTGCGACCCATGCAAATGAAATTGCCGCTCTAAGGCGAGTATTAAACTGGGTGATATCAATATGATCTTGCTCATCAGCCCACTGGCGAGCAATAGTCATAACTTGCGGTATCGCGGCATTGCCCATTGAAAGCAAGAGTACTCCGGCAGCAAATACCTGCCAAAAAGACGTTGCGTTAGCGAATATGATTAACGCCATCCCCATGCCAGAGACCGCAATCATAAACATCTTTTTAGCGCTCACGCCCTTATCGGCCAATCCACCTAACCATTGGCTAAAAAGAATGCCCATCAAAGTGACACCTGTAGTGTACACACCCAAATATATAGGTGGACTTTGTAAGCCTTCAACAATAAACAAACCCATTAGTGGATTAACAAATGCGCCTATTAAGCCCGTTAATAAGCTTAACAAGATAAATACCACACCATATTGTTTGAATATCGACTTCAAAAAACACCATACAGACACTAAAAATAAGCCGCGCATTATACGCGGCTTTAAGTAATATTAAAATACAAAGCAGGTTGTTTAATAATCACGATGTACTCTCTATAGTTGATGAGCAAAACCTTCTCATTGTGTCAATAAGCTAACTAAGTGCTCAGCAAGTAAGCTTTGTGTAGCTGGTGCTAAGTGAATCCCTTCATCAGGACATGGATTTACTTGCGAATAAGCATCTAAAAAATTACATCGATGCAATTTTGTAACGTCAGCAAAGTGTTGTGCTAACTGTTGTGATTTAATTTCAGCACCAGCATAAATACGTTGATATTGATTAACTTCATAAACTTTAGGCGGGCTAATAATAATACGTTTTGGTAAAGTGGTATTACTATAAAAGTTATCTATCTCAAGCAGTAACTGATTTAAGCCCCGCGAAATTTGCTCTGGTGTTAAGTCAAAGCGCGCTTTTAAATCATTAGTACCGAGTTGAATAATAACAACATCAACAGTATGTGCTTCCAAATACGGTTTTAAATACTTAATGCCCGATTTGTCGCCCATAAACGGGGGATTATTGACTAAAGTACGATTAGGCTCCCCGGCTTCAATCACTTCAAAGCCTGTGCCCAACAGCTGCTTTAATAAAGTAGGCCAGCGTTCAGTTTCGCTCAGCCGTTTCCCATCAACAGGAGAAATACCAAAGGTATTAGAGTCGCCAAAACACAAAATATTCATTTAAAATGGATTCAGCGTGTAGCCTTGTTGCTGTAACTGGGCGTGAGCGGTCATTGCAGAAAGCGCCATTTTCACTCCAGGGATAAGCTGCTCTGCTGCTACCTTCATATGCATTGCCGACTGCCCGCACACATATACCTGCGTGTTATTAGCAAGCAGCTGTTTAATTAAAGATTCGGTTTTATTATCAACATCAAAGCGGCTTTTATAAACGCTGTTTTCCAGCACATCAACACTCGCGCTACCGTGTACAACGAGAGCTAGCTGGATGTTTTCCGGCTTTACCCCATGGGCAACATGCATATTGATAAAGCGCGCTAACGAATTAATATGATTATTTTGCGCGCCTTTTTCAGCGCCATCTCCTACATCAAAGGCAATTTTAAACTGCGCTTGGCTTAAGTCTGATACATGAGCTGGTACATTGTAAAAATAACCAAAGTCATTGATAACAGGAGTTGGCTCAGCAGCGATCGTTGTTAAGCTAGTTGCAAGAAGGCCAAAGCCTAAAAGTGAAGTTTTCATAAATCATCCTTTTTTGTTTAGCCTACCCGTATTTAACCAGCCTGTACATGTGAATGAGCTTTAAAAGTCATTCCTAAATAATTAAAGGTTTGTTTAAACATGTCTATAAATGCGTCTGGCGCAGAGGGAGATGAGGCATTAGACAATAGTGAAAACTGTTTTTGACGTAAAGTTCTAAGCTTCGGTTTTAACGCCTCGTCATCCATGTAATCTGTGATCCTATCCATAAATGCTTTCATTTGTGGCGTGGTGTTATACCAGTACACAGGCGATGCGAACACCCAATGTTCGTAGCGAAGTAACACTTCAAACAAATTATAAAAATCATCATTGTGATACTGCTTATCGTAGCGATAAGGTGAAATAACATAATCATCTAAGCAAAAAACAATGCCGCTTTGTTGCTTACTATAGGCATTAACTTGCGCCGTAGTATTACCGTTTTTACGGCCACTTGAATAAATAATAGCGGTGTTATGCATTGATTTTTCTTGCATTTTATTTCTCCTTTTTTATGGTTGCAAAGAGCATAAAACCTCAAGTAAGATTGAGGTCAACCTTAAAAATTGATTTTTAATAAAAAAGAAGAAAACTATGACCGATCAACAAAAAAAACTTGTTGAAGCTAATTTAACTGTGGGCTTTGTAGCTAAACGCAGCGGCGTAAAAGTCTCCGCACTACACTTTTACGAAACCAAAGGCTTGATCCGCAGCTGGCGGAACAACGGCAACCAACGCCGTTATAAGCCTGATGTACTGCGCCGTGTGGCGGTCATCAAAGCAGCGCAAGCAATGGGCATTACTCTTGAAGAAATCAAACAAACCCTCGCCACTTTACCTGATAAACGTACCCCCACTAAAGAAGATTGGTCAACATTATCAAAAAACTGGCAAGCACAACTTGATGAACGTATTGCTTTTATGCAGCGCCTACGCGACAGAGTCGACGGCTGCATCGGCTGCGGTTGCCTGTCAATGACAAAGTGCCCGATTTACAATAAAGACGATTACTTAGGCGATACCCAAAGTGGTGCAGTGCTATTAGTAAATGATTAATCTAAAACCTCATACAATTTGCAGCTAAATACACAGAGCAACAAATTATAAGCGCTAAAACATAAGAATTTTTCGATTTTAAATTAACAGTAATCAATCAGATAGATGTGATGTGCTTTATATAGTTAGCGCATTTGCATGAGAAAGTAGCGTCATTTTGGCAAAACCCCCTGTTGATAAAAATAGAATGAAATAACATCGTTACCGAAACGCCTTGTATTACTAGAGATAAAAAGTGCTTAGTAACGATTGATACAATGGATGTCAAAAACCAATTGCAGAAAAAATAGTTAGCAAAGAAGCCAATTACTTACTTGCAGTGAAAGCGAACCATAAAGAGCTACTGTCGCAAATAGAAGACGCTCAATTGCTTGAGATAACACAACAAGCGTATGAAGGAGTTTTGTTTAATGAAGCCGATTATCCAAGAAATAGAGAAGAAATTAGGTGCTCTGCAGTTAACTATAACGTAAATGATTTATCAAAAACGATACACTGGGAAGGCATAAAACAGTGGGTTTATTGTCTCTTTTAGAACAGAATAAGGCAATGTAAGCAATGAGGTTTTATAGTGTTTAAACAGGTAAAAATAAGGTTAGTAATGATCTATGTGTAACATTAACATAAATCATTACTGTAATTTATAAATTAATAAAGTGCTTTAATTTTCTTAGCAAAATCAGAAGCATTACGAGACATTTTATGTCCAGTCTCAACAGTTAAAGCGTTATCTGCTAATGAGAACTCACTTGCAGAGTCTGAAAAGTCATCTTTAGCTGTAACATTTATTTTAGTTAACTTAGCAATCTCTTCTTTATAATCCACATCATCTTTACAAATTGCAGAAAGAGCCTCAAGTGTTGCAACAGTTCTTTGGCCTGAATGAGCAATAACCCACTGGCTTTGATAATTATCTTTAGCTAATTTATCTTTATTCGCGGCGATCATTTTTTTATAATCTTCCCAATCGACTTTTACATCTAGTGAAGCATTCCCACAAGCCGCTTTAACTTTATCAACCTCTGCTGAAATACTAGCATCAGCGGCTCTAATAGCCTTTTTGTCTTTAATAGATGCATATGAAGCTGTACTAAATAACGTAATAATAATACCCGCTAAAATTTTATGTTTCATTTTCTTTCCTTGTAGTGATTAAAATATATCGTAAATTAGTTTATAACTGGTTTCTGGCAAATTAGTAACATCATCACCAATTTCAATAATCAGCACACTGTTTGACATTTTTGCTTGATGCTTATCTGCTACAACAGATGGAATAAGCTGAATTTTTTCTATCCCTTGTACAGCCTCCAAATAATCGTGGTCGATGGTACAAATATTTTCTAATGCATTCATATAAGCCGATAATTTAGCAGGACTAGTTTTTAGTTTTTGAGATTCAAACTGTCGCCAATCTATATCGATTTCAATATTCGTTTCACATGTTGTAGAAAATGAACTAACTGATTTTTCAATAAGTTTTTTGGCAGCAATTTTACTAACAACATTTAATTGCCTTACTTGATATTGCTCTTTGACTTTATTAACTTTTACAATATCTGCCAAGCCGGAATAAATAACTTTTGTAACTGTATCATTATCGAGATATACACTTGAATAAGAAACTAATGTTCCTGAACGAACAGTTTTATGACCTTCATTTTTAAAATTAACATCCGGCATTCCAAGCAATTTTAAATAATAACCATCACCAATGTCATTCTTGAATTTTTTATAAAGTAAGGTATTACCATCATAATGATGTTCAAAGCCATTGTAATTTACATAGTAAGTATTTTCATCCTCAGCTGGAACAACTGTCAAAGTAGCAGAAAATTCAGAGTCAAAGCTATGGTAAACCTTTGGGTTTTCTTGAGCCATAGTTGTAAATGAAGTGATAATTGTTAAAAATATAAAAAGATAATTCATGATCGATAGTTAATCCTTTAACTTATATGTATTAAAATAATGCAGGTAATAGTAACTTTAAATCCAATTAAAATTGACTACTAAATAACAACGTTACTATACGCAATCATAAATCAAAATTCAAAATTTTATTACACTAAAATAAGAAACAATAACAACATGATAAATTAATTTTTTGTAACCCTATAACTTATAATATTTACATACATTCAACTTACGATCATCGAAACAAAGTAAAGTTGATTAGGTGAATTTTTGCCACAGTATTTTACCAAATTTGATCTCACTTTCAGAATTAGTGTTATCCGCGTATTTCCACGGGAACTTGAATACCTCTGACGCGTTAGCTTATTTCACTTACCAGTCAAAATAAAATAAGCCATATATAGACACTCCCTTGAAGTCAAAGCGAGCTGGTTTATAGGTTCGTAAGGCGCACAACCCACAACGAGTGTGTAGACTGCCGTTCATATGGAAATGATAATAATGAAAGCTGTAACCTGAACTCAGGACAAGGCGGTAAACATTACACCAAGAATGTACAATGCATTTTCTGGCGTAAGCATTGTTTGCATTTTACTAATTAACTGACTCTAAAAACCCAGTAATAGTATTATTTATTGATACTCTCTAAAGTGCTCACATTTTTAATAAAACGGCTATAAATACAGAATAAGGAGTTCAGCTGTAAAATAATAAAAGTATTTAACTGCACGCATTAAAACGTTCAATCCATACTTAATTTTACCGCTGTAATAATGTTGAGTACCCGCCAACTAAACACTTTTCCATTGCGAGATTGGGGCTTGCTTGGCTTTGAAAACCAAATTGTTGATAAAGTGAATGAGCGTCTTTTGTTGCCAGTGTAAAACGGCGTAATGATTGCAATTCAGGGTGACTCATTACATGATCCATCAGCTTTTTACCCAGCCCTTGACCTCTAAATGGCTCTAACACAAATACATCCAGTAAATTTGCAAAAGTGGCTTGGTCAGTCACCACTCGTGCAAATGCCAATAGCTGTTTATTTTCAATTAATGCAAAGCACAGCGAGTGTGCGAACGCTTTTTCTAACCGTTCGCGACTAATGCCTTGACTCCAATAACTTCGCTCAGATAAAAACTCAAACGCTTGGGTAAATTGTTGTGGTGACAATTGGTGAGTAAATTTCATTTTATTTCCCTACTGAATGCTTGCATTGGAAAGAAAAACTAAAGGAATTGATGCCGCAAGAAACAGTGACATAACCCAATTAAAACGTTTAAAGATATTTGGCTTATTTAGAAATTGGCGCATGTATTTGCCAAAATTCACCCAAAACAAGCCTGAGCAAGCCGCGACAAGGTTAAAAATAATCACGCCCAAAATTGCAGAAGGCCAATAGGCACCTCCTGGTAAAGTAAGTGCAGTACAAAGTGTCATTAACACTGCATATGACTTAGGATTGATCAACTGAAAAAGCATGCCTTGAAAAAAATTTAAAGGCCTTGCTTGAGCATTATCACCTTTTAATTGAGAGCTACTAGCTATCTTGTATGCCAAATATAAAATATAACCACTGGCACAAAGCTGTAGAAAAAAATGCAGCTTTGGCTGTATTAAAAACAATTTACCTAATCCTAGTAGCATTGCCAAATGCATTATCGTCATGCCTACTCGAATACCCAATAAGTGCGGTAGGGTTTTGATCACGCCAAAATGTGTGCCTGAGTGAGTAAGCAAAATATTATTAGGCCCAGGCGTAATTGACGCCGCAAAACAAAATAAAATGAGAGCCGGAGCAAGCTCAAAAACAGTAGCTGTATTCATAATGATTAATTGTATTGATACAATATTGTAGTTGTTTAATAACTATTAATTGTCATACTTATGTAAAATCATCAATATTTTTATTGTTATGAATACAATTTACAAACCGGATCACACTCTATTTAGTAGTTTGTGCAAAACACAGCCAAAATATCGCGCATTAGCCGCTTTGATTGAGCATGCTATCGACAACAAAATGCTGGGTTTTGAGCAAAAATTACCAGCCCAACGACTTCTCGCTGACAGCCTAAGTGTTACACATGGTACGGTAACTCGTGCATATGCTTTACTTGAGCAACGAGGGTTGGTTACTGCAAAACTAGGGGCTGGTACCTTTGTAAGTAAAGTTATTGAGTTAAGTCATTTTGAGGGCGACACAGACTTTGCTTCAAGCATGCAACCGATGATGGGGCAACAACATGTTATGACCAATGCCCTGCAATCGCTGTCAAAGGATCAACGTGCATTAACAGATGTGATGATTTATAAACTCAATGGACTTACCTCACATCAATATTTTTTCAAACAATGGCTAGCGGATAAGGGCTTTGATTGCTTAAACCATCCGTTGATATTTACCCAAGGTGCTCAGCAAGGAATATTCACTACGTTAGCAACCTTGTGTGAAAGTGGCGATACTGTCATTGCAGAGTCAATGTGTTACCCCGGTTTTTACCTTGCGTGTCATTCGCTTAAACTTTCATTAGCGCAAGTAAACGTGCATAGCGACGGGATTGATCTTGCGCAAATTGAAGCATTGTGTAAGTCGCGTACAATCAAAGCGGTTTACATCACGCCAAACTGTCAAAATCCAACCAATATTTGCTATAGCAGTAACAATTTAAATGCCCTACTGGCGCTGAGTCGCCGATATAATTTTTTCATTATTGAAGATGACGTAAATTACTGTTTGCCAGAGTATTGGCGATTACCATTGTGGCAACAAGCACCGGATCGGGTTTTTTATATTTCAAGCTTTTCAAAATATTTTGCAGGCGGACTACGAGCCGGTTACTTATTACCTCCACGACTTTGGGAGCAACCAATTTTAAAACAAATTCATAGTGAGTGTTGGGCGGTTTCCTCAATGAATTTTGAGTTAATAATGCGCGCCATTAAAAGTAACGAATTTACTTATAATCAAACTAAGCTAGCAGATGAGATACGCTATCGTATTGAACAAATAAAAAAGCTGCTTCAAACTTATGAGATAGATGCTCAGTTTGCCAGTTTAAATGTATATATTCGCTTATCCCAGTCGCAGAATATGTTTGAGTTTTGCAGCGTATTAAAAGCGCATAAGGTAATTGTAAGGACGCTAGATTCCTTTATCCCAGAAGTTCCAGCCCTAAAAGTAGATAATCCAAATGGTGTTCGCCTCACCCTAGGCGGCCCAGCAACCCGGGCTGAGTTTGACTTAGGCATCACCCGCGTTGAAGCCGCTTTACAGCAGTTTAATCAAACATTTGAGGTAGTTATTTAAATTTTATCATTCAATAAAATCGGGGAATCATTATTCCTTTGGGTGATGTGAACTCATACTTTTTTGAGGAAATATAGTGTTTAAAGTTCTGCGAGTTCTCTATTGCTTTTGCATTTAGTTTTGCAAATTTATATGAAATTGACATGAATATCCTTTTGCCTACCCAAGCAGTTATTTACTGCTTGGGTTAAATTCCTTTAATTTTATTATGTTACTTAACTACAGATCTACCATCAAAAATGATGTGAATTTTTGCCACAGTGTTTTACCGAACTTGATCTCGCTTTCAGGCTTAATGTTATCTGCGTATTTCCATGGAAACTTGAAAATATCTGGCGGTGTTAGCTTTTTAATAGGTTTACCCATCAAAAGATTATCGAGCTGCTCTTCATCATTAAATTCTTTTCTCAACTCGTCATCTGCTTTGGACATTTCTTTTAAAAATGACTTATCAACACGATACCAAAAATACTTAGGGCGACCATTGGCTTTATCAAATTCAGCAGTGGTTTTATCAAACTCACGGTAATATTCAAATTGCGGGATATCAGCCAAAGGCTGAGTAACATTCATAAAGTTTTGTAGCAGTTCCCAATGAATAAATGCAGATGCTATCTGGTTACTAAAAGTTTGGTCATATCGCATGCTTTGCTGATAATGTAACAAAGTAAACCCACGGTATGGAAAACCGCTTTTAGGGTTATGCTGCACCCTATAATGTGCATTAAACTCTTCAAATGGGAAAATATCGAAATCTTTCGCGTTTTTAGTTGGTACCTCCACCATTCCTGTGGCACGATTAAAAATAACAGCTAGATTATATTTAAACCTAAAAAACGGCCAAATTAACCAATTAATCAATTTAGAAACTATCCAACATAATGACAGGCCCGCTAAAAATTCTAACGCAACATCAACCGCCCCTAAAGCTAAACTAAATAACGGCATAACAAACAAGAATATAACAATACAAAAATGAATTATTGCCCAAGAAAAAATGACAAAGCCAGCAATATTAGTTGCGTTTCCTGCTAATGGCATTGCTAATTCATTTTTACCTTTTGCTAAAATTGAACGTGCATATTTTTCTGCTCCAGTAATATTACCTTTGTAGCAACTGTTTTGACTATTATCAAAACAGTGGCCAAATACACCGTCTCTCGGGTAAAACGCCTGCTTACTTTGATAGCGGCAAAACATTGAATCACGTTCATCTGTTGCGATTTCATTTCTAAATTTTGCAGCTTGCTTACCGCGATAAGCGGTTTTTGCGTATTGCTCAAACATATTCAACTTCCTTATTACCGAACTGTACTATTAACTATTTTTTCTCAGTTCGGCATCACTCCTTTGTGTAAATGCTAAACAAACTAACTTCACTACCACACGGCTTCTCTATTAACTTGGCAATCTGCTGGGTCTAAATAGGGTTTTAACTCCTCAGGAAATCCGTGTTTTTCTGTTATATCTTTATCTATTTTGAAGTAGTGCTCTATTGATTGATATAAGTGTGTCCCAAGCGGGATTGATGTATCCATAAAGGTCATGGCTGTTGCATATTGCAGCGAATCCCACTGACGATTAAAACCACCTACGTAAAATGTCGGTTTAGTGAGTCTATAATGCTTAGGGTACTTTAATGGCACCATGAGAGACACAAACACGCGTGAACCACCACGAGCTGAGCCTACATTGCGCTCATTTGCACCAAAACAAACAATGTCTTCGTAAGGTAAATAAAACGGTTTTCTAAACAAAGTATGAGGGGTTTTTACAAGCCCGGTATGGCGATTAAAATAAAACTTATCCCGGTGCGATAATATGGCGCGGTGTTTATGCATATAAAAACCTATGATAAACAAAGGCATGTATATAACAAACGGTACCCACCTGTAATCGCCCCACACAAAACCAATAACAACCAAGTCAACGAAGAAAAACATAACTGCAGATACCATTAGCAAGAAGCTTAGAGCAGTAAATAAATTTGACCACCCTCCAAACCATGAAATAGCCAACTGCTTACCATCGCTCTCTACCCAATGTCCCTCAAGCGTTGAGCCACTATTAGGCGACTTAAGCTCTGCTGCATATTCATCAGTGAAACGCTTACTTTTAAATGTGCGGGTTTTAAACCCGCAGCCATTGAGTGCTTCTGCTTTTTTTAATCGCGCCTCATAACTGTCTTTATGCAAATAATCTTTAGACAGTTGCTCTTTATATGTTGCTCTATTATCACGGTATTTACTTTTGTTTTCGCCTCTCCTTTCGATTTCTGCCATTTTCTCAGGGTTATTTTTTCTAAATTCTTCTAATCGCACCACCGCCTCTTCATCTAAAGCCAGTTGCTTTATGGTTTTGTCTTTTGCTCTGGTAGGGTCTCGATTTGGGTTTTCAGCGCACCACTGGTTAATTGCATTAACACGGTTTTCTCTTTTTATTTTTTCTCGTTCTTCGTGAGTTAAGCCATCTTCCTCTTCAGCAATGTAGCGCTCAACGAGCTCATCAAATATTCTTTCTTCCTCTGATTTTTTATCATCACTACTCATAGTTACTCCTTTATTTGCTGTACTTCTTGTAATTTTTTTATAACTTAGCTTTTTATAACTTAACAATGGCTTGGCTGATTACTTGGCCAATGCGGTGGCTATACTTGCGCTCATCGCCCCAAGAAAAGAACCCTGGCTTTTCACCTGCTTTGTAATATTCGATTGGTAAGCCATAAATACTATTAAACCCTTGAATTGTTGGTTGACCTTTACCACTGGGGTACACCGTGGCTTCTAGTTTGAGTTCTATCTGGTCGCCTGGCTGCAAACCAAATTCAGTCAAAAATGCATTGTAATTTATTTCAGCTTGCCAACCTGTTCGTGCAGGCTGAAGCATCCATATCGCATCTACTAATATGGGGGAATTAAGGGGGATTTGTTTAAATACTCTATGCTTTGTGTAACGTGACATTTTTAATTGTATTATTTCTGCATATTTTTTGCATCTTCGACGTCATTGGAAATAAGCTAGACACCCATTTTAACTCCTATTCTAATTATAAGATGTTCAAGGTATTCCCATAAACAACTGCAGTGCTAAGCGCTTTGCTTTGTATTTCCATGTTAGTTTTTCGATACGCTCAGGCTCACCTTTAAAATGCAGCCAAGGTTTGGTTATTTCTTTGTTAGGTGTCGCTCTGAGCCAATTAAAATGCGCAGCCTCTTTATTGAATTTTTGCCAAATTTCGACTTGTTGAGCAAGCGAATAATCGCTCCAAAAATTATTGGGTCTGTCATTTTGCTTATCAAATTCAGCGGTGAGTTCATCAAGGTGGCGGCAGTTTTCATACTCAGGCACATCAGGCAGTGGTTGGTTGTTATCCATAAACCGCACTACTCGTTCCCAATATAAATAGCAGTTCATCGGGTTATTTGAGTTATCAGGCACTTGAACAGCTATTTTAGTCTCAGGGTATTTATCCTCATCAATATGACTAATAAAAGGCACAAACCCCATTACA
>NZ_VXCS01000110.1:0-343 GCF_052850545.1 Pseudoalteromonas sp. 1181_04
GCCGCTCCATTCTTTACTCGCATTCGATTTCAATTTGCATCCATCAATGGCAAACATGTTACGCCCTATCAAGCCTTCTTCGTCGCATATCATCAGTACTTGCGTAAACAGCGGTTCAATCTGTTCGTGCATTTTGGCCACGAATCCCGCTATCGATGTGTAATGAGGTTGAATATCACCCGACACACTCATGAACAAAATATTCGTCTCACACGCCTTAGCAATACGGCGGCTACTAACCAAACCATGTGCGTAACCAAGTAAAATAATCTTTAGCATCACTGAAGGAGGATACGCAGCAGCACCCGTTTTATCATTGTGATACCACGCATCAAAGCCCGAT
>NZ_VXCS01000111.1:0-341 GCF_052850545.1 Pseudoalteromonas sp. 1181_04
TGCGTATTCTCATGACTTTGATCACCGATTCTCATCAGCTTTGATCACCTGATTTATCATTTTGTAGAGCCGTTTTTAAATTAGCTTAACTGATCATCATCAGTCAATTTATTTAACTGTTTTCGTATCGATTCTCCTTTTAAGTTCAACTTAATTGAACCATGAATTAGCCTATCTAAAATGGCGTCAGCATGGGTTGATTCTCCTATCATTTCATGCCAGTTTTCCTGTGGTAGCTGGCTTATAATTATGTGTGATTTATACCCATACCGCGCATCGATTAATTCGAGTAAGTCACCTCGTTGCTGTGCACTCAGTGGTTCAAGCCCCCAGTCGTCTAA
>NZ_VXCS01000112.1:0-340 GCF_052850545.1 Pseudoalteromonas sp. 1181_04
GCTTCGTCTTTGTTACTTATGCTGCCTTGCTATCAATTTTTGCTTGGCTACATAACACGTTATGCGCCCAGCGACAAAAATATCAGCGGCGTTGCCTAAGCACCAAATCCACGTCGCAATACTAAACAATAAAGTTTAGTCATACGTTAGTGACAGTTTAACTTCGCCAGAAGTTAATATTGAATACTAAAGTAGATACCAATCAATCAACTCCTAAGAGTTAACTAAATGGCACTGAATGATACTGCTATCATTCTTTTTTACTTTTGAAAACTCTGTATAAATAACAATGTTATTCATACGAATTTTATTATCAGCTTTTCCAAATTTTTAAAGAGCA
>NZ_VXCS01000113.1:0-311 GCF_052850545.1 Pseudoalteromonas sp. 1181_04
GCCGAGCAACTTAAAACTTACCGCTTAAGGCTTACAGCTCAAATCGCAGACATTAAAAAAGGCCACCTAAGTGACCTTTTTCTAATAATTAACTTAAAAGTTAATTATTACTCATTGAACGTTGCTACAAAGCACCTACGCCTAAGGTAATAGCGCCACCTTCACATGACGTAAATCGCAGACATTAAAAAAGGCCACCTAAGTGACCTTTTCCTAACAATTAACTTAAAAGTTAATTATTACTCATTGAACGTTGCTACAAAGCACCTACGCCTATGGGTAACAGCGCCACCTTCACATGACGTAAATCC
>NZ_VXCS01000114.1:0-278 GCF_052850545.1 Pseudoalteromonas sp. 1181_04
GATGCTAGTGTCACCGATGCCGCCGGCAATACCGCCAGTGACACAGAAAATGGTGGGGTGATCGATACTCTTGCACCGACGGTTGATATCAACCCGTTGGCTGATAGCAACGACAGCACGCCTACCATCACTGGCAGCAGTGATGAAATAGGTGGGTTGGTGAGCATTACAGTCACCGATGCCAATGGTGATATACAAACCTTAACGGCGACAGTACTTGCAGATGGCAGTTGGTCGGTGGATGTACCGACCCCGCTTGCAGAAGGTGCTTTTGTTGT
>NZ_VXCS01000115.1:0-272 GCF_052850545.1 Pseudoalteromonas sp. 1181_04
GTGAACATTTAAATAGAAAGCGGCGAGCAAACGTGAGAAATTGTGAAAAGCTATTAGCATAAAATAGAGCGATGTAGTAAACCATCTAAAGCAATTCAAAAACTGCGAATTTGCAGCCTTTCTATGTCTAAAATTCAGTATTCAACGGACATTAGTCACGTTATTTATTACAAACAACATTTCCTCGAAGAGTAATTGCGGGCAGGCAGTTTTTTGCACGGTTAAGTTTGATGACTTCAGCATTTATTTATAATGGGTGTCAATTTTGTTTT
>NZ_VXCS01000116.1:0-269 GCF_052850545.1 Pseudoalteromonas sp. 1181_04
AGGTCAGTGGCGACTGTGCGTACAAAAAATATAATTGCTTAACGGTTAAACATTAGGTTTAATGGATACATAATAAACGCTGAGTAACGCAGGGACAGCTTAGATACGACAGGCACGCCAATTAAATTGGCTTGATATAGCTTAGGTCATAAAAAGCAAATACCCATAGCATAAACAACACCAACTCTGACACACCGAGCAGGTAGCACCTCAGTCCAACAAGCGATTATGCAACACAAACTGCGTGTCGCATAAATACTAAAATGTTA
>NZ_VXCS01000117.1:0-265 GCF_052850545.1 Pseudoalteromonas sp. 1181_04
TTGTAAAGAGAACAAACACTTATTGTTTGGGTCTGTAGCTCAGTTGGTTAGAGCGCACCCCTGATAAGGGTGAGGTCGGTAGTTCAAATCTACTCAGACCCACCACTTCTTCAACGAAGTCGGTAATCAAACAATAAGTACCAGCATATGTGGGGCTATAGCTCAGCTGGGAGAGCGCCTGCCTTGCACGCAGGAGGTCAGCAGTTCGATCCTGCTTAGCTCCACCACTTACTTCTTAAAAATAAATATTCTTTTATCGGGCAGC
>NZ_VXCS01000118.1:0-232 GCF_052850545.1 Pseudoalteromonas sp. 1181_04
ATCAGACGCGGTATTACCTGCCGCATCAGTGACGCTGGCATCCACTTGGAATGCGCCCTCTGCCAATGGGGTCGGTATATCCACCGACCACGTGCCATCTGCCAGTACCGTCGCGGTTAAGGTTTGCACGGTGCCGTTCGCATCTGTCACGGTGATACTTACCAATCCACCAATTTCATCACTGCTACCGGTGATGGTTGGGGTGCTGTCGTTCGTCGCAGCCAACGGATCA
>NZ_VXCS01000119.1:0-218 GCF_052850545.1 Pseudoalteromonas sp. 1181_04
TGAGTGCTTGCTTTATACCGGATAACTTGAGTAGTTGAAGTTGCTGGTTAATGGTGTCTATCATGTTTGCATTCCTTAATGGTAATAATCTGTGCCACGTATGTTGCTATGTGTAATTGGCTTTTCTGGCTCTGTTTGCTGTGTGGGTAACGGTTGTTGATCCAACCCTTTCTTCAGCATCTGCTTTATTGATTTAAGTGTGGTCGTATTCATTATGA
>NZ_VXCS01000012.1:0-178801 GCF_052850545.1 Pseudoalteromonas sp. 1181_04
GACAGCTAAGAATATGATATCAAGTAGTTTATTGACAACTTTCCCCTGCTGGCGAGGGTCATCAATTGATTCGAAATATTTAAATAGTTGAATCTCAGGCATGGGGGCTCCTTAAAAAGGAGTATAAGATCATACTTTTAAGTCAAGATAAAGTTCGTGATCTTACCCTGAGACCTGACCCCATTATTTTTTACTCTACTGAATATATGGAGGTAACTTCAACTTTATTATCTTTCAAATGAATATTAGCTTTCCACAATTGAGAATTTATATAAACTTTTATAGAGTATGCATTCTTTTCAAATAAGCCTGTTACTACTGGACTCATTGAAACAGCGCCAGGAATACTGGTGAATTTATTTAATTGACTGTCAAAAAACCAGTCAAACATATTCACCCTTTTTTTAATGGCGTTCTCTTTGTTATTTCTCAACTCTTCCATAAACCTCCAGATAACCCCATAATCTTCTATAGCAACGGTAGGCTCTAAACGGATGGCTCCATCAAAGTTACAACTTTGATTAGTCACAGCGACTTCCAATGTGGCAACATAGGGCTCAACTTTATATCCGCCAACCACGCCATAATGTTTTTTGTAGCAAATGCCATCAGTATTCGAAGGCTCTTCTACAAATATTGTATCACCACATTTAAAATGGAATTTGCCCCTTGCGCCATTTAATTTCTTCATTACCATTAGCTTATGCTGGTTATTTAGAACGCTTTCTCCACAGCTAACATGCAAATTACTAGTACTAACAACACTTGCAATAGCTAGAATCGTCGGACCTATCGCGACCACCATGATTTCTCCTCTGGTTTATAACTATCGGGGTCATATAACTATCGGGGTCAGATCTTGTTTTTTGCCACTAATTACATAAAGACAAAAAGAAAGACCTGACCCTATTCACTTTGTTACTAAAGGGTGACTCTATTTACTTTTCTGTTAGTTTAATCATCAGGCAAGGTAAGTAAATCATCAACTATTCCTAACTTACTAAGCAATGAAATGAATCTTGACTTTTTTTTATCTATCACATATTGCGCATCCATAACTACCGAAAAAACAACGTACTCAATGCCTTTTTCAAAATTCAATCTATCTCTTTTTATTAGCGTAGTGTAAGTTTTGACTTCAAGAGGTTTAAATATTACATCTCCTTCAAGTGGCGAAAACTCTACATTTTTAAACGATAATGGGTTGTCAAACGGGTTACTCGTTGCATACACGTCTTTTGCTCTATAAAACTTAAAAGCATGCTCAGTAAAATGAGTTTCATCGAAATAATTTGAAATTACTTTAATTTCAAATGCCGTATTATTTCTTAAAACAACACTCGTATTGCAATATACCAAATCGCAAATAGTATATACTACGGCTTCAATAGCTTTAGGTGGTTTTTCAATCGCATTTGAAAAGCATACCTGTGAATTAACTATTAAAAATAATAAAGTTAAAAATCTATATTTTGACATTATATTTCCTTGATGCACTATCGAAAAATTTGTGCCTTTCCTATTTTACTTTACGAGCACTTACTTCCCTCTAAAAAACTTTCCGAATATTTTATATATACAATCAGCAGTATAACTAAAAAGTGTAAGGAAGAAATAAAACAATAACGACAATGGTACTATTATTGTCAACAACCCCCAATCATTTGAACTATAAGAGATTTGGCAAATTGTCAATGCAACTATTGAAAACACACATAGTAAAGTAAATGCATTTTCTTTTACATCTTCAAAAAGAAAGCTCAAAGAAAAGAAATTGGATTTAGAACGAAAAATATAAAAAACACAAGTGGTTAACGCTATGGCTATCCCATAGTGGTGATTTAAACTAATCACCAATAAAAATTGAAATATAATAAAAATAAAAATTACTTTTTTAATCATTTTTATTCCTTATTGATTCTAAAACTATTTACAAAACGCGACATAACTAGAGTATGTTTTCTTTGTTCCTTGCATATACATTACCCCATATCCAACTTCGTAAGAAGCTCCGAGTGCATCTATAGAAAATGAATCTAGACGATGCTCAATTGCATACGCAGCTCCGTGTACCTTTGCGCTGTACTTCTTAAACCCTCTCAAAAATGCAGCTCCTATTGTTTCAATTTCCGAAGTAGACCAACCTCGGATACCATCAATATCATAAAAAACTGTGCAATTACTATTTAAAGTCGTATTAAATTAAAGAGTTATGGTTTATTTATAGTTAAATCAGATACAGGAACAATCAGACTAAAAGATGATTAAATGAATGAAATATGAATATACGCTCAAATTAAATGACTACTTAAACGTAACTTTGCCGCCGATCATTTTATACGCGGGTGCGCCTCGGATAATTGCTTCTCGAGCAAAAGGGCGTGAGCAGTTGGGGCATACGCAAGGAATAGTGGTGAAATCTTGACTGATCCGTTCGATAAAACATTTAACCAATGCCCCTTTGCCGCCTTTACGATATTTGAATAGGGGAGCTTTACATTGACTACAAAAAATATCGACCGTTTTAGTAGGGCCTTTTTTATTCGGTTTTGCCATTATTTTGTTACTTTTACTACAAACACGCGAATAGATTAACAGCTTATGGCCAAAGTCCAAAGATTAAGCCCATTAAAGTAAACTGTAAAATATGGTAACCGCTATTGATTAAAAACAGCTTTAGTGGTCGTTGTTCATAAATATAGCTCATCCCTAAGGCACTGCTTACCCAACATAGTCCAACCGCAAAGCCAACGCCTACCGCAACCCCTAAATGTGGATGTGGTCCTAAAAACAGTGATAAGCCAAAAGCGATAAATAAAGATAAAACAAAACCGCCACCAAATACCCATTTTGGATTTGTTGCTTTTAAATCCAGCTCCGTTAATCCACAGCCTTCTAACCAGGCTCGTTGAAACAACCAAGGTGAATACCAAACGCCTCCTAACATAAAAGAAGACATGGCAGCTAATAATACGGCTACAAAATCCAGTTGTGATAAATCCATAATGACTACTTATGCTGATTGCAAAAAATACAATGATATTTTTACTGTAGTTAATGAACGCCATTGCAGCAACTATCTAAACTGCAAAACTATCTATGATGCGTGGCTGGTGCCCAAATATAAATGCACTAAAGTAATCTGAGCTCCATTTAAAGTGACTACAGGCGACTGTATTACTTAGTTGACCGGGTAAAACTTATTGCCTAAAAGGCAACAATAAACTTACTGAGCATTACTAAACCGGAAACCGTGATCCGAAATAACGCTCACTATTGCGCTAGGATTTACTGCTGAACTGGTTTTTTTTGTAGCTTACGCTGTAAAGTTCGCCGATGCATATTAAGTTGCCGAGCAGTTGCTGAAATATTGCCTTGATTGGTATGCAGCACTTGCTGAATATGTTCCCACTCAAGACGCTCTGGCGACATAGTTACAATATCATCTGCAATTAACTCAGTAGTTGGCTCGCATGTGCCTGTTAAGGCTCGTAATAACGTGAGCATATCAACGGGTTTTGTTAAATAATCATTTGCACCTAGGCGCATAGCCTCTACCGCTGTGGCAATACTGGCATAGCCTGTTAATAATACAATATGTGCGTCTGTTAGTAAGGCTCTCAGTGGTGCGATAAGAGCTAAACCGTTATCGTCAGCTAATTTCATATCTAACAGAATATGTGTCGGTGCGAAGTTTTTAGCTATGCCAATAGCCTCGGCTTTATCATGTGCCAGCTGACATGCAAAACCGTGTTTGGTTAAGCGCCGCGCTAACGTATTGGCAAGATTAATATCATCTTCAATAATTAATAGCTTCATACAGGCTCGACTTGTGGCTCATCAATGGTTAATTGTACTTTGGCAACCGCGCCACCTTGTGGGTGATTAAATAATGTTAAAGAGCCTTGTAAACGCTCAAATGTTACATTTGAAAGCATAACTGCTAGCCCCATCCCCGTTTCACTAGGCATTAACTGACCCCCTAACTCTGCCAATTGTGCTGCGCTAAATCCTTTACCAAAATCACGTATAACTAAACTCACTGTTTTAGGGTTATCTGGAGTCTGTTGCCAGTTCAATTCCAGTGTTTGTTGCTGTGCCTGTTGATTGGCAAAAGCAGCATTTTGCAACAAGTTTAATATCGCTGGCAGTAACATAGCATCATTAGTAACCGAGCTAGCAGGCGCTGCATTTAGCCAATTAAGCTGTTGATCGGGATACTGTAATAGCATTGTATCGCTAATTTGTTGAGCTAATGCGTTTAACGATACAGTCGCTGCAACCGTTTGTGTGCGTAGTTCAGATGACAGGGTACGAAACTGTTTTAACTGCTGTGCGCATTGCAACAAGGGCTGCTGCATGTCTTTCACAATCTCATTATCGGGCTGCTCTTCAAGAAGCTCTTCATACAATAATTGTAAATTGGCGATTGGGCTGGCTAATTGATGAGTAATTTGTGCCGCAGCACCATCAAGCGTGACTAACTGCTCTGCTCGTAATTGTTTTTCTCGCACAGTTGCAATTGTGCGCTCTCGCGAATGCAGTGCACGGTTCATAGTGCCGATAACGAATGCTATAACGCTAGCACTGATCACAAAGTTAACCCACATACCCACAAAGTGACTGGTCATTTGCATATGATGCATGCTGTGCTGAGGCATTTTAAATAGCAGCACGCTATAGGCGGTGATCGCTAATACAGCAATATAAGCTAAGCCGCGAGCACTGACACTCACCGCAGCAATCATTATTGGTAACAACAGTAACGACACAAATGCATTGGTCGCACCACCACTCAAAGACAGCAATACCGATAAAAAAAGCACATCGGCCGTAAGCTGCATTAACATCCCAAGTTCTTTCGCTTTACTGACATTACGATAAGCAATCACGCTTAAAATTTGGAATACGGCTTCAAGGGAGATCACTACCAGTAGAGGCAATAAAGGGATTTGGTGCTCAAGTAAAAAATAGACTGCTACAACGGCCAATAGTTGAATTGCAATTGCACCACTGCGTAACATCAGTAAACGGCTAATCGCAGGATCAGTGCGCATTAAAAACGCCATACATAATTACCTAACAAAAAAATACCTAATAAAAAATGCCTAATTAAAGAAGGTTAACCTAATCATCAGCCATAGAGATACTAAACACAGCACACGGCGTTCCTTGATGAAACACCATTTTCCACTGGCCTTCGGTTAATCGCCACAGCGACATCCGTAACGAATAGTTAAACTCAGCGCGCGCAGAGCGCCGATATGCCGCTTGATAACTTAGTTGGGCAATATCATCACTAAGCATTCGGCCTTTAAAATGCTGATTGTAAAACTGCGGCACGACTTCGGTAGGTAACCGCGTTAATACTTGATATTTATTAAATACAGTACCATTAGCGGCAATTTCAATAAAATCATCATCGAGCAAAGCATCCAATGCCTGCTCAGATTGACGGATCTCAGGATCTAATAATTGGCGCTCAGCGTCAATCAAATGATTAAACAATGATGCCTTGATTTTGCTGCCCATACTGTATCCTAAAATTGGTGTTTATATATTTGCCCTGCTTTCATCACAAATTGTACATTTTGCAATGTCGTTATATCATCAAGAGGAGAGTCATTAACGCTGATGATATCTGCTTGTTTACCAACACTCAACTGCCCTAGTCGGTCTTGTTGGCCGAGTAACTTAGCGGCATTAACTGTTGCTGACATAATAGCCTGTTTTTCAGTCATGCCATATTTAACTAACCATAAAAACTCATCAGCATTATTACCATGGCGTGATACGCCAGAATCTGTACCAAAAGCAATATTAACATTGTTTTTTAATGCCAGTTTAAATGAAGCTGCAACATTTGGTACAACGGTGCGTACTTTATCAGCAATAGCTGTTGGCATATTTGGGTTACTGAGAACTTCTTGACTGACCGTTTGGCCTGCCAATAACGTGGGCACTAAATAAGCGTTGTATTGCTTAAATAACTTTACAGTCTCTTTGTCTAGGTAAGAGCCATGTTCAATTGAATCAACACCTGCACGTAATGCCGCTTTGATCCCTGATGTACCATGAGCATGGGCTGTTACGCTGCGCCCTAAGTTATGTGCAGTATCAACAATCGCCATCAACTCTTGATCTGTGAACTGCTGATTGACACCCGCTGCGGTATTACTTAACACCCCACCCGTTGCGGTAATTTTAATTACATCAGCACCTGATTTAATTACTTCACGAACCGCGCGGCGACAATCATCAGCACCATCACACACCCCTAACCCTCCACTTATCACATCACTAATATCTTTACGGTAACCGTGCAGATCAGCATGCCCGCCTGTTGGGGTAATTGTATCTCCTGCAGCAAAAATACGTGGCCCTTGAATATCTCCACGCTCAACGGCACGCTGTAGTGGAAAGATCACTTTATAGCTACTACCTAAATCACGCACGGAGGTAAAACCCGCAGCAAGAGTGCGCTGCAAATATTTAACTGAGCGCAGCGCATAATCAGCCTCATATTCTGTTAGCCAGCGATGTGGATTAGCACTTGCGTCACGCTCAAAAGTAACATGTACGTGCATATCAATTAATCCAGGCATAACAAATTGATTTTTTAAATCAATGATCTTTGCATCGGGCAATGCTAGATCGGTAACACTCATATAGCCTTTTTCGATGCGCGTGATGATAGCGTCTTCTATAACAATAGTGCGTTGCTTTTCTAGTGTTTGTTCAGCACCTGCTAACATTGATCCTGCGTAAATAACCTGAGTTTGTGTTGCAAAACTCGCCGCAGAATATACCGTCGTACCCAATGCAGCCAAGATAGTAATTAATTTTTGTTTCATGTTTACCTCATTTTTCTACTACCATTAGCCTAAATTACGTTTAATTACCACTATTTACGACGTAAGCTAAGTTATAAACTAGTCTTAGAACTGGATTTTTGGTATAAATCAAACATAGATGACACATGTCTGACCACTTAAAGAGAGCACACTATGACCTACGCACACATAACGGGTTGGGGTAAATGTATCCCACCAGCGCGTATTAGCAACGATGAAATTAGCCAATTAGTTGATACCAATGATGAATGGATCACATCCCGCACTGGTATAAAAGCCCGTAGAGTAAGCCACGTTAGTACTGCAGAGCTTGCCACTGTAGCAGCTAAACATGCAATAGCCTGTGCTGGCATTAATGCTAAAGACATCGACTTAGTGTTATTAGCAACATGTACGCCCTCTACTATGGTGGCAAACACAGCTTCGTTAGTACAAAAAAACATTGGTGCAGTTGGCGCTGCCGCTATGGACACCAATGCAGCTTGCTCTGGTTTTTTATATGCAATACAAGCAGCGACTGCACAAATTCAAGCCGGTATGATCAAAAAAGCTGTAGTAATTGCTGCTGAACGTATGACCTGGTATGTAAACTGGGATCGCCGTGACAGTGCGGTGTTATTTGGTGATGGCGCCGGTGCCGTAGTACTTGAAGCAGCAGACACGCCAGCGGGTTTACTCGCGACAAAAACAGGCTGTGATAGCGAAGACCGTGATATCTTGCATATCACTAACTTTGGTAGTGACTTAAATAAATATGTGCCTATTGGGCCATCTGATTTATTATTTGAAGGTCGCGAAATCTTTAAGCGCGCAGTAAAGGGCATGAGTGAAGCCTGTGACGATGTGCTCACACAAGCAAATTTGAGCCTTGATGATATCGATGTACTTGTGCCACACCAAGCAAATTTACGTATCATTCAAGCCATTCAACATCGCTTAAAAGTGCCAGATGAAAAAGTAATGGTTAACATTGGCGAATACGGCAATACATCGGCAGCAACTATTGCAATCGCATTATGCGAAGCTGTTGAGCAAGGATTAATTAAACCACATGCTAATATCATGTCTGCAGCATTTGGTGCCGGATTAACTTGGGCTGCTAGTTACATAAAATGGGGCGAACGCGTCACGCCAATCAGCGTTAGCGATGCAGCACTACCACCGTGTGATAAAACCGGTTTAGAGTTAGTGGCCCCCGCAGTAGCAGCTTGCAAAGGCAGTGATCAATAACATACTCAATATGGCGCAGCTATACTGCGCCATTTACCACAGATAGCTAAAAATGATGCAATTGCTAGGAATTCACCACGCTGCAATTATATGCAGCGATTACACCCGCTCAAAACATTTTTATCATCAGATCTTACAGCTGCCGATAATTGCAGAGCATTTTCGCCAACATCGCCACTCATACAAATTAGATTTAGCCTTGCCTGATGGTAGCCAAATAGAGCTATTTTCATTTGATAATGCACCAAAGCGACCTAGTTACCCAGAAGCACAAGGTTTACGACATTTAGCATTTAAAGTGGCCAATATTGAGCAAAGTAAAGTGTATTTGCAAAGCCAAGGTGTGGCAGTAGAAGAGATTCGAACGGATGAATACACAGGTAAACAATTTACCTTTTTTGCAGATCCTGATGGGTTACCGCTTGAGCTTTATGAGGCATAACCTCACAAAGCTCAATAAATTTATTTAAAACGACTTTGTAAGTAGTTAAATACGGCACGAATACCGAGTGCTTCACCACCGACTGGACGACCAGGTAATGAGCGGATATTCCATGCCATTACATCAAAATGTACCCATGGTGTGGTTGGCTCTACAAATTCTTTTAAATAAAGTGCGGCAGTAATTGCGCCGCCGAATGGGGTACTTGCACAGTTAGCCATATCAGCAACATCACTTTTTAATAAACTTTTATATTGCTCAAAAAGCGGTAATTGCCAAACGGGATCGCTTACTGCAATACCGGCGTCAATAATGCCATTGGCAACATCACGCTCAGTTGAGAAAAACCCTGGTAACTCAGTGCCTAACGCAATACGACAAGCACCGGTTAAGGTTGCAAAATCAATGATCAACTCAGGATTGTCATTTTGTGCTTCCGTGAGTGCATCACATAACACTAAACGCCCCTCTGCGTCGGTGTTATCGATTTCGACCATAATGCCTTTACGTGTTTTAATTACATCGCCAGGGCGAAATGCATTGCGCGATACCGCATTCTCAACAGCGGGTACCAACACGCGTAAACGAATTGGTAAATTTGCCGCCATAATTAACTGCGCTAAACCAATTACATGAGCTGCGCCGCCCATGTCTTTTTTCATATTGCGCATACCTGAGCTTGGTTTAAGATCTAAACCACCAGAGTCAAAACAAACACCTTTACCGACTAAGGTGATCAAAGGAGCGTCTGCAGCGCCCCAGTGTAAATCAAGTAAACGCGGTTTATTTTCACTGGCGCGGCCTACCATGTGGATAGTTGGATAGTTTTGTTCTAATAATTCATCCCCTATCCATTCATTGAATTGACCATTGTAAGTGTGTGCTAAATCAGCCATCACTTGTGATAAGTGCTGTGGCATCATGTCTGCGGCAGGCGTATTAACTAGATCTCTAACTAAGTTAATCGCATTTGCTTGGCGTGTAATACGCGCAAACAATGCTTCATCGGCTATTGCTAATTGTGCTTTTACAGCACCTTTGGCTTTATATTCGCTAAATTCATAACCACCAAGTATAAAACCCAGAGCAATCTGTTCTAATTGTTGTTCACACTCTTGAACTTGGTAAATTCCTGCTGGCAGTTTGCTGGCTAATTCACCCGCGAGCCAAAAGTCATCAACGCTATTAACTAAACAATACACCTGACTTAGCGCTCCACTTTGTGGATTGACCACCAAGGCTAAACCTTGTTTTGCAAAATCACAGCTATTTAGCCAGTTTTGTAAAAAAATTGGCTGCTGTGCTTGCCATGTAGCTAAGTCATTTTTAACAATAAAAGATAAAGGAATACCCGTAGAACTATGACGAATTAATGTACTCATTAAATGACTCGTTTAAAATTATATGATGATCAAGCATATCAATAACTCAGCATAAAAGGTATAGCACAAAGACTATCCTTTAAACTGCATGGCATTATTTTTTTACAGGTGGTTTTACGTCTGACTTTGCCGTTTTTTCAGCGTGGTGGTGTTGCAGCTCTTCATCAGCGATCTGCTGGTCAATATCTTTAAGTGATTTATTGATGTTAAATGAACTTGGCAGTACATCAACCCCAACCCATTGACCCAACTTAACAACCAGTGGAATAGTCACAGGTGCAAAAGGTAAAACAGCAAAAACACCTAAACCCAATCCTTTGAGAATATCAACAAACTGGGCATTCGCTTTTTGCAGATCCTCTTTACTCACATCTCCTTGGGTGTAGCGACGATAAATTGTGAGCATTTCTTTGGTTTCTTGCTTTTCCTGCGCCAGTGCAATTTTAAGTGCTACCATAGCGCGCTTGAAACGCAACTGTTGGCGTTTTGTAGTAATTTTTGCCACTCGAATTGGGGCACGATGAATAACTTTATATAGTCGCATAACGCTATTCTCACATAGCCTTAACACTTCACAAAGCATAATTTAATACAATCACCGATTAACAGATCCAGATTATTTCTCAGCTAGTAAAAAAGCCATGATTAAGTATAATCACTGGCCAATAAACGGCCCATATTATTAAACCTATAAGTAATGAATAAAATACCGCAAAACACAGCCGATATAGCAAACCGAGTTGATGACACAAAACCAACCAGACCGGCTGCTGATCAGTGCTGCGGTGGTGGCAGTTGTTGCCCATGTGTTTGGGATGAATACCGAGAAGCGTTAAAAGCTTGGCGACAACAAAATCCTGAACAAACTGATAACCTATAATTACCATTGAACTTTACTGAACAGTTTCCAGTCTAAAAACTTCTATTTACAAAATTATTATTTTTTTTCTGATTTATTTTACAATAAAAATTACATTAAATGCTTAATTTCTAATCCCCGCCTTAAAAATATCATTATTTTTCATGTAGGTAAGTAAATCTCGAATTTCCTCTATAGAAAACATAAAAAAAACCAAACTATTTAACACCTTGCACAATTATTTAACAAGTTGTATAACTTTAATAGACTATTTGGCTTTTTAAAAATCATATAGTTACGAAATTACAATAATTCTAACTGGGGAAATTAGAATGAAATTTAAAAATAATTTATTAAATCATGCCGTTAAACTTGCATTAACGACAACTACCGCAGGCTTATTTATTTCAGGAACTGCCTTAGCTGCAGATGAGCAAGCTGAAGTCACTAAAGTAAATAAAAATGTAGAAAAAATTGCCGTAGTGGGAACTCGCTCTGCACCGCGTTCTATTGGTGATTCACCAGTACCTATCGATATCATCGGTGGTGAAGAACTTGGTAAATCAGGTAATACGGATATGCTCGAGCTATTAAAAGGCGCAATTCCATCATTAAACGTGCATTCAATGCCTATTAGTGATGCGGCATCTTTAGTTCGCCCTGCGAACTTACGTGGCCTACCTTCTGACAGTACATTGATATTACTCAATGGTAAACGTCGTCATCGTGCCTCTGTTATTGCCTTTTTAGGTGGCGGCATAAATGATGGTGCGCAAGGCGCAGACATTTCAGTTATTCCAAGTATCGCCCTAAAACAAGTTGAAGTACTTAGAGATGGCGCAGCCGCTCAGTACGGCTCAGATGCGATTGCTGGGGTTATCAACTTTGTACTTAAAGATGCCTCAGAAGGCGGCAGTTTCGAAGTACGCCAAGGTCAGTACTATGAAGGCGACGGTGATACAACACAGATTTCCGGTAACATTGGTCTACCATTTACCGACAATGGCTTCGCAAATTTAAGTTTCCAATACAAAACGGCTGACGCTACTAGCCGCTCAGTACAACGTGCCGATGCTACGGCCCTTATCGCAGCTGGTGTTCCTGACATTGCTCCGATCACACAGGTATGGGGCGCACCAGAAGTTGATGACGATATCTCTATTTTTGGTAATGTCGGCCTTGAGCTGACTAAAAACTCCGAATTTTATATGTTTGGTAACTATTCAGAGCGTGATGTACGCGGTGGTTTTTATTATCGTAATCCTCACACTCGCCCTGGGGCCTATTCAAACGATGGTGGTGAAACATTATTAGTTGGCGATTTAACTGGCGATATGAGTGGTAACTGCCCTACTAACATCATGATTGATGACAACGTATTAGATAATCCAGTTTACATCAACCAAGTAGCTAATAATCCAGACTGTTTTGCCTTCAATGAAATTTTACCTGGTGGTTTTACACCTAATTTTGGCGGTAACATCACAGATACCTCGCTTACGATAGGAACTAAAGGCGAGTTCACTGGTGGTATGTTAGAAGGTGCATACTACGATTTAAGTGGTACGGTCGGCTTTAATGAATCTCGTTACTTTATCTACGACACTATTAATGCGTCATTAGGCCCTGATAGTCCGCGTGATTTTAGCCCAGGTAAATACTCACAATTAGAGAAAAACTTTAATTTTGATTTATCAAAAGGCTTTGATTTTGATCTAGCATACGATGTGAACATAGCCGGTGGCCTTGAATGGCACGAGGAAACATTTACAGTTACCTCTGGTGATGTAGCATCATTTACAGCAGGCCCACTAACGGAGCAAGGCTTTGGTATTGGTTCAAATGGTTTCCCAGGCTTTAAACCATCTGACGCTGGTGAATATACTCGTCGTAACTACGCCGCTTATGTCGATATTGAAGCCCCATTTACCGAAGAGTTTTTAATGGGTCTAGCGCTGCGTTATGAAGATTATGATACCTTTGGCTCTACGGTTAATTATAAATTAATGGCTCAATATCACTTAACCGATGATTTAAACGTGCGTGGTTCAATCAGCTCCGGCTTTCGCGCACCGACTGTTGGTCAAGCCAACGTCAGTAACGTACAAACTAATCTAAGCAGTGGTGTACTGGTTGACTCCGCTTTACTACCACCGACCAATCCAATTGCAGTACAGTTAGGCGGTACAGAGCTTGAGCCTGAAGAGTCGCAAAGTTATACCTTTGGCGCGGTATACACCATCGGTGAAGTATTCCTAACTATTGATTATTATAATATTCAAGTTGATGACCGTATTAGTCAATCTGAAAAAATCGAGCTGAGCCAAGCTGATAAAGATACGCTTGAAGCCGCTGGTGTGCCAAACGTGCAAAGCTTAGCGCAAGTAAGCTTCTTTACTAATGACTTTGATACCACAACTCAAGGTATAGACTTTGTAGCAAACTATGCCACAGATTTACTCGGCGGTAGCTCAACATTTAGTTTAGCCTACAACTGGAATGAAACTGAGGTTACCCGTTCAACTGATATTACTGGGCCGTTTAAAGTAAGCCGTTTAGAGAACGACTTACCAAACCACCGTGGTACGCTTAGTTGGTCACAACAATGGGAAAGTTTCTCAATGTTTACTCGTGCAAATTATTTTGGTGAATACCAAGGTGTGCATGTAGATTATGACGAAACAGCAAAAACAGCAGATGCGGCAATTACGCTAGACGCTGAAGTAACTTACTTTTTGAATGATTCGATTAGTTTCTCAGTCGGCGCACAAAACCTGCTCGACCAAGAAGCAGAGAAACTTGATTTTACCGTGGCACCTAATAATAACTGGGGTGGTAAATACTATGAAACTTCGCCATATGGTATTAACGGCGGCTTCTATTATGTCAAAGCAACTTATACGTTTTGATCATAATTAAGCGTTGAAAAGATAGGCGAAATGCTCAAGACATTTCGCCTTTTTCGTGCTATACCCAAATAATAAATCTAGTAACTAAAAAATAAAAAAAGTGATGCATGTTGCTAAAAAAAGCTAACCAACTACTTGCCGAAAACAAACTCCAAGAAGCGGAGTTTCACTATAAAACCTTGCTTGAAAGTGATCCCCAAAATGGCGAGGCACTATTTGGTTTGGGCCGTATTGCCCTGCGCTTAGAGCGCTTTGATGCTGCGGTTTATTTATTACAAAGAAGCTGTGAACGTCTGCCTAATATGTTGGAGCCACTGCACGCGTTAGCGGATGCATTTAATGGCGTTAATTCGCCAAATGATGCATTAACCGTACTGGAGTATGCAAAAAGCATTGCTAGTCATAACCCAGAGCCACACTATTATCTCGCACAACATTATTTAACCCATGGCGAATTAGATAAAGCACACACCACCTTTGCACAAGCACTAAGTATTGGTTTATATCCTGTCACTGCTTATATTTTATTTGAACTGGTACAACTTGGCCGCTTTGATCAACAGCATAACTACATCAGTAACTTGCATCATTTACTCACACAAACCAATAATTTACGTTTAAAAATGGTTTGTTATTACGCCTTGGCAAAAAGTTATGATCAACTCAATGATATAGAACAAGCTGTAAATTATTATAAACTAGCCAATAAATTGCAGCTGCAATTGAGTAGCTTCAACACTGAACAATTAACGCCGTTTTATCAAAGTATTATGCGTTATAATCCAAAAAGTTTATTTGCCACTATCAAGCCTGGATTTACTGGTACTGTTACGCCCGTTTTTATTATTGGCATGCCACGCAGTGGCTCAACATTATTAGAACAAATGTTAGCTTCACATAGTGAATTTGCAAGCCTTGGGGAAGATCGCTGTATTAGCTCGCAAATTGTTGCATTCATAGAGCAACAAACCAAGTTGCCCTACCCTGAATGTATTAGCGCACTAACACCGCAACTGATTGAGCAAGCGCGGGCTCTTTATACCGCACGGTTAAAACAAGCTAAACCTATTCGCGCGTTTATGATCAACAAATTGCCCGCGAATTATCAATCGTTAGGGCTTATCTATTTATTGTTTCCAAATGCTAAGTTTATTAACTTGCAGCGCGATTTTAATGCCACAGCTTGGTCCGTTTATAGTAATTACTTTGCAGAAAATGAACCTTATTTTTGCTCATTACCTGAATTTAAACGTTACTATGATTTATACCAAGGTTTGATGACGCATTGGCAACAAGCAATACCTTCGGCTATCTTAGATGTTCATTATGAGCAACTGATCAGCGAGCCGCGCGATACGTTAAAAAGCGTATTTACATTTTTAGGTACCGCATTTGAAGCACAATGTTTAGACTTTTATAAATCAAAAAAACCAGTTACCACGCTTAGCAAAGCCGCAGTACGAAAACCGCTACATAACCGTGCAATAGAACACTGGAAACGTTTTGAAACGCCACTCAGGGCGTTGCTGAATGACGCTCAAACCACGTCACTAGATCCTTAAATTGATCTGCTTTAGCACTAGCGTGCGTTAACATATTAATATGATCGTAATCATATTGATGGCCGTGTTTTTTCCCGTACATTTGCAGGTGTTGAATACCAGTACCTGACTCGGCAATAAATTTTTCAATATCAATTTGTTGTGCAAGCGCTTTGTCTTTCACCCCCCCTATGTGTAAGGTCGGTGGCAAACTTAAGCCAGCCACAGCTTGCGCGTAATCAAACCCGTCGTCGCTATCTAACCATGGTTTACGTTTAGCCCATTGCATACTTTGATAATGCGACTTTTTAGTTTCATCATCACTGCCCCACTTGAGTCTTTTGGCGGGTAAATAACCATGTTTTTTAGCCAGTATTGGCGCTAAAAAATACCAAATCAAATTTCCTTGAAGGTATTTTTGTGGATGATGATTATAAAGCGAGCGTTTAGTACCAAAGTAAGCACATGCTTTTACATCATTGATATACTGTGGGAAACGCGCAAACACACTATTCATTAATACACCACCCCAGGAATGGGCTACCCAATACGCTGGTGGTCTACCTTCACGCTCGGTAATTTTAGCAATAAAAGCGGGAATATCTTCAATAATAGCTTCGGTTTGGCCATAGTGAGCATGCTTTGAGATAGCCGGTTTGCTGTCACCACGACCTCGTAGATCAGCCACATAACACACATATCCTTGCTCAGCTAAAAAAGGTGCTAAACCCTTATTTGAATGCGTATAAAATATTTTGCCATTTTCAACAGCACCATGCATAAACAACACAGCTGGCCCAGCGGCTTTGCTGTTATCTGCTATGCGGCGCAAATGTAATGTTTGTAGCTCAGTTAGTTTAATAAATACTGATTCTTGTACGATCGCCATTTCAGTTCCTTGTTGTCATTGTTATGAACCGCAACTCATCCTACCAGTAATTTAAACAAGATCACACGTCAATGTGTTTCTCTGGTAAAATAACTTTTTTGTTTGTTAAGCTAATTATTTGTTATGAAATCAACACCATTAAAATCAAAACTACACCCTCGAAATCGCCATAACGAAGGCTATGATTTAGACTACCTAAGTATTCAAGTGCCCACTTTAAAACCATATATCGTGCTTACTCCCAATGGTACTAAAAGTATTGATTTTAGTGATAACAAAGCAGTAAAAACGCTTAATCAAGCACTTTTGCAAGCGTACTATAACGTTGATTTTTGGGATATACCTGAACACAACCTTTGCCCACCGATTCCAGGACGCGTTGATTACATTCACTACTTGGCCGATTTACTAGCAAACGATAATCAAGGCGTTATACCTCAAGGCAGACAAGTTAAAGTGTTGGATATAGGTACTGGTGCGAACATAATTTACCCGTTACTAGCAAGCTATGAATATAACTGGAGCGTCACAGGCTCAGATATAGATCCGAGCGCTGTAAAATTAGCCAAACAAATCGTACAATTTAATAATCGCAAAATTACCGTCAAGCTACAAAAGCAGTCGCAGCATATTTTTCAGGGGGTAATAAATGCAAAAGAGCTTTTTCATATTACATTGTGTAACCCTCCTTTTCATGCCAGTGAACAACAAGCGGCTCAAAGTAGCGAGCGGAAATGGAAAAACTTAGGCAAAGCCCCTAAATCGGCTTTAAATTTTGGCGGGCAACATAATGAGCTTTGGTGTGAAGGTGGCGAAGCGCAATTCATTTGTACCATGATCGATGAAAGTGCCCTATTTGCTGAGCAGTGTATGTGGTTTACCTCTTTAGTTTCAAAAAAAGAAAACTTAGCCACGTTACAAGCACAATTAAAAACACACCCTGTGGCTGAAGTTAAAATCATTGAAATGGCGCAAGGGCAAAAAGTGAGTCGCTTTATTGCGTGGAGTTATTTTGATCAACAAACTCGCCAAGAGATCAGCCAGCAATTTACACAACCGGAGATATCATGATTGATTTTCGTTCTGATACTGTCACTAAGCCCTGCGCTAAAATGCGCGAAATTATGTTCAACGCCCCTTTAGGTGATGATGTATATGGTGATGATCCCAGTATTAATAAATTAGAAAGCGTTGCAGCACAGCGTCATGGCTTTGCCAGTGCATTGTTTTGTAGCTCCGGCACCCAAGCAAACTTATTAGCGTTAATGGCTCATTGCGAACGTGGTGATGAATATATTTGCGGGCAAAATGCACACAATTATAAATTTGAAGGCGGTGGCGCGGCAGTGCTTGGATCAATCCAACCGCAACCTATCGAGAATGAAAATGATGGCAGCCTCTGCTTTGACAAAATACGCGCCGCTATCAAACCCAAAGACTTTCACTTTGCTAATACCCGCTTACTCAGTTTAGAAAACACCATTGGCGGTAAAGTGCTGCCATTAAGTTATTTAGCCCAAGCGCGTGAGTTCACTCACAGCCATCAATTAGCACTGCATTTGGATGGTGCTCGCGTTTATAACGCTGCGGTTGCGCTTAGGGTAGATATTACCGAGATAACTAAACACTTTGACTCCGTGTCTATTTGCTTATCAAAAGGCTTAGGCGCACCAGTCGGCTCATTACTACTTGGCTCTGTTGAACTGATCAATAAAGCAAGGCGTTGGCGTAAAGTACTTGGCGGCGCTATGCGCCAAGCTGGTATGCTGGCAGCCGCTGGCCACTATGCACTTGAGCACAATGTTAGCCGTTTAGCCGACGATCACAGCAATGCGCGTTACTTAGCGCAGCAGCTCAGTGCCATTGAAGGCTTTAACGTTGACTTGTCGCGCGATACAACCAATATGGTCTATGCAAATGTTGCTGATAGTGTTGATATTAATGCCATTGCACAGCAACTAAAAGCACAAGGGATAGTATTCAGCCCAAGCAAAACTTTGCGTTTAGTAACTCATTTACAGATCACTCGAGCCGATATTGATCAATTTATAGCAGCGTTAACTTCGGCGCTGCATGTTTAACGCAGCTTTATAGTGTTTGCGGCACACCGACACATAACGGTCGTTGCCGCCAATTTCCACTTGATTACCATCGGCAATCGCTTTGCCTTGCTCATCCGTACGCAATACATGGTTCGCTTTGCGACCGCAATGACACACCGTTTTAAGTTCAACCAGTTTATCAGCCCACGCTAGTAAGTACTGCGAGCCGCTAAATAACTCGCCTCTAAAGTCATTACGCAAGCCATAGCACAACACCGGAATGCCTAATTCATCCACCACATCGGTCAGTTGCATTACTTGCTGACGTGATAAAAATTGACATTCATCCACCAGCACACAATGACGTTTTTGTTCACTATTAAGCTGTTTGATCAGTTCAAAAACATCTTTGTCAGCATCAAAAATATGTGCATCAGCTTGTAAACCAATTCGAGAAGATACCTTACCAACACCAGCACGATCATCCAATGCAGCCGTTAAAATAACGGGCTCCATGCCGCGTTCGCGATAGTTAAATGCCGATTGTAAAAGCGTGGTAGATTTACCTGCGTTCATTGCAGAATAATAAAAGTACAGCTGAGCCATGAAAATGCCTACCCTGAAAAAAGTGCGCTAATGCTACCTTAATCTTGATTGAACATCACCTTTTTTACCCGTGTTATAGAACTATAACTCAACGGTGCCTGCTACTGACGACCCTAGCTTCGTGATTAGTTTTATCTAAATATTCAACATACAGCTTGGCATTATCTTGTGCAGCGATGGTTTGCCAAATACGTTGACTAAGCGCCTTATGCTGTTGATAAAACTGCTTAGAGAAAAGCAAATAGCCTTGGGCTTTTTCAAGTGGAGGATAAATGGCTTGTACTTGGGCTGTTTTATACCGGAAGTTTGATACTTTCCGATCGCCAACTTGGCACACGTCAAGCGTAGCATCAACGACTCCACGGTCGATCAACTCAACGGCTTTTTCGACTGAGGAAGTATGTTGAACAAAAAAAGGCTCTTGATGTAATACCTTGCCTAAGTCATAACCGTTCGCAATAGCTAATGTAAAAGCCCTGGTCTGAAATACTTCGCGGCTTTGCCATTGCTGGTGAAATTTTTTTCCGCCGATGAGACAACTGCCAAATTCACTCACTGCAAAACGCGGATCCAGTTGCTGAGTTCCATCCATTGGGTATTGGGCAAATTCAGTTCGTTCAGGTCGATAGGTAGCAATAACCGCATTCACTTTATTTGTACGCAGATCATTTAAACAACTTAGCCAAGCTTTACGCTGATAACGAATAGACAGTTGTGAAAGTGTATTATCAAGATTTTGTAGGATTTCTAGCGATGCTTCTGGTTGAGTACCTAACATTTCATTGCTTTGCGCTAAAAACATCGGCGCGACAGTTTTATCTTCATAACAAAAAATTAGTTCAGTTGAGTTAGCAATTGCCGCTGTTGATAGCAAACTACACCCGCTACTGAGTACCAATAACGCCAATAAATTATCCCTAACACGTTTATTTTGTTTCATTTTATCTTGCTCCCTAGACGTTTCATCTAAAGTGTAGACCGAAAAAATGAATTGTTTAGTAACTAAACCAAAAAATTTAGATGATCCCTTCGTGCTCAAGTAACCACTGCTTGCGCTCTAGCCCACCCGCATAGCCGGTCAATTTACCATTGGCACCAATAATACGGTGACACGGCACAATAATACTGATTGGGTTTTTACCATTAGCAGCCCCCACTGCGCGAACTGCCTTGGGATTATTGAGTGCATGAGCAATATCTGAATAACTCTGTGTTTGTCCAAATGGCACCGCGGTGAGCGCTTGCCATACCGCTTGTTGAAAAGCAGTGCCATGGGTGGCTAGAGTGACATCAAAGGTTGTTCGCTTGCCTGCAAAGTAGTCATTAAGCTGCGCAGCACAATTTAAAATATGTGGCTGCTCAACATCTGAAAATGGGGTTTCTGAGCACTCTATAACTGGATAAAAGCCCACATAACTGACCCCGTGTTGGTTACCTTGAATAATAATCTCATCAATTGGGCTGGGTATGCGGGTTTGGATAATAGTCATGTTAGCTGCTGCCATAGTTGAAAGGTTAAATAGGAGCGAAATGGCGCGCACATCTCATCATTAAATGGTTTTGCCCCCGCTTGGGCTTTCTTTACGCCTAAATCTCCCGCTAATAAAATATCGGGCTGACTTTGGCCGCGTAATTTTGCATAGTTTACTGTCCAAGGTCCAATCCCTTTGAGTGGCAGCCATTGATCAAGCTGATGACAATCAGGGTTATCGGCGCAAAACTGTGCTAAATTACGCAGCGCATTCTTTCTCGCTTGAGGCATTTTAAAAAATGCCAGCTCACTGTTTGCCACTACCTCAGGGGTTGGAAAATACACTCGCTCGCCATCTTGTTCGCCCAGTTCATCCACCAGCTGAGTCACTAAGTTATGCGCGGCAGTTACACTTACTTGTTGGCCAAGTACCGCACGAATACCAGCCTCAAATACCGACCAAATACCCGGTAACCGCAATCCTTGGGTTAACACAATTGCCCCTTGAAGTTGAGTTGCTAGGTGTTGTTCGATTTGCGCAGTATCGGCATCTAAATCGAGCACCCTGCGAATTTCACTTAAAATAGGCTGTAAAAAGCGCGGCTGATCAATATCAATGCTGACTAAAAAGTGATGTTTGTGCTCTACAAACTCAGCCGTAAACTGACCTTGGCAATGCTGATTTTTAAAGCTGCGACCATAATATGTCTCGCCAAGCCACTCAAGAGGTGAAATTAACCGCTTAGCTAAAAATTGCTGTAACGCAGTCCAATTATAAGGGGGCCGAAAAGGTAATTTAAGCGTCAACATCGCACGTGTTGTGCTGCGCTCACCACGCATTTTTGACGGGCAAATATGTAACTGCTGTAAAAACGCATCATTAAAGCGACGAATACTATTAAAGCCCGCTGCAAAAGCAACTTGAGATACCGATAAATTAGTTTCTTGCAGCAGTTTTTTAGCAAAATGACATTGATTAAATAACCGATACTGAGTTACTGAGATACCAAAATGTTGCTGAAATAACTGCCTTAAATAGCGGCTACTCACGCCGAGTCGCTCAGCTAACTGTTCACAGCTTTGTTGCGTTGTTAAGTCACTGTCTATCAGCTGTTTGGCTCGCAGCGCTGTGGTTTTTGTTCCTTGCCATGCGCTACTTCCAGGGGCGCTATCTGGACGACAACGAATGCACGGGCGAAATCCAGCCTGGGCAGCATTGTGCGCATATTGAAAGTACTCTACGTTTTGCTCTTTTGCAGTAGGGGCAGGACAAATTGGCCGACAATAAATACCGGTGCTTTTAACACCGATGAAAAAGAGTCCATCAAAACGATGGTCGCGGCTTTGTCTGGCAAGTTGCCAATGGCTAGTATCCATAAGGTGCTCTTAACTATACATCTGCTAATAGAGTACGTGAAAAAACACAGTTTACTAGCCATTTTCGGCACTCAACCTTTATTCGCTGATTGATTTACTGGTAGCAGCTAAATAACGACGCTCAACTTCAGCCCAATTAATAACATTATAAAATGCTGCGATATACTCCGGGCGGCGGTTTTGGTATTTCAGATAATAGGCGTGCTCCCACACATCTAAACCTAAAATCGGCGTGTTGCCGTGCATTAATGGACTATCTTGATTTAAACTACTTTCCACCACAAGCTGGTTATCTTTATTAACACTTAGCCACGCCCAGCCACTGCCGAAGCGACTAACAGCTGCCGCTGTAAATGACTCTTTAAAGTTATCAAAGCCGCCAAGCTGCTCTGTGATCGCATCTAATAAGCTCCCTTTTGGCTGATCCCCACCATTGGGGCTCATTACTGTCCAAAACAATGAATGGTTTGCATGTCCGCCACCATGCTCTTGCACTACTTTTTGCAGCTCAGTTGGCAACGTGTCAATCTTTGCGAGTAACTCATGTACATCAGTATCACTATACTGGGTATTTTCAAGTGCCGCATTGGCTTTATTGATATATGTTTGATGATGCAAAGTATGGTGGATCTCCATAGTTTTAGCATCTAAATGTGGCTCTAACGCATCGTACTCATATGGTAATGGGGGTAATGTAAACGCCATAATTGTTCCTTGTCGGATTAAGATAAGTGATCAATGCACAGTGGCAGTTTGATCTGGGGTGTAACTTAACGTCTGATTGATTTGTTCTATTAATTGCGGGTAATGACTGTGCAATTTGGCAAACTGTACTAACTCTGTGTAGGTTTTGTGATGATGGTGCACAACCACTGTACGCACCGTATCGCATGGATGCTGGAGCAAATGACTTAAACTTATATGCACATCACACAAACACTGACACGCTTGCTCTGCTTGGTTCATGGCTCGATATGTATCCGCTAAATTATGAGCGGCAACAACGAATGCGGGGCAGCAATGTTCAATTGCGCTAATAACTGACTGGCATATTTTTGCTTGGCTAAATTGGCTTAATAAACGAGCTGAGAGGGTGTGTGCTGTCGTGTATTTATCGCGAGCTTCAATTAAAGCACCGCGTTCAAACGCTGTATTTCCAGCAATGATGTTGGCTTGCCAAGGACTTAATACTTGCTCAACCTGAGACAATTTATTGCTGCTGTGAAACTGTGGGTGTGACATAAAAATCACCTGCACAAAATTAAATGATGTGATTAATTTACACAGCCAAACAACTTAATGCAAATGATTTTTATTTATATTACGTATTTTTATTTCTCGACAAAATCAATTAATGCTTGTCCTGTAAGCCGATAAATGATCCACTCATTTTGTGGCTCTGCCCCCATACTATTGTAAAAATCGATCGCAGGTTGATTCCAGTCAAGTACCACCCATTCAAAACGGCCACAATCTTTTGCGATAGCTTGGCGTGCCAAATGTTGCATAATCAGTTTACCCGCACCATTACCTCGGCTATCTGGGCTGACATATAAGTCTTCAAGGTACAAGCCATTCTTGCCAAGCCAAGTCGAATAATTGTAAAAGTACACCGCAAAGCCAATTGGCGTATCGCCTTCAAAACAAATCAAACTATGCGCTGTTGCACCTTCACTAAACAGGGTTTTTAAAATCGCCTGTTCATCGGTTTTAACCGCATCGGGCTCTTTTTCATAAATTGCCAATTCGGTAATAAAATGCAAAATAGTAGCAGCATCCGAAGGCTGCGCATCTCTTAAGGTAATCGTTTTTTGGTCTGTCATAAGCTCTCTTATTTATTACTGCATTGTTTAATACTGATCTAGTTTATCTTTTAATATTTGTAGTTGAATTGGTTTAGCCAAGTAGTCATCCATTCCAGACGCTAAACACAGCTGTTTGTCTTCATCCATTGCATTGGCTGTGAGTGCAATAATTGTGATCTGTTGATGTTTAGCACCCGCCTCACCGGCACGAATTGCGCGAGTAGCGTCAAATCCATCCAGCACCGGCATTTGGCAGTCCATGAGCACTAAATTAAAGTGTTCTGCAGGTACTTTCGCTAAAATATCAAGGGCTTGCTGACCATTCTCCGCTAGCGTTACGGTAAAATTCAGTTTACTTAACATTAGTTTAGATACTTGCTGGTTAATCGGATTGTCTTCAACCAATAAAATATGGCTATTTGCTCTATGCTGATCACTACGCAGTGAGGATATATAACTTGATGTCACTAAAGGTAAATCGGCGCTACCACCATGAGCGATCACCGCCATGGCACTGATCAAATCAGCCGTAGTGATAGGTTTTGGAAAATACGCTTGGAACCCTGCATCGCTAAAACGTTGTACTCCTTCCATGCCAGCAATACTGGTCATCATTACTAATGGCATTGCTTTAAAATCATCATCGGCTTTTAATTTTCGACACAGTGCTAAGCCATCCATTCCTGGCATTTGCATATCCAACACGGCAATATCATACAAATTAAGTTTATCTGCAAGGCGCTTTTTACATAACTGCAAGGCTTGTGCTGCATTACAAGCAAGCTCAACTTTTGCACCCCAATGAGCAAGCTGTTGGCTTATCACAATCCGATTGGTTTCGTTATCATCAACCACCAATATAGTGAGCTTGGTCATATCTATGGTCGGTATACTACGCTCAGTGTCACTTCCCGCCTCTAGCATCACTGTCGCGGTAAACTCACAACCATGCCCTACCTCACTGACTAACGTTACTTCTCCACCCATTAACTCACACAATTGTTTACTAATCGCCAAACCTAATCCAGTGCCGCCATATTCACGCGTAGTCGAGGCATCTACTTGCGAAAATGGGCTGAATAAATCTTCTTGCTTGGTTAGATCAATTCCGATGCCAGAGTCTTTTACACTAATACTGAGCTGATATTGTTGTTCAATAGGAGTTACTGATGCGCGGATCAATACTTCACCTTGCGCAGTAAACTTAACAGCGTTACTCAGTAAATTGGTCAGCACTTGGCGAATACGCCCCGGATCGCCTTTAAATTGCACCGGTGTCACAGCCACTAAATCAATAATGATTTCGATATCTTTATCTTGCGCCGCAAGGGCTTGAGATTCCGCCACCTCTCCGAGTAAATTACAGACATTGAAGTTGATACTTTCTAGCTCGATTTTACCGGCATCAACTTTCGAAAAATCTAAAATATCATTGATCACCGACAATAAAGAATGCGCGCTATTTTTTGCTATCGCGACTTTCGTTCGCACCGGCTTGGTCAACGCTTCAAGTTCGATCAGCTCAAGCATACCCAACACCCCATTCATTGGGGTACGAATTTCATGACTCATGGTTGCTAAAAATTGACTTTTTGCTGTTGCAGCAGCATTGGCTTTGACTAATGCAATTTTCAGCTCTTGGGCGGTTTGCTTACGCCTTTGCGACATTAACACGCTGCCCACTAAGGTCGCTAAAGAGCGTAAATAGGTTTCTTCATTTTGGCTCCAACAGCGATAGCTACCGACACTTTCCGCACAGAGCACTCCTAATATACCCTCACCGGTAGATATAACGGCATCGAGCATCGAATTAATATTTAATGGTGTTGTGTAAGTGTCAATCAATTCGGCGGTTGCAGGATGGCTATTAACATCATTAATTGCCACTAAACCTTGTGCAAATATTGCTTGGTAATAAGCGGGAAATTCACTCGCTTTAAGCACTAAAGGCTGCTCAACAAAACCTTGATCATCGATAAATAAACTCACGCACGTCATTTCATCGCTAGCTTCATCAAACACCCACACTGCTGAGCGTTGCACATCAAGTACATCACACATTGACTGCGTCACTAAATTTTTTACTACATCGAAATTACCTGCCAATAACTCAGGTGAGACGGTTAAACTCGCTAGGTTTTTATTATATTGGTTGGCTTTTTTACTCTCTAATTCGAGATGTTTATAAGTATCAATATTTTGAAATGAACCATACACACGCACGCAACGTTCATTTTTAAATTCAACTTGCCCTATCGACTTAACCCACCTTTCATTGCCTAACGCTGTGACAAGGATTAACTCAATTTCCCAGCTATTACCATTAATAACTGCATCTTCAAACAGTTCGCTAATTTTATCACGATGTTCACCTTGCTTATAAAAATCAAGAGCTTGCCCTATTACTGGCTGGTAGTCGTCAGCGACTTCATGAATTGCTTTGACTTCATCGGACCAATACATTGTCTGTGCTTCTAAATCCACTTCCCAGGCACCAATTTGGCCTTGTTTACTCATTGCTTCAAGTAAACTTTGTTGGCGATAAAGTGTCGATTGAGTATGATAACGCTCGGTTATATCATGAATAAAACCATCTAAATACAATACGTTGCCAGCCTGATCATACACTGCTTGACCTTTTTCATGTACCCAATGAATACAGCCATCAGAAGCGACCAAACGGTATTCTAATGACCATGGCTGACGAGCATCAATATCGACTCTTACTTTCTCAGCCACGCTAGCAACATCATCCGGGTGAATTAATTCAACAAAGCTAAGCTTATGATTATCAACTAAATCCTTTGGTTCATAGCCGGTAATAACTTTTGTTTGTTCACTCAGGTAGAGCATGCTCCATTGGGCATCGTATTTACATCGATACACAATGCCTGGAATATTGCCGACCAGAGACACAAATCGGTCGCGACTCAATTGTAATTGTGCTTCTGTTTCTTTTCGCTCTGTAATATCAAGGTGAGTACCTATCATTCGTTTTGCAGAGCCATCACTATTGCGCTCAACGATACGTCCTGTGGTCAGTACCCACACCCAATGTCCGAGACGATGCAACATACGAACTTCGCAGACATAATAATCGCTCTCACCCGCAAAATGCTGCTCTAAAAGCTGCCCTGAAGTAACAAGATCATCTGGATGAGTATATTTGTTCCATGTATTAAAATCAGTTGGTTGTAGTTCTTCCAATTTATAACCGATAATACTCGCCCAGCGGTTATTAAAGTATGCTTTGCCAGTATCTACATACCAGTCCCAAATCCCTACTGCAGTGCTGTCCAACACTAATTGTAATTGTGTTTTGTGTTGTTCGAGTTCAAATTCTTGTAGTTTTAATGCTGTGATGTCGGTGCGAATAGCGATATAACTTTGGGGCTTGCCCTGTTCATCTAAAAAAGGCGCAACTGTAGTATCGACCCAATAAAAGTCACCATTTTTTGCTCGATTACAGATTTGCGCATGCCATACATTGCCTGCGGTTACGGCTTTATACATGTCCTTAAAAAAATCTTTAGGATGAGTCCCAGAGTTTAAAATACGGTGGTTTTTTCCTAACAATTCACTTTCGCTGTAACCGCTGATCTCACAAAATTTCTTATTAACAAAGGTGATCGTGCCCTTGATATCGGTCACAGCAACAATTGCATGTTCATCAAGTGCACTTTTTTGTTCCGCTAACTGTTTTAAGGCAAGCTGAAGCGCTGTGCTTTGATGCTCTAGCCGTTCTTGCTGTTGTACCTTACTACTGACTAAGTGTTCTAGATCAATCGACAGCTGATGTAATTCACTACTGTCTTCCAGAATAGGAATATTGTTGCGCTCACCTCGGGTTATTTCAGCGCTGGCATTGGCAAGGCTAATGAACGGGCGAGATAAACGTCGTCCAAACCACCACGATAGAATTAAGATCACTAAAAATGCAAAAGCATTAGCAACCACAGCTGCAAACTTATAGTCACTGGCACCTTGC
This sequence comes from Pseudoalteromonas sp. 1181_04, assembly GCF_052850545.1. Classification (NCBI taxonomy): domain Bacteria; kingdom Pseudomonadati; phylum Pseudomonadota; class Gammaproteobacteria; order Alteromonadales; family Pseudoalteromonadaceae; genus Pseudoalteromonas; species Pseudoalteromonas sp. 1181_04. The sequence goes on from NZ_VXCS01000012.1 coordinate 27,396, forward strand.
AACATAACGGCTGCAGGCTTTTCAACCAATAGCTGCCAGCCTGTGGCGTTTGCAAAATTCAAGTCCGTTAAAATGGCATAGTGTAATGTGTCATCTATTTTTCGATAAGTAAAAACCTGTTCAGTATTTGCCACATTAGTAAAATAATCAGCTTTTGGTAATACACTCGGGTGCAATTGGGCACCTTTGATTTCACCTGCTTTCACAATAAAGAAAGTTAGTCCCTCATTATTATTATGAATATGTTCTAAATTATCGAGCAAGCCTTGAAAATTTATATTCGCTAATACTATTGCATAAAGTCCGCGTTGCTCGTCTATCATAGGTAACGCCACAAAATGATGTGTTTCAGCCCCCATTGAAGATATAAATACACTTTTTTGCCCTTGCTCAATAGCCGCTAGCATCGCAATTAACTGATCACGATTTAAGGCTGAAAACGCACTGTTATTAACTGGGTTTGGGGTATTTGAGGGGTCGAAGATAATATGAATTTCATTGACAAAATCATATCGATCAACAAACTCATCAATCAGTAGCCGTTTATTTAGCTGGCTATGACTTAGTTGATCATTTAATAGATATAGGTCTTTAATGTGATCTGCAAACCAAATATTCGCAAATTGCTTACCAATACTGCTTAATTCACCAAGTTCAGTTTGGGCGCTTTTTTCAAGGGAGTTGCTTACATGTTGAAGACTAAACCAAGACATTAAAAATAATGGTGCTAGCGCAATGACAATAAAAGTAACAATCAGTTTCGTCCGTATAGATTGGCTTTTATTTTTTAACAGGCCATTCAGCATTGTATTTCCATAATCAACTTTTTATTGTTTTAGAAACTTACTTATATTAATGCACTAAATAGCACAAGACGCAAGTTTATGCGCCTTGTGTAAGGTACTGCAGTAGAGCTAGTTTTTATTCCCATTGACACGGTAAAACTGCTGACTAAATTGAGTGTAGAGTACCGGCAATACAAATAAGGTAAGAAAGGTTGCGGTAAATAATCCGCCAACAATAACCGTTGCTAATGGTTTTTGAATTTCAGCGCCGATCCCTGTTGATATCAACATGGGTATCAAACCAAGCGCTGAGGTTAACGCCGTCATTAGTACGGGTCGCAGCCGAGATAGTGCGCCATTAAATGCTGCGCTTTGTAGACTATCTCCCGCTTTAACACGATTATTAATACTCTCTACCATCACCACGCCGTTAAGCACAGCTACCCCAAACAAGGTAATAAAACCCACAGAGCTTGGCACTGATAAATATTGCCCCGATACGTAAAGTGCAACCACACCACCAATAACTGCTAACGGCACATTGACTAAAATCAGCAATGCTTGGCCTATTGAGCCAAATGCAAAATACAAAAGTAATGCAATCAAAGCCAGCGAAATAGGCACCACGATAGATAAACGTTGCTGCGCCCGTTGTTGGTTTTCAAATTGACCGCCGATATTCACACCATAACCTGCGGGTAAATCAACTTGCTCAGCTATGGCAAGGCGAATATCCGCGACGACTGAGCCCATATCGCGCCCTTGTACATTGGCTTGGATCACTACTCGGCGCTGAACGTCATCACGACGCACTTGTGGCGGACCAGATTCAATATTAACCGTTGCGACATCCCCAACCCTAACCACGGCACCTGTCGGTGATAATAAACGCAGGTCTGCAATGGCTTCTGGGCTGTCACGAAACTCTGCACCAATGCGCACATAAATATCATACCGCTCATTGGCATTAATAATTTGCCCTGCCGCAGTGCCGCCAATGCCATCTTGCACTATCGACATTAAATCCCCCACAGATAAACCATAGCGAGAAAGTGCTAAGCGGTTCGGTTTTATCACTAATTGTGCTTCACCAGCAATTTGTTCCATTGCCACATCTTTAGCGCCAGCAACACCTTTTACAGCTTGCTCAATTTGCTGCCCTTTAGCGACTAACACATCTAAATCAGCACCAAACAGCTTAATCGCTAGTTGCGCTTTCACCCCTGATAGTAGCTCATCCACCCGCGTGGCTATCGGCTGTGAAAAGTTAAACAATAAACCAGGAAACTGCGCTAATTTTTGTTCCATTAACACTTGCAGTTGTGCACGATTAGCAGCTGATTGCCATTCACTCACCGGCTTTAAACCTAAGTAAATTTCAATATTATTAACTGGCTCTGGATCCCCCCCGACTTCTGGGCGACCAATTCGGCTAAGTGCATACTCAACTTCAGGAAAGGCCAATAATATCGCTTCCAACTTAGGAGCGACCATTAATGCTGTATCCAAGCTTGCCGAAGGTGCCAGCGTTACCCGTAAGTTAATAGTGCCTTCTTCAAGCTCTGGCACAAACTCAGTACCTAGTTGCGGCAATAAGATACCAGCAATCACCACTAATATTCCCGCCAGCGAGATCACCGTTTTACGTGCGTTCATTGCCCAGCGTAAACATATTTGATAAGTTTTATCTAACGGCTCAAGTAATACACTGCGCCTAACTGTGACACCTTTAGAAAATAAATACACTGCCATTGCTGGCACGATTACTAGCGCAACAATCACAGCAGAAATAATGGCTAACATGATACTTATAGCCATTGGCTGGAATAATTTAGCTTCTACGCCTTCAAAACTAAACAGCGGCATAAACACGACTAAAATAATTAGTGCAGCAAAAAATACCGGCCTGGCAACTTCTTTAGCCGCCATAGTGATCAATTTAGCCGGTGAGTGATCAGCATGAGTATTGTTAGTTAAGTAACGAAAAATATTTTCCACCATCACCACCGAGCCATCCACCAGCATACCAATTGCCACAGCAATACCACCGAGTGACATCAAATTAGCCGAGAGCCCTAACCACGACATGACACATAAAGCCATACTAATGGAGATTGGTATAGACAATAAAACCAATAATGTGGCGCGTAAATTCATTAAAAATAACGCCAGCACAACCACAATAAATACAAACGCTAATAGCAAGGCATCCACCACAGTATCAACCGCTTTGGTGATCAAATCAGCTTGGTCATATAACGGTTCAAACGTTACTCCCTCTGGTAGTGCTTGATTGATCATCGCAATCCGCGCGCTAATACCATCAATGGTTTGCTTGGTATTTGCACCAATGCGTTTTAATACCACCCCTGTCACCACTTCACCTAATGATTGCACATTACCTTGACCATCTTTTTTACTCATCGTAGCGGCACCTTGGCGAATTTCACTGCCAAGCGTCACCTCTGCCACATCGGCAATGGTGATCACTGTGCCATTGATGGTTTTCAATGGCGTTTGTGCTATTTCTTGCAGCCCTAGTGTGCCGGCATTAAACCAACCTGTTCCACGAATAACTAACTGCTCTTGGCCGCGGTTCATATACCAGCCACCTACATTGGTGTTGTTTTCTTCCAGTGCAGTTACCACTTGTTGTTGTTCGAGCTGATAAGCCAATAACTTATTTGGGTTAAGATTTACTTGGTATTGACGCACATCACCACCGAACGACAGTACTTCGGTAACCCCATCAACAGGTAGAATAAGCAATTTGACAATCCAATCGTTTAAGCTGCGCAGCGCCATACTATCCAAGCCAGACTCAGGTGATGCCGCTAATAAGTATTGGTAAACCTGCCCGAGCCCTGACGTATTCGGGCCCATTTCTGGCAAGCCAATCCCGTCCGGGATCAGTTCTTTCGCTGCTTGCAAACGCTCAAATACCAGTTGGCGGGCAAAATAGATATCCACCCCTTCTTTAAAAACCACGGTAACACCAGAAAGCCCCGTTTTAGAAATCGAACGAACTTGCTCTACATCAGGTAATGCATACATGACCGCTTCAATTGGGTAAGTGATCAGTTGCTCAACTTCAACGGCAGCCAAACCTGGTGCTTCGGTATTAACAGCCACTTGCACATTGGTAACATCTGGAAAAGCGTCAAGGTTGAGTTTTGGGATCACCACAACACTGGTGACAATGAATACACAAAGAGTCAGCAAAACCAGTAGTCGATTAGCAATCGCACTATCTATTATTTTATTAAACATAGTGTTAGCTCCTAATGGTTGTGCGGATCAAAACCGCCTTTAGCTTGTTCTGATGCGACAAAAAATGCTCCTTGAGTAACGACTTTAGTGCCCTCAGCCAATCCTTTAATTTCACGAAGCTGACCAAACCGCCGGCCACGTTCAATTTCAGTTGCTATAAGTTCACCGTCTTCATCTTGCACATATACCGCCCAATCACCATCTGGGTTCCTAAGTAGAGCTTGCTCTGGTACTGCCAACACTTGTTGCTCAGTTGAAAATTCAAAATACACGTCACTAAACATCCCTGGGTGTAATTGATGCTGGCTGTTTTGTACACTTAAACGCACAATCCGTGAACGAGTGATCTGATCTATAGTGTGTGCTTCTTGGATCACCTTGGCTGGGTATGTGAATTGATTCACTTTCACTTGCGCTATTCTCCCTGTATCAATATTAATGGTTTGATTTGCTGACAATTGCGCTTCAACCCACAGTAGACTTTCATCAGCAATCAGCATCAGTTCAATTCCCGCATCGACCCGCTGCCCTTGTGCAAAATTATCACTGAGCACAGCCCCTGACGTACCAGCAAATAATGTGTACTCCCCCAGTTTATCGGCTGGGCTGACCGCACTTTGCGCAATTGCTTTAGCCGATAAACCAAACGCCACAAGTTGACTGTGAGCCACTTCATATTCGGCCTTGGCTGTGAGTAAGCGTTTTTCGCTCACCGTACCTTTGCCCATTTTTTGCACCCGCTGCCACTGTGCTTTAGCTAATCGATAAGTGGTTTGTGCACTGGCGACCTCGGCACTAAATAAAGTCACTAACGGTGCGCCTACTTGAATATGTTGTCCTAAGGTTGCGTGACGTTTCACCACAATTGAATCTACCCGTGGCGACAACACATAACTGCTATAACCATTAGCTTTGATTTCACCAGGGGCATACAACTGCGCTTGATAAGTGCGCTTCACTAATGGGCTGATCTGCACATTTGCTAAACGCATTTGTGTCGGGGTTAAACGTACCCCGCCGGCTTGATCATGTTCAACATTCTCACTCTGTTGTACTGCTGTGGTAGCACTATGATCAAGGGCTGCATCTGGTGTATGAGCGTGCGGTGCTTCTTCACTGTGTTGATGACCTGTTTTTGTATCATCAAACTTTTGTTGTGCAACAGTGGTTGCCTGCCCTAAATTGCTAAAAATAAATAGCAGAGCAGAAAGAATAATTTTTAAGCGCGTCATAGTGCAGCTCCATCAGTTAGGGGATCCGTAAAGGTAGAAATATAATGGCTAAGTTGACCACTTTGCGTTAACCAATTCACACTCGCCAGTTGGCTTTGCTGAACAATTTCAATGCCAGCAAGTAATCCTGAAATACGCTGTTGGCGCATGGTTAGGTACTCAGCGGTACTTATATCACCGTTTTGCCATTGTTGCTCTATCAACGTAAGGCTGCTATCTGCATTTGCTTGGTTAATCGACTGCCAACGCTTAACGCGCTGAGCGTACGCTTGCATCACCTCTTTACTGGCTTGCGCTTGAAACGTCATAGTGCGCTTTAAAGCTTGATATTCGGCTTCTTTTGACATCACCATAAATTCTGCAGCTTGGTATTCATCGCTAAAATTATTCACTATATTCAGCGGCATAGAAAAACTCACAGAGACAAGGTTATCATCACCATTTTTACCTGCTACAAGCCCAATGGTTGGTTTGACGGCTCGCTCTGCTTTGATCACCTTTACTTGCTGACGCTGTTGTTGCCATTGTGATTTCACCAGCAAAAGTTGTGGATGTTGGACCACATTTTCAGTATCTGTAGTGAGTTTAATACCACTGAGTAACTGTTCAGGTGTCAGCTGTCCATCTTCGTGCCACGTTGGCAACAGTGCCTGCACAGCTAATTTAGCATCTGCATAAGCACTGGCTTGTTGGGCGGTTTGATTCAAAATTTCTGATAGTGAGTACAATGCTAATTGTTCATCCAGCAACCCGACTTCTCCGGCCGCTCGACGGCGCTTAACCACGGTAACTAAACGCTCTAATTGCTGCTCTTGCTGTTGCGCTAACTGAAAAGCTGCTTTACTACTGCGCCAATTGATAAGCGCAATCAGGATTTGTTCAACTAATTGTAAATACGTTAATTGCAAACGCTGCTGCTGTGCAACCAGTGTAAGTAGCGCCGCACTGTGTTGTGCCTGTTGTTGATCATTAATATCAAATGTTTGGCTCAGCCCAATACTAAAATTATTAGCATCGCCTTCTTTTTCAATACTCGACTCAAGGTTTGGATTATATAGAGATTGCCCTGCGGCTCGCACAGATGCAGTGGCACTTTGCAGCTGCTGAAAATCAGCCTGTAAATTTGGGTGTTGTTTTAATTGCAACAACAACCAGGTTAAATCGCCGGTATTATGCGTTGGCGCAGCCAATGCGGGTGGTGCAGCTAATACAGTCGCACACAGACAAGCAAACCCAAATGGTTTGTATAAATTCATAACATATACTCTTACTAAATAAATCGGTGACCATGATGTTGGCCAGCTAAAAATTAACTTAGTGAGTGAGTAATTGGAGGGCGTAGATCAGGAATAAGCAGACGCGAATTAAATGCAGGGGCGTTCAAACTAATAATGTCGTAGCTTGGTAAATTGACATACTGCTGCCACGGCTCAGTAAAAAATGCGGGGATATGACATACATGACAATGCGCATCATCGGCGTTATCAGCTAAGGCTTGGCTTAATTGCTGATGTTGCAGTTGATGAATATCATGATCGTTATTGACAGAGCAGTGTTCGTCTAATTGACTTTGTTGATGTAATAATTGCGAAGTTACATTAATAGCAGTGTTATGATCAGCCACGTCAAAACTATCCAGCACAGGCTGAAGTAGTACAAACGCTAAAACTAACAACACTATTTGCTTCAAGCAATATATCCTTTGAACGATTTCCAAGCTAACTTAACACATCTTTTCGTTACTGAGAAGTGCTTAACCGCTCGCGACAGATGCCAACTTTATGCCGCTGGCTAATTCAGCAATGCTCATTTAGTATTGTAGTATCAATATAATAACAACTTAGGCAATACTGAATATGGCTCATCAACATTCTCATAGTCATCACAATGACGACCAAAGTGATCGCCAGCTAGGCTTCGCTGTTTTTATCAATGTGCTACTTACTATTGCCCAAGTTGTTGGCGGTCTCATCTCTGGCAGTCTGTCTTTAATTGCCGATGCACTGCATAATCTCAGTGATGCAGCGGCTATTTTTATCGCATTAATCGCCCGTAGAATTGGTAATAAACCCGCTAACGAGCACTATCATTTTGGTTATAAACGTGCAGAAATTTTAGCCACATTGTTAAACAGCAGCACCTTAATCATTATTGGTGGATTTTTAATACTAGAAGCCATTGACAGCTATTTTAACCCAACCCCAATCGATGGCTGGATTGTAGTGTGGGTGGCAGCATTAGCACTAGTAATTGATGTTGCGACGGCGGTGTTGACCTTTCGTGCGGGGGCAAAAAATAGCATGAATATTCGCGCTGCATTTATTCATAATGTGTCTGATGCTATGGCCTCGATCGTGGTAATTGTGGCTGGTACCTTAATTATTCTCTATCAATGGTATATTGTTGATTTGATTGCCACAGTATTCATTTCGGCATATGTAATTTATCACGGGGTATTACTACTGATTGAAAGTTGCAAAATTCTTATGCAAGCTGCGCCCAATAACTTTAATCGTGAAGCAATCACTAATGCGTTACAAAAGCACTTTACAATTAGCCAAGTACTCAGCATTAAAGCCTGGCAAATTGATGAGAAAACGACCTGTTGTGAACTGGTGATCATAGCTACTCAGCCACTTGATATTGACGCAATTAAAGACTATTTACACCATGAATTTGCTATTGAGCAATGTATTATTGAATATAAACAGCCACAATAACAAACCATGATGCGAGCTCATAATCGCATTTAATCGTATTTTTATTGAAAACAGCTCGCGTTCTCATTTATCATCGCATCTTTATTTTTATAAATATCATAGGATATCTGTGTTGTTAAAGCTGTGGTTACGCCGTACTCATTTAATACTGACATTAGTTAGTGGGCTGTTTTTGATCTGTTTAAGCATCACCGGCGCTATTTTAATTTACGCAAAAGACATTCAGCAAATCATTAATCCGCAATATTGGACAGTAACCCCGCAATCAACACCACTGGCCTATCCGGTGCTTATCAATACGCTGGCTGTTCACTCCAAACAAAATGTCACTTTACTTATGCCAGAGCAGCAGCCCACTGTTGCATGGCAAGCCCAGCTTGCTGATAATAACTATATCAGCGTTAACCCATATACCGGACAAGTACTGCTCAAATATGATTATTACAGTACAGTGTATGGCTTTACCATGGCCGTTCATCGTTGGCTATTATACCAAGATGCAGATGGCAAAAAGCCGCTGCGCAATTGGGTCTCTATCTGTGCGTTAATTTTTATTATCAATATATTCGTTGGCGTATACATGTGGCTTAAACCTAAAAATCGTCTAAAACGTTTAGTAATAAAACCCAAGGCTAAATTACGTATTTTGCTTTACCAACTCCATACAGTGATTGGTATGTATCTGTTTATCCCTCTTATTTTAATTGCCTTTACTGGTATGGCATTTCACTGGAAAGACGAGACCAAAGCAGTGCTTGAGTTTGTAACACAAAATAATGTAGAGGCACGCCCTAAAGCGCCGAAACTCGAGGTGCCAAATATAATCAATGGCGATAACTTTGCAGTGGCTATACAAAACGCATTAGCCGTATTTCCTGAGGCTGAATTATTTCGTATCTATTTGCCTAAAAAAGCCAGCGACCCAGTTGCACTTAGAGTAAGAAATCCTGATGAAAGTCATGCTTATAGTTGGGTATGGGCCGATCAATACACCGGTCAAGTACTGCAATCTTACGATGCCTCAAAAGCCAACCTCACAACTCGCGCGTGGAACTTTAAATATAAATTTCATATTGGCGATTTTGCCGGCTTTCTGGTGCAAATTTTATGGCTATTGGTTGCACTACTGCCTGCTTTTTTTACTATCAGCGGGGGTTACTTTTGGTATAAACGCCATTATAGATAACTCAGCATTATAACGTTTTAATAAATCAGCTCGCACTGGTGATGTTGAACAATAACTTTAAGTTCACACCACCAGTAACACTGTCAGATCAACTCATGCCACCCTTACCTTTCAAATAACTGCCGTTCCTGACTCGATGTAAATGTACTTTTTGCCTTGTGGCAACTCATACTTTAAACAAGTGACGTTGCTTTATTTTTCCTATTTTAGCTCCTAAAATTAATCGTACCAATTACATGGAATTAATCACTTATTAGCGCATCAGGAAAAAAGCTTAAGGACGAGAGCTATGAAAAGTGTTCTATTATTATTTATAATCAACCACCTGTGTTTTTTTATAGCAGCCGAGTTTTTTACTGGCACCTTGAGCAAACTATCAGGTAATAGCTTTCTCTCAGTGATAGGAATCATTTATGCCTTTGTGGGTTTTCCACTCCAGCTACTTATTGAGCTACTACTGCTTATTGGTTTTTGTTATCAACTTTTTAATGTCGGAAAATATCAAGCAAGTGCGCCGCTTTGGTTGGCATTTTTTGCAAGCATAATGCTGATGTTTAACTTTTTTGAATAGCAAAAAAAACAAAATGCAATTGATAATAACTATCAATACCCTTGCCTTTACACTTCTTTACACTTATTATTGCGCCAATAAAAACAGCAATATCTCATAATTACATAGTCGTAAAGGATCTTCATGTTTAAAACCTCTTTCACTTTATTAGCCCTCGCTGTAAGCACTGCCACTTTTGCCGATGAAGCAATCAATAAAAACCAATTAACCGATGCACAAATGGAGCGTGTGGTTGTCTCTGGTAGCCGTGTTTTTGAAAGCATTGATGAGGTTCCCGCATCAATTACTATTATCAATCAACAGCAAATCGAAGAGCATTTAAAAGTAAATCCAGAGCTACAAAGCTTACTTGCGCAAATGGTGCCGGGCCTTGCTCCTGATACAGGTAGTTCGAGTAATACCGGGCAAACGCTGCGTGGTCGTGCACCACTTATAATGATTGACGGCGTGCCGCAATCAACCCCACTGCGTAATGGCTCTTTAGGTATAAAGAGCCTCGACCCAAGTGCCATCGGCCGCATTGAGGTGATCAAAGGTGCCACCTCTATTTACGGTAACGGTGCATCAGGCGGTATTATTAATTACATCACTAAACAAGCAAAAAGTGATGGTAAAACCGAAGGTGAAATAAGTTTATCGAGTCGCTTTAGTGCGGTAAAACTTGAGGAAAGTGCCGGTGCAAGGCTATCAGCAGCCATTAATGGCCGTGCTGACAAATTTAGCTATTTAGTTACTGCCAGCTATGAAGAAAATGGCGTACAACGTGATGCCCAGGGTGACATACTCGGTTTACAATATGGTTTATCCGACGCAGTTACACAAAACTACTTTACTAAATTGGGCTATGATTTTGATGACGAAAAACAGCTACAGTTTAGTTATAACTACTTCAGTTCGCAGCAAAAAACAGACCTAGGCGATGTTGCTGGCGATATCAGCTTAGGCGAAAAAACCTACGCAATCCATGTACCATCTGAATTACAAAAACAAGGTAAACCACAAGGCCCCGAAGGCAACGAAAATATCACCCTAAAGTACATAGACTACGCGCTATTTGATAACACCCAAATGACCTTAGATCTTTATATGCAAGATATAGAAAACGTGTTTTTCTTCTCCCCCAATCTTGCTAATCAAGACGAAAATTATGACGGCGGCCAGTCAATTATCAGATCAGAGAAAAAAGGCGCACGGGCAACATTTAATACCCAAATAGATTTTGATTCTATCGAAGCCTCATTTATTTATGGTATCGATGCATTAACCGATGTGACTTCGCAGCCACTTGTTGATGGCCGTATCTGGGTTCCAGAGATGGATATGCAAAGTGTTGCTGGCTTTTTACAAACCAAATGGGTGATTGCTGATGACCTTATTGTCAAAGCCGGTGTTCGCAAAGAAAGCATTGATTTAACGGTAGACGATTACCGCACACTTAAACTATGTAAAACGCCAACTCAGTGCTCAGTACCTATTAACGTTAAAGGCGACACTATAGATTACGATGCGACAACCTATAATGTTGGTATTAAGTACAACCTTGATGAAAAATTCAGCCCATTTTTAAGCTACTCACAAGGCTCCGATATTTCAGATATTGGCCGTTTGTTGCGTGCTGCCACGGTAAACGATATTGGACAGATCCAAACGCAAGCCTCGATCATCGACAACTATGAAATTGGTTTTAATTCACAATTTGATAATGTACGTATTGAAGTTGCCGCCTATCGTAGTACCTCTGAACTTGGCACAACCAATAAATTTAATGAAGTGACCGGCGTATATGAACCAGTGCGAGCACCACAGGAAATTTGGGGCTACGAAACACTGGTAGATTATACAATTTCTGCAAACCTAAAATTACTGGCAACGTATAGCTATGTTGAAGGTAAAAACACCGAAGCAGATGTTTATTTAGGTTCTAAACAGATCAGCCCACCAAAAGCGACAGCTAACCTAAACTGGCAACCTAGTGATGCTATGTCACTAACATTAAGTTACCTGTATGTCGGCGATAGAAAACGCTTTGCAGCAAATGACGATGGCAAATATGTGGGCGATCAGGGCCCTGTCGAAAATTATAATATTTTTAACTTAACTGGCCAATACCAATTTGCTGATAACTGGCAAGGGTTTGCAGGTATCGAGAACTTATTTAACGAAGATTACTTTCCAGCCCGTGCTCAGTCATATACATTCGGCGGCTACAACATCAAAGGTTTAGGAACAACAGCAACTGTTGGCGTTAAATATAAATTTTAAGCATCATTAAACTCGTTCATTGCGCGGTGCAATGAACGAGCCTTTCTTAATTTCATCTTTAACCTTAAATATAAATAGCAATCTGTTCACAAAGCAACCAACAATGCAAACTTAAACGAGAATCACACGCAATATTAACCATATGATTTAAAAGGAAAATACTTGCAATTTTGTGATTTTACACTAAACTTGTCGCAATTATGAATTTCAAGGTAGGCCGTTATGAAAGGTAATCAAAAAGTTATCGACAGCTTTAACACATTGCTTGCAAATGAACTTGCAGCAATCGATCAATATTTTATCCACTCACGTATGTACGATGATTGGGGTTTAGATAAACTTTATGTACGCCTTAATCATGAAATGGAAGAAGAAAAAGATCACGCTGATTGGTTAATTAAGCGTATTTTATTCCTCGAAGGCGTACCAAACATGACCAAACGCCGTGACCTTATTATTGGTCATGATGTTAAATCAATGATGCAAAATGACTTAACCCTAGAGCTTGAAGTCGTTGAATGTGTTAAAGAAGTAATTGCAGTCTGTGAGCAAGAAAAAGACTATCAGTCACGTGAGATCCTTGAAAAGCTATTATTCGATACCGAAGAAGATCACGTTTACTGGCTTGAACAACAACTTGGTTTGATTGATAAAATTGGTAGCCAAAACTATCACCAATCACAAATGGGCGAATAGGAGCTAAATTATGAAAGGCGATAAAGACGTTCTTGTTGCATTAAATAAAATACTGGCAAATGAATTAGTTGCCATTAATCAATACTTTTTGCATGCCCGTATGTTTAAAGATTTTGGTTTTAGCGTATTAGACAAAGCTGATTACAAAACCTCGATTCAAAAAATGAAAAACGCTGACCGTTTAATTGAGCGTATTTTATTTTTAGAAGGCCTACCTAATCTTCAAGATCTTGGCCGTTTACGCATTGGCGAAAACAGCGAAGAAATGATTGCTTGCAACATGAGTTTTGAACTAGATTCATTGGTTGATCTAAAAGATGCGATCAAACTTGCTGAAAGTAAAAAAGATTATATTAGCCGCGAAGCGCTCGATAACATTTTATCTGAGCAAGAAGAGCAAATTGACTGGCTAGAAACGCAACAACAGTTAATTAAAAGCACCGGTATTGAAAACTACCTGCAGTCGCAAATGTAACGTTTGGTTAATATCAAAAAAAGCAGCTTAGGCTGCTTTTTTAGTTTTTATAATACAAATAAATGTCACTGAGATTAAATAATTACCAGCAATAGCTACGCCACTTGCTCAGTAATATCAGCGATTTGGATAAGTTTACGGTTGAGGATCTTTTTAGTACAGCCGCAGCATTTGCCGCACTGGCTACCGACTTTAAGCTCTTTAGAAAGCTCGCGCATTGTAGTCGCACCTTCGTCGATTGTTTGTTCAATTTTTTTATCTGTCACACCGTGACATAAACAGATATACATGAATACAAACCACTCTCAATTACATTCGAGCTTGTATATTAATCTAAACGTAAACAGTTCGCAATTAATAATCGCATAAAATTGAGAATTATTTTTATTTGCTTAATTTCATATAGTTTTAGATGATCACCGCAATCCGGTTAAAACTTAAGAGGCTGATATGTGCCACTTCATGAAATAACTCATATCTAACTGTTATTTTCTTCTAGCCACTCATTCATGTCATTCAATAACGCAGGAAGCAGCTTTTCCAGAAGTGAAAACTCTTTTTCAATATCTAGTTGCCCCTTGCTTGCTTGTAATTCAATCTCTGCAAACAAACTTCTTAACCTGTCGGCGCTTATCTCACCACATAAACCTTTAAGAGAATGCGCAACTTGACGAACTTGTTCATAATTATGATCATCGACAAATTCTGTTAGTTGGTTAAATTTTTCAGGTGCTGTTTTAATAAACATAGTACAAATTTTAATAAGCAAAGCTTCTTTGTTAAGTAAACGAGAAAGTGCAGCACCATGATCCCATAACACTTCTTTTTCAGCCAAAATTTCAGTGACAGAGTGTTCATTTTTTTCGTAATTAGATAATGTCCACTCTATTACTTTAGCTTGCGCCTCATTTGCTTGAATAGGCTTACTAATATAGTCGTTCATGCCAACCGATAAACACTTTTCTTTTTCGCCCATCATGGCGTTAGCTGTCATAGCAATAATAGGTATATTTATAAACTCATTACCGGCATCTCCTGCACGAATTTTCTCACAAGCTTGGTAACCATTTAAGATAGGCATTTGACAATCCATCAAAATACAACGTATTGGCTTGCCTTCTATGCGGCTAAGCTTTAGTGCTTCAATTGCTTGTTCACCGTTAATTGCTGTTTTTACATAAATAGGTAAAAATTCTAGTGCTCCAACTGCTACTGCGATATTTATCTCATTATCATCAACAATTAATATACTCCCCCCATCAATTTGATCTAAAGTTCGTACTGGTATATTACTGTTTTCGCTTGCTTCTACACTAAGCAACTGCAATTGTTCAACCTTACTCAGAGTTAATCCAATAGCTCTTAGTAAATCACTTTGTGTGAATGGTTTACTAATTGTCGTGACCTTACTTGAAATACCTTTAGTTAATGGCAATCCGGGTTTATGTAACACAACAATTTTAAGGTTTGATTTATGGTGTATGAAATCATCAATTATTTGTTCTAACTCACCACTTTTATTGTCTTCTGCATCTAAGAAAATAATGTCATAGGGTTCAGCAGTTATATCGGCTAAATCTTCAAAATTTGAGAGTTCTACCTCGCCCCCTTCATGACGAATTAACTCTCCTAGTAGCTCTTGTGATTCTTTATTATTATTAATAACTAAGACTTTTTTAGACAAATAATGCTTGTTCTGTGGTGTATTCACACTACTTTCACTATCAATTATTATATCAAAACTGAACGTACTGCCCTTATGTGGGACCGAACTGACTTTTATATCCCCCCCCATCATCAGGCATAACTCTTTGCATATTGATAATCCAAGTCCCGTACCGCCAGACTCAGCGTTTATAGTGCTATCGACTTGATTAAATGCTTTAAACAGGTGTTTCTGGGCACGATATTCAATGCCTTCGCCGGTGTCTTGAACGCTAATAATTAATTTGTGTTTTTGATCCTCAATCTTTTCTGATTCAACTTTGATCTTTATGAAACCACGCTCTGTAAATTTAATCGCATTATTAATTAAATTATTGATTATTTGGGTTAACCTTAATGGGTCTGATACAGCTCGCTGGCAATTTAAACCTCGTGTATCAAGATAAACCTCAAGCTCTTTATCAAAGGCCATTATGGAGCACGATTCAACTAAGCATTCAATCAAATATTTAGGATTAAATGTTCTAAAATTTAATTCAAGTTTACCCGCTTCAATCTTAGACAAATCCAATATATCGTTTATCAACAAGTTTAAATTAGTGGCACTTAACTCCATCAGACTAATCAACCTACGTGATTTTTCTGGTAATTCTTCACGCTTTAAAATATTTAATGTTCCAATCACACCATTAAGTGGGGTTCTTAGTTCATGGCTGATATTAGAAATATATGCGCTTTTAATATCACTATTTATGACAGCCTGCTCTTTCGCTTCAGCAAGGTCTTTCGTTCTGTTTCTAACTTTTGACTCAAGCTCTGAGTTCAAACGTTTTACCTTAACTTCGGCCGCTTTTTCTTTACTAATATCCCTAATAATAAGTGCAAGGCCATTGAGTGCAAACTGCTCAGAAAATACCGGGCTTACAGAAATAGCAAAAAAGTAAGATTGCCCATTTACCTCTACGGACCGTTCATCTTTGATTTGTGATTTCGAGTTTTCCAAATCAGCAATATACTTATCTATCGGCAGCTGTTGGAGTAATATCAATTCATTAGTATGCATACCTATAGATAAAGATTTAGACGTTGATAATAATCGCTCTGCACTAAAGTTAAGGCTGGTTAGTTCACTTTGAAGATTTAATCCAACAATGGCATCAATTGAACCATCGACAATGGCTGATGACTCTCTACGTGCTTCAGCTAGCACCTGGCTTTTGGTTGCATTTCGATAAAAAGTAATAAGCAGTATTTCAGTAAAAAAGATGATTACCAATAAAAACCCATAAGTCAAAAGCCGTTTATCACTAATCATATTATCGATATACAGCTTTGGAACGACAGTACTTAAATCAATATAACTAAACTTTTTCCCTGGTCGCATTTGAACTGTATCGGAAAACATATAGTATTGTTCGCCCACTTTTTGCTTCGAATCCACACGATAAAGTCCTTGATATTGGATCGACTGCTCATATAGCGTATCCCATGTGATGTTCGGTGCTAAATCTCTTGTAAATCGATACTTTTCGATAGGGTGATATAAAAAGTCGCCTTCAGAGCTGCTAATTATAAGCTGAGAATAGTCAAACACTGTGGTTGTTAATTTTTCAATTAAGGTATTTGCGCTAACGTTCATAATTAAGAAAGCAAAACGCTTACCTTCTTCACTGTAAATAGGGATAGAAAACCGTAACATCGGCTTATATGGAAATGTCACTTCTCCAAACTCGCGATTCAACGACATAGGCGATAAATATATTTGCTTAGCTTCAAGCTGCGAACTCGGTAAAAAATACAGCTCCCCACTTTTGGGTTGTAACGAATAATCGGGTACAGCCTCAACTGAAGCACCTCGGCGCTGCACACGAATAAGCTCTTCTCCTGTTGCGGTAACGGCAATAACACGCAATTGCTCAATATTTAAATTATTTTCCATAAAGCCAATAAAGATAGTTTCTAATCGCTCTTTCCACTGTTTATAAGTGGTTCCATCATATGGGTCTATACCATTATTATAATGGGCTCTTGGTAACCCTGAAATCGGCGGTGTAGAGTGTAAAAAACTAATATCTGATTTTGATCGAGATATAAATGAAGTCACCACCTCCCTTAATCGCTGATTTGTTGTTGAAAACTCGCTGTCTATTTGCGTTAACACATCTTTTTTTACATGCGTTTCAAATAGTAAAACCGCCAAAACCAACAACAGACCAAAAAAGAACGTGATCCACCTAAGAAACGTCTTTGAAGATACAACTGACTTATTTGCTTTCATGGAAATATTCATCTTTAGCCCTTTGTTACTAATGCTTAGTTAGGGGATTACACCACTTTAATAGTACCGCTCTTAAACACTCATAACTTATTGGTTTGCCGATAAAATCATCCATACCAGATTCAAAACAACGCTGCTTATCGCTACCTAGTACATTTGCAGTTAAAGCTATTATCGGTGTTGTTAAAAAAGCTGGCATCGTTCTAATTTTAAGTGTTGCTTGAGGCCCATCAAGAACAGGCATTTGCATATCCATAAAAATAATATCAAATGCACACATTTCGCACTGTGCAATCGCCTGCTCACCATCACCGGCTATATTGATACAAGTGATATTAAACTCTTTCAAAAGCGCTTCAATAACAATTTGATTAATCTCATTGTCCTCAACAACTAATACGTTTAAGTTAGACAGATCAATCTCTTGCGGTGCTGGTAATTTAGTATTTTCATGTTGTCGACTCGCTTGTTTATCACCCCTTTGAGTCTTTAATTCAAAATAAAAAAGCGAGCCTTTACCAAGCTCACTTTCTACCTTTAAAGGTGCATCCATAAGCGCTAATAACTTACTGGTAATAGCTAAACCGAGGCCTGTTCCGCCAAATCGGCGTGTAATCGAGGTATCGGCCTGTGAAAAAGCTTCAAAGAGTGTCTCAATATGCTCGTGTGATATACCTATACCAGTGTCCGACACACCAAACGACAATATAAGCTCATTATTCGCCTCTTTCTGAACATTTACATTTAATGCAACACTTCCTCTTTCAGTAAATTTAATGGCATTGCCTAACAAATTTATAAGTACTTGCTTTATGCGTGTTTCATCTCCTGCAAAAATAATATTCTCTTCGTCTGTCGGCGATGAAACAAAAAGCTGCACTTGTTTTGCATTTGCTTGTTCACTAAATAGTAGCTTTAACTCATCTAGCATTTTATGTAAATCGATTGATTGGTTTTCAAGCTCAACTTTTGCGGCTTCAATTTTACTCAAATCGAGAATATCATTGATGATAACTAGCAGGCTGGCGCCTGAAGACTGAATAATCTCTAACATTCTTGCTTGTTTATCTGTCAAAGAGGTATTGCCAAGCTGTCGCGCCATCCCCAAAATTCCATTCATAGGAGTGCGGATCTCATGACTCATATTTGCCAAAAATTCAGATTTGACCTTAGAAGTATGTTCCGCTGCTTTTTTTGCAGAAATAAAGTCTTTACTTAACGCCCTGAAACGATTTGCAGCACCCGCTAACAAACCGATTTCATCTTTGCGTGTTAAATCGTGAATGGGCGCCGATAGGTCACCATTAAGAAAGCTTTGAAAACTTTTGGTCAATAGTTTAATAGCATGTGCTATATGAAAGTGAAAAAATAACGCTAGTCCAATGATATACAAGATAGCGCCTACTCCGAGTAGCTGTAAAACATACTCTGTTTTTGAAATACTAACTGAGCCGGTTTCTTTTATTGTAATTAAACGTGACAGTGACTGCTCTCTAAGTGTATTTGCTAATGCACTAAACTCAATGGCATCACCCGCCATAACAACATTAACTAGACTTAAATAGTTACGATTTGCTTGGACGCTTTTAGTAAAAGCTTGCTGGTAATCTACAGCTAACTGAACTGTTGGGTTTTCGATCCTGTTTTGCTGCTTTTGCAAAGCTAATTTGGAGCTTGAGAGACTTTGCAGCGCCTTAATGACTTGTTGACGCTTAGAATAGTCCTTTTTAGTTAAATAAAGCTGCGCATTGTGGTGTAATGTGTGCCATATATTTATATTTTGCGTAATTAACAACTTATCTTTTAAATCTGCGGTCAGTTGTAGTAAGCCTGTTAAATGGGCAACAGCGCCTAAATAAATACGTGGCAGCTCTGTATCTATCAATGCTGTTTTTATATTATAGCGCTTTTTTAGCACGCTTAGATTATCACCATACCTAAGCACGAGTTCAGACATGGCATCGATATAAATTTTATCGTCAACTTCATTATTTTTTTTATCTATTGCTTTTAAACGCTGGTCAATACTTTGGTAGTTCTGTTCAATCTTAGCAAATACCGCATCACTCCCTGATGCGCCATAGACCGAAATATCACGTTGCATTTCAACAATATCTTTGTTTATTCGTAAAATACCAATGGCATGACTACTAATATCCGTAATATTATTTACCGATGTATCAATTGCTTCTAAGCGTTTATCCATGACGATGTAGCTGATACTGAGTGTAATTACCACCAGTGCTAACGCTAATGTCATTTTCGCTGCAATAGAACGCGATATTAAATGTACCAAACGACGTCCTTAAGCATTAAGTAGTTCATACCATTTATCTAAACTATAATCGTAATTTTGCATTACGGTATTCCACACAGCTATATTTGAAAAACGTTTAATATAACTTCCACCATCGCGAGTCTGGCCAGCTTGTACAGAAATTTTACCATCCGTTCCAATCAGCTCAGTGGTTGCTTCTTTTCCCTCGTACCAATAATCCCACTCAGGCTTAGACATTAACGGCTGGCTACGCTGTGGGTTAGATATATAGTAACCTTGTCGAGCAATAAAGGCTCCAGGATAACCAGATAGCCACCAATTCATATATTCATAAGCCGCATCTTTTACATGCCCCGAGGTATTAGCAGATAAACACATAACACCATGCCAAGCACGATACCCTTCCTTCGGGGATGCATTGACAACAGGGATACCTTGGCCTCTACAGGCACTCACACCCGGTGAAAACATACTTTGGATATTAACGCGCTTTGTCTTCATAAAATCCACTGACTGCGGTACTGATGTCCAGAAACCAGAAAAGTGGCCTTGCCTTTTTTTCGATAATAAAATTGCAAACAATTTATCTAATTCGCCAATGCTCATGTTGCCAATGTCGTTAAATGTCATCAGACCTTGGCCCTGAGCAGCAAGCGCAGCATCAAATATGCCTATTGTTGGTGCATTAACAAGGGCCACTTTTCCTTTATTTTTATCATCCAGCAACCAAGACCAAGACTCAGTTTCATAGGCTTGCCCCTTTTCGATGTAATCTGTGTTATAGCCAAATGAGTCAACATTGTGGACATATGGCATAAAGCTTATTTTTTTTGTAGGTGTACTTGCTAATGAGCCATCATTTTGAACAAATAAAATTTTGTTTGGTGCATCACCTGCCCCTAGTTTGGCCGAGGGGGTTATTTTACCTATTTTAGTAAGGTCATTTATTTCATTCCAGTAGACAAGCCTATCGACGTCTATTGGTTGAATAGCACCGGCTTGCCATAGGATATTTATTGAGTCTGACCACTGTTCATAAAGGTCAAAAGAAGTTGGATCCGCAGCAGCTTTTTGTAAAACAGCTGCACTACCCATAGGTATAAATTGTAAATTTATACCTAGCTCTCGCATTGCTCGCTGCCGAAGCTCTTCTTGCAATGTAACGTGAGTGCCCATGACGCGCAAAGTTGTTACTTTTTTAGCAAATACATAAGGCGCTTTGAATGCGAGTGTTGATACAGCGGCCCCGGCACCAACTGTACGCAGGAAGTGTCTACGATCAGGTGAA
Organism: Pseudoalteromonas sp. 1181_04; assembly: GCF_052850545.1. NCBI lineage: Bacteria > Pseudomonadati > Pseudomonadota > Gammaproteobacteria > Alteromonadales > Pseudoalteromonadaceae > Pseudoalteromonas > Pseudoalteromonas sp. 1181_04. Next base: position 48,102 of record NZ_VXCS01000012.1, read on the forward strand.
TAACTCATTATTATTTATCCAATACCAATGTCCCTAAGAGAAAAAGTATAGACTAAACAATAAAAAAAACAGCAAATTAGATCTCATAATTAATTAAAACTACTAAGGAGCCAAATTAAACAACCTGTAATTTATAGCAATTACGGCCATCTCGCTTGGCGCAATATAGTCCTTCGTCAGCCAATGAGATCAACTCATTAAGCTCCATTGTGCCCTGTTTCTCATACGTTACTCCGCCAATACTAACAGTAACGTGCCCAATGGATGATTGACTATGCTCAATATTTGACTCATTAAGTTGTAGAATTATTTGTTTGCATACGTGCGACATCCCTTCAATGTCGGTATAAGGCAGCACAATCAGAAACTCCTCACCTCCAAATCTAATCGCTACGTCATGAGGCCTTTTTAAACTATTGGCAAACACATCGGCAATTTGTTTTAAACAAATATCACCTTGAAGGTGACCATAATGGTCGTTATAAAGTTTAAAATGATCAATATCGGTCATTAACACACTAAACGGCTTTTTTTCACGCTCTGATTGTTTCAGCGCATTACTGACTTCCTTGTCTAGATAGTGCCGATTATAAAGTCCTGTAAGAGAATCTTTATAAGTCAACTTCATCAACACTTCTAAGCGCAGCTTATTCTCTACGTGATTTGTAGTTCGATGTATAAGCGTTGAGGCAATTACTGGTTTATCAATAAAATCTGCTGCACCAGCTTCCCAACAAGCATTCTGAGAATCAGTATCATAAGTTGCAGTAATAAATACAATAGGAACGTGCGCAAACAATATATCCTGTTTTAACGCTCTGCATACATCTAAGCCACTGATGTCTGGCAAATTTACATCAAGTAAAATGAGATCTGGGATATTGGATTTGCAATAATCTAACGCTTGTAAGCCCATAGCTAGTGTTTCGACTTCAAAGTAATCTTCCATGATAGCCTGTAGTGAAAAGCGAATTATTTCATCATCATCAACTATTAATATTTTACATTGCGTTAATGGCTTAAGAGCTAGGTGCATATATTTCCTTTATTTTTGGCTTGAGTAAGCACGTCCATCATCTCTAAAAAGGGCATTGGTTTACCAAGTAAGTATCCCTGACCAATGGCACAGCCTAGAGATTGTAGCTTATCTCTTTGTTGGCTTGTTTCAATACCTTCCGCCACGATCTGTAGGCTTAATGAATTAGCCAAGTCGATAATTGCAGTAACAATATCAAGCGATTGAGAGTCACTAATCATATCACGCACAAAAGACTGATCAATCTTCAGCACATCAAGAGGAAATAGTCTCAAATATGACAGACTAGAATACCCCGTGCCAAAATCATCAAGCGCAAGGCTAACCCCCATATCAGCGATCGCCTGTAATTGCTTTATCGTTTGTTCGAAATTATCAATCAGTGCTGATTCGGTTACCTCCAGCTCTAAATAACGACTTGGTAGCTTAGTTTTTTCTAATATCGATGCAACCGTATCAACCAGCGAAATACCAGTGAATTGTTTAGCTGAAATATTAACAGCGACTTTCTTTGGGTATCCTGCATCAAGCCACTTTTTAGCATCAATACAACTTTGCTCCAAAACTTGTTCACCTAAACGGTAAATTAGTCCTGATTCTTCGGCATATTCAATAAAATTAAGTGGAGATATAAATTCTCCAGTGTCATCTTTTAGCCTCACTAATCCTTCAGCACCAATAACGTCGTGAGTCACTAAGTCATATTTTGGCTGATAAAGCACAACAAGATCATTGTTATCTAGCGCGTTGCGTAAGCAATTACCCACTTTTAAACGCTTAGTCATTTCAACTTGGAGATCATTACTAAAATAATAATAGCTATTAGCGCCTTCTTGTTTTGCTTTATACATTGCTGAATCTGCATGACGAAGCATTTCCTCTACACTTGATGCATCATCAGGATACACACTTATCCCCAAGCTTGCTGAAAGGACATGTTGCTCATCAGCTAATCTGAAAGGTTTAGCGATGACATCTAGCACTTGACTAATAAGCGGTTCAAGACCGAATGTGTCTTTTTCATAGGGAACAACAAGTGCAAATTCATCGCCGCCCACTCTTGCAACAGTAATATCATTACATGCAAATTTATCAAGGCTATGACCTATATGGGCAATTATTTCATCACCAATATGATGTCCTAAAGCATCATTTATGTACTTAAATTTATCTAAGTCAAGAAGCATCAGGCTCACTTTAGTATTATTAAATGAGGCTCTAGCTATTCCTTGAGTTAACCTGTCATGAAGCAATACGCGATTGGGTAATGCAGTTAGTTGGTCGTGATGAGATAAATAAGTCATTTGAACTGACATAGCAAGGACTTCGCTAACATCTTGAAAAACCATTACTGCACCACGCTTATTACCATCCTTATCTAATATTGGAGCCGCACTATCTTCGACTCGGTGCAGCATACCTTGCCGGCTAATTAACTGCGTGTTTATAGCCATAGCAACAGGACGATTTTCCTTCAGAGCAACTGATAAAGGATTCATAGAAGGTATTTTTGTTGAGGCATCTCTAAGTATCATTACTTCTTCAATATGTCGCCCTCTAGCCGCAATTTGTGACCAACCGGTTAGACGTTGCGCTACTGGATTTAGGTAAGTTATACACGCATGCTCATCAGTAGAAATAACACCATCAGCAATAGAGTCTAACGTGATCCGTAAGTGCTCTTTTTCAGCAGCCAAAGCTGCTTTAGTGCGCTGAATGGTTTTTTCTTGAATTCGAATTTTTGTATGGTTTTCAACCCTCATTCGACATAAAGTTAAATTCAAAGGTTTAGATATGAAATCAATCGCTCCCAATGAAAGCGCTTTTTGCTCGATGTCAGGATCATTATGAGAAGTGATGATCAAAACGCGTAAATCACCAAGATGAGGTCTTTTTTGTATTTCTAGTAATATGTCAAATCCACTAACATTGGGCATTTCTAGATCGAGTAAAAGTATATCTGGTATAAACTCTTCAATAAGAGCGATGGCATCCTCACTTTTATTACATGAACAAATAAACCCAACATCGTCCAGAACATGCTCTAGTTGCAAGGTGTTGATCTCTTCATCATCTATAACGAGAATTTTACAAAGCTCTGCCATTTAAACGCTCTCCATAATCTAATTTGCCTATAATTAAAGATAGTCCTAATCTCTATGAAAAGCGATACAGCCCAGTTTTAATATATATTGAATTATCATCCACATAAGTGGAAACAACTCAAATCACTATATAATCCTAAAGAGGGTTGGAATAAAAATAAGCCTGTAGGACAAAGGTTGCTTCTCAAACTTCAACAAATATGAGCTATTCGAATACAACTAGAACTATTTTATAAAGTAAGAGATCTGGCGCTTTTTAACCTCGCTATCGATAGTAAACCAAGAGGGGGGAGGTGAGTAAATGACATCGCACATGGTAAAACAATCCAATCAAGGCCTATTGTTGCTCAGAAAAAGACAGGTATGTGGCACAAGTAAAGTCGACCAAAATGGAAACACATGCTAAAAATATTTAGCCCGTATTTCGCTTTTTAGACAAACTTCACAAAAGTGCCCTAGCGGTCATTCAGGGATTATATTCTATCTGAAAATGTCACTGATTGACGATTTAGTAGCTATCACTTACTTCTTATTGCTTACCAACATTAATAAATTCCGCATAAACTTCTAAGTCAATTTGATCCCCAACAATCGGTATATAACTGTCCATGCCAAAGTCAGAACGTTTGATTTGACCGACCGCGCTAAAACCAATGGTGTATTTTCCTGTAATCCAGTTGTCTGCTCCACCGTGAAATGTGGCTTTAAACGTCACAGGTTTGGTAACACCTCTAAGAGTTAAATCACCTGAGAAATTAAAACTGTTATCAGATATAACTGTAACAGTGTTGCTAGTAAATGATGCCTGAGCAAAGCGCTCACTGTTAAACCAAGTGTCATTTTGTAAGGTTTCTGCTAAGTCAGCATTATTAATATCAATAGAGCTAATATCCACCACTGCGTTTAATGACGCGGCAGTCATGTTATTAGGATCAAAGTTGAGTTGTGCATCAAATTTATTAAAACGCCCTACATAGGTTGATAACCCTAAATGTTGGATTTTAAATATTAATGCAGCATGTTGACTGTCTAGCTGATATTCGCCCGCTTGAAGCGCTATCAACTCAGATTTAACAGTTGGTGCAATCCAACTCACACAACTTGTCAGTAACAGCGCAGCACACATAACTGAGACCGAATGTATAAATGTTCGCATTGTATTCTTTGACGCTGAGTTCATAGTAGTTAAGCCATTAGTGATGTGTTGAGTGTAGGTAAAATAAAACGTCATTTTTCATAAAATCAAAATATATAATGCCTTATATTTTCCATTTTAACCTCTCTTTTATATTCATGATGGAGTGAAGCCGCCTATTTTTCGTCTATTAATCAATCGTTTTTACATAACTTGAGTTACGGGGTTTGAGCGAATGAAATTTAACCCTTTGGTATAATTGATGATTAATTATTAGCGTTTTGAAGCGTCCGTTATCTCAACAAACCTGCAATCGATGCGAAAACCCTCGAATGTTTACTTCTCGATCAAAGCCGAACTACTCAAAATTGCAATGAGCAGTCAGTCAAGCAAGGGCGATGCAATCCCTTTACTCTTAATATTAAACCCGCAACCATTAATTATTATGAAATTGAGCTAATTACTCGAGTATTCTTTACCTAATGTTTTTCTATTGTTATTTGTTTACGACTTTTCGTATCTATCTTCACAAGTCCACCAATAGGAAAGCATATATGGGGTGTTGTATGTCCAAAGTTTAAGTTATAAAGCACGGGAATTGACTCTAACTCTTGTTTAGATTGTATAATCTTTTTAAGTAAGTCTTCAGATACTTCTGACTTTAATTGAAATTTCCCAATGACTATTCCTTTAACTCTGTCGAAATGTTTTTGGTGAATTAATGATTGCAGATCTCTGTCAAAATTTGAAGGGGATGTTAACTCGTCATCTTCAAGAAATAGTACAGAATTTGTTAAGTCAGGCATAAATTCAGTTCCTTGAAGCAGATTTAAAGTACAAAGGTTGCCTCCAAGTATTTTTCCTTCAGCTTTACCATGATTTAAAACTTTTATGCCATTGTCTTTATAAAAGCTTCTTTTTTCCTGATCTAAAAACCATGAATCATCACTCCATTGTTCGGGGTTTATAACTTCATAAGGATCACTTGAGAATAAACACTTTTTAATATAATTTATTGAAAAATCAATACCTTTAAGCATCCCCAAAGTTGAATATGCAGGCCCTGAGTAAGTTATTAGTCCGGTTTTATGAAATAAGGCATTTGATAAAGCTGTAGTATCAGAATACCCACATATAATTTTTGGATTTTTTTTAACAATATTATAGTCAATATACTTTAGTAATTGATTTACATTATCGCCCCCGATAACAGTAAAGATAGCTTTTACCTTTTTATCTAGGAATGCTTCATGTAAATCTTCAATTCTTTCTTTTATAGATGAAGACGAAAAATCATCTATCGACTCACAGTTTTTTGAAAATGACAATTTGAGGCCAAGCTCTTCAAACCTTGTGTTTGCTATTTCTCGCGTCTCTTGGTCAATAATTGATAAACTTCTTGAAGGCGCAATTATCCTAACTTCATCATTCATTTTTAACTTATTGGGTATTATCAATTTACCTCCTACAAGATACTCTAAACAGCATGCACATCAAAATTGAGCGAACTTCACAGCTTTCAATAAATAGTTCCTAACTCAATACTTTCGGCTTGTCGCTCCTAGCCGCAATATGTGGCGCAGAAAAGCTTGGCTAAAATTAGGAACGAAGTGACGCGGGCTAAGCTTTTTGCGTCCCTTTCATTATTGCTTTGTTATGTGTCATCGCCACATTTGTTTGAGTTAGCTTTAATTCTTGGCATTTGAATTTGTAAAAGTATAAAAACAGGAACTAAGGGTGCAAAAGCAAGCCAAGATAGATTAAGCACAACCCAAAAATAGCTAAACCAGCACATAACCGCAATAAGCGAGAATACTTTGAGTAGTTTGGGAAATATAATGATATCGACCATTGCGACCATTATACCACCATAAAACAATGCTCCAACTAACACAAAAGAGGGATGAGGAACTTCAATTATTTCACCCTGAAACCAATAGAAAAATTCATATCCATAACTGAATAATAAAGGTGACATGATTGTAAATGCTACAAAGACACCCCAAGAATCATTTCTGTGGTATTTAGCGTATTTATTATTTTTTTCTTGAAGTGTTTCCATATCTACCATGACACATAACGCCAACTTACGGAGTCATGTTGCAGCTTTTTGTTATGTGATTGAGCGTAATTTATGATGAATTTCATTTAATACTTCACTCCCCATTGTTTTGGTAACGAGCTCATTCAATTCACCACTTAGAAACTCTTGCCATGAAACTATCTTACATCCCGAGCAATGAGCATACCTTCCATATGCCGATATCACCGTATAATTATCCATGATTGAGGTTTCATATAATTCCCCCCCTGGATTATCGACTCTCCAACACTCAATAGCTTTAGGCGGAATATAATTCATAGTTTAAAGTGATTCTTTCACAATTTTCTGCCACTCACTAAATGACTCTGCTTCCCAATTGTTGCCAGGCTTTAAACCTTCTGGGGCGTATTCTTTCGGCTTGCCGCCAAACCAATTAAACCACTTAGAAAGACTACCGTCTAGTATCTGGACTAGTGGTACATCAAATTCTTTGATATAGAATCTGGAGCCTTCAGGAAAATCATTTTTACTTGGCAAGTTCATATTATGGCTCCCGAAGATCTCCAACATAACGAGCCTGTAGAATTACTCGCTTTTATTTTATTTTGATTAATGCTTCAACCATAGCCTAGTTCCTATTTTGATTCAATCGACAACTGACTTTCACATAAAATATAAAGGAGGATTTGCTGTTGCTTTAATTGGCGTTTTGGAAGGTATTACAGGTGCTTAATGGCTTATTTTAAGATGTAAGGGCTTACCTTTATTAATGCATCGTATTTTACGCTGCTAATATTAGCCTTCAAGTTAGTTCTCATTTACTTCTCTTTCTCTGCTCTTTGTGCAAAAAATATTTAATTGAATTATTCACAAAGAGGTTCAGAAACGCTGCGCTTTAGAAGAATATAAGCAAATGCAGTGCTAATAATGTAAATATTATTGCGTAGCGCTCCTTATATGTGTTTGCCGTAAGCTACTTGCTTAACAGCCGCATCGACAGACGAAGTAAACAAATTTGTTTATTGATTTAGAGTTGACCGCCATTATATAAAACGGTCAAAAAGACTACTAGTGCCTATTGATAGTGTTAAGGCTCATATGTGTTAAACGTTTTACCCATACATTTGCAAATATTCAAAGTTCTCACTATCAAAGATTTGTGGAATTAATGAATGGCCTCCAAACATGTTATTTTCGCTGTAGAAAAAATCAACGCTATCAGAGGATAAGAAATTTACTCCATCCAATCGCAGGTTTTTATCGAACTCCATGGCTGTCAGTATTGGTTCATCATCTTCCCGCCAGTCTTCATTGTACGATTGCAGGCTGTTTTCTATTATGTAGCCTCTGGCTTTCTTGTCGTATGCATCCAAAGAAGAAAGAATCCTTTTGGCCAGAGTAATCGTGTCTTCTAACTTCTCTCCATCTGGATCAACATGAATGCGAACTTCATCTCCTTTAAAATTGAAACTACCTTTGTAGGTACCTTCAATTCTTTCATCCATTTCTAGATTATCTAACGCTTTCTCGTACATAACTCTCTCTGACGTTTAACTAGCCTGTAGAATAACTCGTTTTTAATTTATTTTTATTAATGTATCAACCATAGCCGAGTTCCTATTTTGATTCAATGAAACTAAACAAGACAGTCACTCTAATTGAACAAACACAGCCGTTACAATAAAATTACTTTTTAGGTTAAGAATTTATCTTTTACTACAGGGTTACTTTTACTTCATCCATTAAATAAGTCATTAGCATTCTTAAACCTAAATTACATGCATAAAATGACATCAGTTTTTAACTTTTTACTGAGTAATTCAAGCGCTATGCCAGTAGTTTTTTACAATTACTGATATTTGCACGCCGCTTCCGATTTAAGTTTTCACCGTAACGTTATTGTGAAGACAGCCTGCCTACTGCGCCGTGAAATACGCGCGTAAATTACGTGGTGAGTTCTAACCAGTTTTCTGGAGAAATATTGACTCTTTCTAGTAAAGGTAAGTGTGTACTTTTAATATACCCTCGCTTGCTTTACCATATACAACGTCCTGTTAGCTCAACGAATTCAAGCTACGATTTAAGCTCAAACGGTAACCCTTTTGGCATGATTTGACGTGGTATACCTGCAAAGCGAAGTAGTTGTTTTGGTTGCTTACCATCTTTGGCGCATGTTAAACGTTTTTTAACACTAATATGGCCTGACTCTTCAGGTGTTTTTACCATCTTAGCTCTAATCGGATTTAAATAAACATATGCCATGCAGGCTGCTAATGCTGCTTCATCAAGTAGTGCTTGTGACCTAAATCCCCCCTCCCCCTCTGCGGTGCCCGTAGGATTGACCGGTAAAGTGGTCTTCGCCACATAAAAATGCACGCCGTACGCAACGTGAAATACAGTGATAATATTTTGTATCAACCAAACTTACTTGACGCTTTCTTGCGATTTCAATAAGACACCCTGCTCATTTTTTGCACTTAATAAAACTTAGTACTTCGTTTCACAAAATACAAAATTAAACTGGATGTCTTTGTTATTTTTTCCTTGTTATTTTTAAACACGGATAACGGTTTACACTCGCTTTAAACAAAAATAGTCACTTCAGAGCAATCCAAAAAGCCTATTTTATAACAGTATTAATAAGGTGGACTTTAATTATGCGGCTACCCAGCATCGGTCTTCAGGCAGCTGAAGTCGGCATTTTTAAGCTTTTCTTTCTCAATAAATACCATAAGCTTATCCCCATCATGCCAACACCAGCCAAGCCCATCGTGAGATGCCAGAGTGAGCAGCGGAAGCCATTCATCACCAGGGGTCGGGTCATAAGCAAGCGAACAAAATGACGGATAGCCCAGCATGTAGTTCTCGCGATGGCCTATTAGATAAGGCAGTTCATACAAAAGATTAGTATCGAAAGGCCAGTCACTGCGTAACTCTTCATGTTTGGGGATTTCCAGCCCGGTTTCCAAACGGATTAACTTTGCCTCCTGCGGTACAGCTGCTTGCTCAAACATAACTAAATCATTAATATCCGGATAATAGTAAGCGATCACATATCCTTCAGCACCCCAGAAAATTTCACCGTCGTGATCATAAGCATAGAAGAGTGATAGCAAACCGGATTTGGGCAGCGGCTCAGGACAATCGAGGATTTCAGAAAAATTAATCTGGCCTAAAAACCGGTATTCGCCAACGTTATGTTCTGGCCAGACAAAGTCCTTTGCAACCAGAGGATTACCGCCAAACCGACTCCCAGAGTCACTGGCGACACCATCTAAAAACAAAATATCAACGCTGGATTTACTGATCGAATCCAAATAAGCCTTATGAGGGGAAAAATCTTCATCAGTGCTAATAAAGTCTTCCAAAATTTTAGGGTTCAAACAACTCTCCTTTTATAACGCAAACACAACCGGCGTTCATTCCGTGTCTATGTATATGTTCAACGGGTTATTAACTTAACCCACTATCCAAACCCTTGAAGGGCTTTTGTTTATCTAACGAGCCTGTAGAATTATTCGCTTTTATTTTATTTTGATTAATGCTTCAACCATAGCCTAGTTCCTATTTTGATTCAATCGACAACTGACTTTCACATAAAATGCTAAATTTATATTTCAGATGCTCAACCCTCTCACACTTAGAGTAAGAGGATTATCATCTTTAAAAATTAATTGTGATGCCAATAGATGGTAAAGGCATATCAGGGAACTGGTAGTCTTTTTCAAACTCGCTGTAGTCTTGATTGTATTCTAGCTCCTGTACTGCGCGTGAAGCATACGTTTATATTCAATTACAGGGTTCACCCTCAGCCGCACCACAAAACCTGTTGTTGTACCTTTACTCTAAAAAAGAAATGTGGCAAAGTGCGCACTTCTCGGGGGAGTAGCCTGCTTGATGCCTTTTAACTTAAAGCGCAGCAAGTAAACTTATCAACATAATTGCACCTCATGTGCATGGTAAGTTTGTAATGTAGCAAGCATTATCGGCAAGACCTGGGTAAACACTATCCTCATGGCGGGAGATAGGCGTTTACCTTGGTTTAATGTTCCCGCCTTATAGAAGTAAAATGGATACATTTATCACATCAACCGTCACCGTTGCTTTAGCTGAAATAGGCGATAAAACGCAACTTTTATCCCTGTTGTTAGCTGCCCGCTTTGCCAATAAACCTGCACTTATTTTAGGTATTTTAGTCGCTACTATTATCAATCATGGTTTGTCTGCATGGTTGGGCGATTATTTATCGCAAAGCTTTACCTCTTCGTACCTGCCTTGGATTGTGAACGGCTGTTTTATTGTCGTTGGCTTATGGCTACTGATCCCAGATAAAGATGAAGAAGTAAGCAATAAATACGATCAATACGGGGCTTTTTTAGTTGCCTTGGTGCTGTTTTTCATTGCCGAAATTGGCGATAAAACCCAAATAGCAACAGTATTGCTTGGCGCTCAGTATCAATCAGTGTTGTGGGTAACCATAGGAACCACTGTAGGTATGTTACTTGCCAATGTGCCGGTTATTTATGCTGGCAATGCCTTGCTAAAACGTATTCCAATGGCAAAAGTAAGAATGCTTGCTGCAATAGTGTTTGTTGCTTTGGGTTGTTACGGCCTAGTTACTAGCTAACTTTATCTGCACGTTACAGCACCGGCGAATATAGTTTTGCTGGTGCTTGGCGTACACTAAATGTTTGCGTTGTGAGAAGTAGCGAACAACATACTAATAAAACACTAACTGCACCCATGATACCAAACCATTGCAATAATGAAGGCTGCTTACGCTTTACTCTCAGCCAATTCATATACAATCCAGCCATACATATACAGGTCATAAAAAAACCAAATACAGCCCAAATTAACTTCGTACCTAGCCCTGCAAAGTTGCCAAAATGCAAAGGATCGGCGGTATCTTTAATGCGCGCGACAATAGGTAAATCTGCGGCTTTTTGAATTGCCAGTACATCTGCTGAAGCTGGATCTAAATACACTTTATTAGCTCGTAAACGTACTAAAATGTCATCATTATCGCCCAGTACCAAAACCGGTTTATTTGCTTTGCTTGGGTATTGTATAGCGCGAATATGTAAACTTGGAAACGCTGATTGCGCCGCGTTTACCATGGCACTTATCGCTGGCGGATGCGCGACATCAGTTTGTAGATCCGTAACCTCTGCGGGGGGGGTTATATAATGGTCAATTTTGGCTGTTTGTAAGGTGTGTTCAACTAAGTACCACACGCCAGTAATAGCCATGACCACAATAAACCAGTAACTCCAAAGCCCCAGTAATTTATGCCAATCAGCCCAGCTGCTACGATTGGTTGTTTTTAATTGCCGTGGCTTTTTTAAAAAATGTCGCCACCACTGGCGATAAACAATCGGACTAGTAACCACTAAAATAACCAAGAGAATGGCTAAACTCGTGACGATCAACTTACCTGTCCAACCCATCGATAGATTCATGTGCCAGTTACGTAAAAAGCGCGATACTCGCCCCCACTGACCTTCGCCAAGCCATTGCCCCGTCGCACCATCAACATACACAAACAAAAACTGTTGCTGCCACTTAAGCGACACTTCGGTTGCTAAGTAAGGTTGCTGATGGCGCAATATGCTAATGATTTGGCTGCCAGGATAACGCTGGGCAAGTGTATTCTCAATTGCAGCAAAGTCAGTATTAGGGGAATGCGAGAGAGCACGAAATTTACTATCACTAAGATATTCAATTTCGTGGCTCAAGGTTGCCAACGTGCCAGATAAACACGTTATCAATAACAAGCTGCCAACCAAGAGCCCTGCCCAAGCATGTAAGTTAAACCACTGCTTTGCTTTCATAGTACGAAATTGTCAGTTTAGAATGTGTACTTAGCCGACAAATAGACGCGGCGTGGTTCCCCCGGGAAATGCCCAGCACGAGTTATAAAGCCACTTGATGCATACTCTTTATCAAACACGTTTTTAACTGAGAGCTGCCAAACCCATTGTTGATATTCAGTCTTCCAAGCCATGTTATAAACGGTATACGGCTGTACTTTATCACCGTCTAAACTGACTTGTTCATCAACATAATCAAGACCTGCCGCGATTGATGAGTGCAACTGCGGTAACTCATAACGCGTCCACAACCCTGCGGTATTTTGTGGCGCATTGGCAAATTTATCGCTGCCTTTTGCTTGCGCGGAAAATTTTTCACTTTGCTCAACAATACGCGTGTCGTTGTATGCGTAACTTGCTGTGATCACTAAACGTTCGGTGACATCGCCAACAATCTCAAGTTCAAAGCCTCGGCTGTCAACTTCGCCTAACGCTTCCATTTGATCAACGCCGGTGTCTGATAACTCAGTGCTGGCTTGTAAAATATTGTTACGGATAATGCGGTACGTTGCCATATTCACAGCCAACGAGTCATCAAGTAACTTAGTACGTAAACCAAGTTCACGAATATTGCTGTGCTCTGGTTTAAATGGCCCGCCTACATCTTGATTTTGATTACTGGCCGATTGTGGCATAAAGCCTGTGCCATACAGCGCATAAGGGAAAAAGGTATCGTTTAAGTTATAACTTGTGCCAATACGATACGTCACATCGCTGTCTGAAAACTCGGTGTTATTAAGCACATCGGTGTCTTCAAAACGATCGTACCGTAAGCCAACCGTAACATTCCATTTATCGGTAACATCAACTTGGTCTTGTGCATACAGGCCAATACGTGTTGACTCAGTACTTGCTAAACGCGGTGTTACGTTTGCTAAATCATAATCATCTTTTGAAGTCAGTCCATACACAGGATTTAATATTGAGATCCCTGGCACTGGGCCGCCTTTGCTGGCTTGTACAGCTGTTCTATATGCAGATTCAAACTCATGCTTATACCAATCTACACCCACCAGCATCACATGTTGCATAGCGGCAAGCTCAGTGTCAGCAATTAAATTGGCAGTAAAACTAAGCCCGGTATTTTCGCGTTGTTGATCACGAAATTCGCGCTCGCTCCAATCCAGTACTCCATCGCCATCTGTGTCACTTAGTCCACGCGGCTCATGATAGTTTTGATTGGCATCGTTACTAAAATAACGCGCAGTGATATCACTGCGAAATACCTCATTAAATTGGTGCTGAAAACTTGCTTGAAACACGTCAGCAATAACGGTTTGATAATCCGTTGCTTCATTATGATTCCAGCTTATGTCGGCAATAAAGTTACCGTTTTTATCCACTGGCACGCCACGTAATCTAGCGCCGCCTAAATCTTGATCAACATGGGTATATTGCAATACCAGATTAGTGTCGTTATTAAAATCAAAACGATAGCCTAAATCAATAATAGTATTATCTTCGCTGGTATTTTCACGAAATGGTTTATCTGAATCTTTATAAACACCAACACGGTAGGCTTGGGTCTGTGCGTCATTGGCACTGCCCGTTGATTCGACTGCGGCACTAAAAAAATCATCATTACCCAGTTCAACTGCAACGGTTGTTTTACTATCATAGCTGGGCTTTTTGGTCATATAATTAATGATCCCGCCAGGGTTACCACTGCCGTACACAGCGCCACTAGGGCCTTTTAAAACAGCCACTTGCTCAATATTAAACAACTGTGGTACCGCAAAACCACTAAATGGGTCACCTTTTACACCATCGTATAAAATTTCATCTTGGCGAAAACCACGAAACGTAACACCTGAGTAACTAAAGCCATTAACACCCGCAATATTGCTGTACAGATCAGTTACTTGACGTGCAGCCTGATCGCTGATTAACGCTTGCGGAATAACCTGGATTGACTGTGGAATTTTCTCTAGCGGCGTATCGGTACGAGTACCAAACGTTGATTCTGTTGGGCGATACAGTGAAAACGCTCGTCCAACGACTGAAATGGTTTCTATGTCGTTTTTTACAACAGTAGACTCATCAGTTGCAGATCCTGCTGCTGTTGTTTGCGCAGCAACGACAACAGGCGTCATGGTAATAGAACTTAGGGCTAATGCTATTAAAGAAGGTTTCATTGATATTTATACAGCAATCAAAATAATTTACGGCATGATAATAAAAACCACTATCATTTACAATGCTGAAGTGAAATTATTCTCTTCTTGTTGCCAAGCTTATTTAACAATCTTTAAAATCTCTTTAAATACAGGTGTGGCTGCCACTTCGGTCCATTGAAAAATCACACTTTCAGCGCAGCTGATCACAGCACCTGCTTGTCTTAGCTGAGCTATAGCTAAATCGCGGTGCAGATCATTACGCGAACTAACCGCATCCATGACTAAAAACATCTGATAACCTTGCGCCAGTAAATCTAAACAAGTTTGTAATACGCATACATGCGCTTCCATACCAACTACAATAATTTGCGGGCGTTTATAGCTAGCAATAAGCTCTAAAAAACCGTCCTCTTTACACGCGCTAAAGTGGGTTTTATCAAAGAACTCAGCTTGCCCAATCTGAGCTTTTAATTGCTGATCAGTTTCGCCAAGCCCTTGTTTATATTGTTCAGTGACTAAAATAGGAATATGCAACAATTGTGCAGCTTTTACTAATTGCACTGTGACCTGTTTTACTTGTTCATAACGAGGCATCGCAGGACTTAATTTGTCTTGAATATCGACAACTAACAGCAGACTTTGCATGGTGTGAGCATTAAATGAATGAGGCAATGTGAACATCCGTGATCTAAACATAACTAACAGCATAAGTGATTTGTTATACAAATGTATATCTTATATAGCTAATTCTTTAATTCAACTGTAAATTGTTATGCTATATTTACTAACGGCTAACAACCACTTTATCTCAGGGGAGCAGTACCTTAAGTGCGATTGAGAAACTTTTTTTTCATCTTATTTAGTATTTTATGCACTTGGTTTAGTGTTAATTCCAGTGCTCAAAGCTATGCTCAGCAATTGCAACGCTTATCCACGGATGAAGGGTTATCACAAGGCCACGTAACTAGCACACTGCAAGATAAACTGGGATTTATTTGGATCGGTACATTACAGGGTTTAAACCGGTTTGATGGCTATGAGGTAAAAATATTCTCTGGTGAATACTCACTGGATCAACTCTCAATTATTGTATTGTTCGAAACACACAACGGCGATATTTTTGTATCAACTGAGTATTCTGGTGCGTTTCTTATAGATCCTGTGACACTCAAAGTTAGTAAAATTTATTCAGGTAAGTTAAACGCTGAAGATAAACACTTTTCTCCTATTTTTGCCATCGCCGAACATCAGCAGCTGTTTTATTACGCCATTAATCAACATGTGTATGCCTTTGATCCACAAAAAAATACCTATACCCATGAGTTTTCAATCAGTAAAGATGATAATTCTGTCCGCGCAATTACTGTTCATAATGACTTTTTGTATATTGCCACCACTGATGGGTTGTACTCTAAATCATTAATTGATGAACATATTACTAAAATACCTTTAGTTGCCAAAGACAAGCTCAATCCAGATAATAACAATATCAAATTTTTATCCATCGACTCGCAGCTTGGTTTACTGGTTGGCACAGTCGAAGGATTTTATTCTATTGCTTTTAATAACAATGAGTTATTAGACTTCAATAACGTAAAAACGCTACTCGCGGAACATAATATTTGGGATTATGTTAATACCCCTTATGGTGAATTTATAGTCACTGAGGATGGCCTTTATCAATACCATCGCCATACTGATCACAATGAGTTTCTTTTACGTTTTGATCAAAGTAAATTTCACATGACCGACAACACTATTTTAGATGTGATGGTTGATAAAACAGGGCTTATGTGGCTTGCCTCGCGCTCGCAAGGCGTTTTTACTTGGTCCACTTTAGCAAGGCGTTTTGGCAATATTCAAATCACCAGTAATGATAAATTGCACAGCAATGTGATCCTTGCTGTTTACCAAGACGATAACGCCGTGTGGCTGGGCACCGATAATGGCCTAGCCAAAATGCGCCTAGATGAGACTACCGAAAAAACTTACTTAGCCAGCGATGACAGCAAAGCGTTTTATGGCCAATTTGCTGTGTATGGTATTGCCTCGGCGCACTTAAATGAGCCAGACCGTTATTTGTGGTTACTGCTCTATGATGGTCTTGCTTTATTTGATAAAAAAACCGAACAAAAAATAGCTCTACCAATGCAAGGCAATACACAAGCCATTCTCGACAGCGGCCCAGGCTATGGATATCATCAAATCACGACTGATACCTTTGCATTTTTTAGCGAGAATGATTATTTCCTGTATGATGGAAACAGTGGTCAGACTAACGTAATTAAAGGTCTCAAAGAGCAGTTAGATCCCGTCAATGTGCACGCTTTTTTAAAACCATTGCCCCATAAACCCGATGACTACTTGATCAGCGTATCTGGCGCGTTATATCGTTATAATGAGTCCAGCCAAAAACTCACCTTGATCTACGAAGTCGAAAATTATAACCCAATAAATTATGTCACTATCGATGATTGGGTGATCGATTATAACAATACCCTTTGGCTTGCCTCTTCCCAAGAAGGACTAATTGGTCTTGACGCCAACAGTTACGAAGTAAAACACCGTATAAACCTCAGTAATGGCATTAAAACGAAAACAATTGTCGCCTTGCAAATCGACCAATTTGGCTTTTTATGGATCAGCAGTAAAAATGGCCTCTATCGACTCGACTTAAGTTCAATGCAATTAAATGCATATACTGTTAAAGATGGCTTAACTGTGAATGAATTTAATATTGACTCACATACTCAGCTAAACGATGGCCGCTTAGCTTTTGGCAGTACCCGTGGCGTGCTAACACTTGCCCCGCAAGACTTTTTATCTGTCCCTAATGATCGTGACAGCACAGTGACTGAAATCACCGATATATCGTTACTCTCCCGTACACTTAATTATCATCCATTGCAATACGCCAACCAGCCTTTACAACTAACTGATGAAGATGTGGGCTTAGAAGTTAGTTTTTCTAACTTTGATTTTCAAAATGTAGATAGAACACGCTATAAGGTGTCATTAACCGGCCCCAATAAATTAAGTTATGACAAGCTAAACAATAATAAAGTTTTTTTTACTAAGCTTCCTGCTGGTGATTATCAACTAACAATCGCAGCATATAACTTAAATGACTCAGGCCTGGGTGATGAAAAAACACTTAACTTTACTGTTGCCTATGCTCCGTGGCGCTCGCCACTTGCAATAAGCCTTTATTTATTACTTACGTTTTTAGTGCTATTTGTTATTTTTTGGCAATACCGCTCCCGTCAGCGCATTATTAAGCATACTCATGATGAAATACTGCAATCACAACAACAAACAGAGCTTGCTTTAAACAGTAGTAAAAGCGGTGTATGGGAAGTTGATATTGCCGCACATTGGATAAAGCAGCAGCGCTTAAAACATGAGCTAGGCTATAAAACTTTGCCACAAAAGTTCAATTTTGACGATTTTTGCGCATTAATACACCCAGATGATAAACGTAAAGTTCTTCATGATTGGCATTTATTCATCACTCAAAAAAATGCTCAACAATGGCAGGTCACGTATCGGCTTCAACATGCTAATGGAAACTGGCTTTGGTATCACGATATCGGTAAAGTGATTGAAACGAACGAGCAAGGCTATCCTACAAGATTAGCTGGAATCTATACCAATATAACCGAACAACGTGCTACAGCACAGCAAGCTGCGGTATTAGGCGAAGCCTTTAGCCAAATAAACGATTGGCTACTTATTTTAGACAGTCAACTGACTCCGTTTTCTGTTAATAATAGCTTTGCAGAAGCCTTTTCTATTCAAACAATCCCAGCAAAGCTTGAACTAAAACGGTTTTTAGCAGCACTGGGGAAAAAACAATATGTCGATTTCATCAATATTCTAAAATCATTACA
The DNA here is from genome assembly GCF_052850545.1 of Pseudoalteromonas sp. 1181_04. Lineage (NCBI taxonomy): Bacteria > Pseudomonadati > Pseudomonadota > Gammaproteobacteria > Alteromonadales > Pseudoalteromonadaceae > Pseudoalteromonas > Pseudoalteromonas sp. 1181_04. The sequence goes on from NZ_VXCS01000012.1 coordinate 66,302, forward strand.
ACCGAAACAAAATTGGCGTGGTGACGCTTATATAAAAACTAAGATAAATCCGTCGCACCCTATTCATATTAGTATTACCGCAGTGGCAAAAGACAGTAATGTAGTGAGTTATTATGTGGTGGTTATTTCTGATTTAACCGAGCAAAAACGCGCTGAAAATGAACTACGCTATCTGGCAAACTATGATCCATTAACTAAGCTACCAAATCGGTCACTAATGTATCAAAAGATATCGCATGCGATAAAAGATGCCGATACACATGCCAGTCTAGTTGCTTTACTGTTTATAGATTTAGATAAATTCAAACCGGTGAATGACTCATTTGGTCATGCGGTTGGCGATCAGCTGTTATGTGATATTACCTATCGAATGAATAGTATGCTTGATAAAAATGCCATTGTTGGGCGTCAAAGCGGTGACGAGTTTTTATTATTAATTAAAAACTTAGACTCGCCACAAAGTTTGAGTAACTTAGTGCGTAGCCTCACTGAAGAACTTGCAAAACGGGTGGTGATCAACGATTTTGCAATTAATATCTCGGCCAGCGTCGGTGTGGCACTCTACCCATTTGATGCCGACACCACCGATGAGCTTATTCGTAATGCCGACATCGCAATGATGCATGCTAAGCAATCGGGCCGCAACGGCTTTAAGTTTTTCACTGAACAAATGAATAACCAAATCACCCAAAAACTACTGCTCGAAAATGCCTTAAAAGATGCCTACAAAGACGATTTATTTTTTAATAATTACCAGCCAATTGTTAATAATAAAAGCAAAAAAATCAAAGGTGTAGAGCTATTAATGCGCTGGCAACACCAAGCAGAATTGATATCACCGGCAGTGTTTATTCCTATTGCAGAAGAAACTGGTTTAATCGATGTACTCACCGAGCAGGCGCTGACCCGTGCACTTGAAGATCTCGCACCATTATTTAAAGCTAACCCACGGTTTTACTTATCGTTAAATCTATCACCTGTGCATATTTTAAAATCTAATTTAACCGAACGCTTATTACTTATTTTAAATCAGCATCATATAAAACCTGTTCAGTTACGTTTAGAGATCACCGAAAACACCTTGCTTGATGACAAAAACAAAGCAGCTAAGCAGCTGCAAGCGCTCAGAAACGCAGGTTTTAAATTATTACTGGATGATTTTGGTACCGGGTATTCGTCTTTAACGTATTTAAGTCAATTTCCAATTGATGTGATTAAAATTGATCAAAGCTTTGTGCGTAATATCGGCCAAGATAGTAATAATGAATCAATCATCAAAACAATCCACACCTTAGCTGAAAACCTAGATCTATATTGTATTGCAGAAGGCGTAGAAACAATTGAGCAAATACGCTTTTTAAACAGTATCGGCTGTGATGACCTTCAAGGCTATTACTTTGCAAAACCAACAACTGCAGAGATTCTCATTAGCGATGCGTATATCCAAGCACTGCTAGAGAAATTGCAAACTACCTAGCTCAATGTATCAGCCCACTTTTTAAGGCATTGAAAAAGTTGGCCGCGATCCACGGGTTTGGCTATAAAATCGTCCATACCCACTTCTAAACAACGTTTTTGGTCGTCTTCAAAAGCATTTGCGGTAATGGCAATAATAATCACAGGACCAAATTGAGCACTGTTGTTACGGATTTCAGCTGTGCACTGATAACCATCCATAATAGGCATTTGGCAATCCATTAAAATAATATCGGCCATATTGTGTTGTAAACACGCCAGTGCTTTTTCACCATCGTTAGCAACTTCTAAGGTGCAATGGGTGTCACTGAGCATTTTTGCAATAACGATTTGATTGATTTGATTATCTTCTACCAGTAATACTTTCAACCCAGTTAAGTCAGGAATGCTTTGCTGTATGTCTACTTCATGAGTAAGTTGCACTACTTCAATAGGAATTGTGATAGTAAAGCAACTGCCTTTACCAATCTCGCTGTGTAATACCAGCTTGCCTCCCATTAACTGAACTATTCGCTTACAAATAGTTAAGCCTAATCCTGTGCCACCATATTGCCGCGTGGTTGAAATATCAGCTTGAGTAAACTCACGAAACAACGATGATTGCTGTTGCCCAGAAATACCAATGCCAGTGTCAGTTACAGCCACAGATAAATGATTATCAGCATAATCAATGTTCATCGTTATACTACCAGTTTTCGTAAATTTCCCTGCATTACTCAACAAGTTATTGACAATTTGGCTTAACCTTAGTGAATCTAACTGCACCACATCGGGTACTGACGGGGCAATATTTAATATAAATTCAACGCCTGGCTGTACGCCAGTATTTGTAAACACCTGTGCTAATTGAGTAAGCAGTTTTCGTACATTAACTATATGAATGTCTAGTTTGACCGCCCCCGCCTCAATTTTCGAAAAGTCTAAAATATCGTTTAAAATCAATAATAGATTTTTAGCGCTTTGCTGGATCATTTGCAATTGTTCGCGGTATTCCAACTTCACGTCATCAGCATTAAGTAAAATATCAGTCAGCCCCATAATACCGTTAAGCGGGGTGCGAATTTCATGACTCATATTCGCTAAAAATTGTGATTTAGCTTTGCTGGCCTGATTTGCAGTTGCCACAGCTTTAACTAATTCATCTGTTTTTTCATTTACTTGATACTCTAGCTCTACATTAAACTGTTTTAAATGCAGATTAAGTGCTGCATTTTCAGTGTTTACTTGTTCTAGATCTTTAAAGTTGCTGGTCAATTTAAATGCTAAAGTAGCAAATTGCTGCTGTAAGCTCAGCACCTCCAGCCACGCATTATTTTGAGTCTGTAAATCACTGATTTCAGTTTTAGGATCAAAGGCATCGATTTGTTCAGTAAGCTCATCTATTGGCCTCACTAACCATCGACTCAACTGGGTGATAAAGATACTGATCAAAATAATCACCACAAGAGTTAGTAATAGTGATTGCCCCCACGCACTTGCCGCCACAAGATTAGCGTATTTCCGTTTTAATAAGCTTGCTACATACCAACCTTGTTGCTGTGATAAATATATTTTTACGTAATATTGTTCGCCATCAATGTCGATGGTCATAATGGCTTGTTGATCACCTTGTAACTGGGTAAATTTATCTTCAGTGAGCTGAGTCAATACCGAATAATGATTAGGTAAGGTGCTAAACACCACGTGTTTTTTGGCATCAAGAATTATCAGTTCACCATCATTATCAAATATGGTTGGCCTAAATTGCAAAAAGGAGCCCAACACTAACGAACCTTCAACCACTCCCTGAAAACGCCCGTTAATATTCACTGGTGCAGAAACACCCACAATGGGTTCATTACCAAATCCTCGGCCCCTAAAAACATTAGAAATATACCCTGTTGGCGAGTCTTTACCGATCGTAAAGTAATCGCGATCGGCAACCGATAAATTGCTGCCTTTTAAGCTTTCTTGCAAACTAAGTGGATTAAATACCTGTGCTATTGCGTTTTCATCCGTAACCATTGATGTAAGAAAGTTAGGGTATAGTGCCATTAACTGACTCAATGCTAACTGTTTATCGACCCCCTGCTCGATGGCTTTTGCAGTTAATACGATGCCACGGCGATAGCCATTTAAATACAGGTCAATTTTTTCAGCAATGTCTTCGGATTTTTCAGCAAGCTGCGCCTTCACTTCATATTCGATACGCGCATAATGATTGTTGGTAAGTACAATGGTGGTTAATAACACCACTAAAATAATGAGGATGCTTACAATGTAATTAAGAATTTTATACAGCGAATTTGGTCGTTTTTGCCACACTTGCTGAATAAAGAAGAAACTGAGTAAATCAATAACGCATAAAACAATGGCTGCATTTAAAAAATACTTAACCAAGGCGGTAATGACCGCCAGTAATGGCAACTCAATGATAAAATAGCCAATGAGTCCCAGCAGCGGAATACCAATTAACAACCAATAAATTATACCGCGAATAAACAGCAGCCGTGCAGTTTTAAAGCTAAAGTGATACAGCCAAAGCACTTCGCCAACAAACACAATTGATGGCCAACAATGCCCCCAACGATAAAAAATAAAAGCCGCACTGATAGTACAAGCAACTAACGCGTAGCGTAAGCCAAATAGCAACAAACAAATTAAAACAAACAGCTGACCAAATAAAAATTCAGAGCTGTCGAGAAACCAAAATGGCAGTAAATTAACAAAACCGGCCAACACGCCTAAAAGTATAGAACAGCTGAATGCAAAATATCGATGCTGAAAAAACGGCAATGGATTGTTCCGTATAAAATAGGCTATATCTAAAAGTAAAATAAAAAACGCATTTTGCCAAGTTAACTAGTTGTATTTAATGCTGACAACCATGACTTTCGATTTGTAATACGCTGTTGCCAACATTAAATTGCCTTGCTAGCAATTGCTCAACTTTAAGTCGGCATGCTTCATCATGTTTTTCTATAGTGCAATGTTGTTTAAGTACCACATGCGCCCCTACAACTAACTCCTTGTCACGGCGCATAACCGTAACATTGTGCACATTTTCTACATGCTCAACTTGTCCTATGGCACTTTCAATATCGGCCACATCGGGTAGTTTTGCTTTATTTAAACGCAGACCTTTAACGCATCCAACAATCACTTTTACACCTGTAAACAAAACAAATAACGCAATCAGCATGCTCGATAAAATATCAATAATGCTCCAACCAGTTAGATAAATAAGTATACCGGCGATAAACGTAGAGACAGTTGAAATCAAATCAAAAAATGAATGTAAAAATACCGCATAAACATTAAAGCTAGCCTTTCTACCTTTATATAATACCCATGCTGCAGCACCGTGAAATAAAAATCCAGTGGCGGCAATAACCGACATTAAATAGCTATTGACGACGGGGCCTTGCCCTTCATGGTGATGTACAAAGCGCTCGCCGCCTTCGTATAAAATCACCAGGCTGATCGCCAAATATAAACAACCGTTGATCAAACCACCGGTCAACTCTGCTTTTTGATAACCATCGTTGTAGTTTTTAGCTAAATGAATCGCTAAGCTCGATGCGATCAAAGCAATAAATAAAGAACTATTATGAACAAATAAATGCCCAGCATCGGCTAATACGGCAAGAGAGTTTGCATAATAGGCACCAATAACTTGAATAACCATAAATGAGCTAGTGATTGCTAATGCAATTAATAATCTACGTCGTGATGCTTGGTGAGTTGTAATGTCGGTCATGAAAAGCGGTTTTACCTGTGCTTAAGTGTGCTAAGAGTCATCATTCTAAAAAACGTTTAAAAGAGTAATGATATACAGTATCAATTGTAGTACTTCCATAAGCCAAACGCACTAAAAACTTAATATCGAGTTAATTTATATATAAAACGGCTAATTAAAATACCATTTTCTTAAAATTGAATGTAAGCTTAATATGTTAATAAGAAGTTGGAAATCCAGTGAGACAGTATTCTGTAGACGAAATTTGGCAATCTTTACAAGCGTTGCCACTTGCAATTGTGCTGTTTGATCAACAAACAGATACGCTGCACGCCAACGCATCAAGTCAGCAGTTACTTAAATTAATGCCAGCAATAAGTCCAGTGGAAAAAGCATTTCAACACTTATCAATTAAACACACAGAAAACCACACGATTGTTGATTATCAGACCTTTTTAACTCCCCAAAATAACACCGAACACATCTATAACATTGCCACAAAACACACACTCCTGCGTGTTACAGTCACCTATAGTTTAATTGGCCCACAGTTAATAATGCTGGCGCTTGAACCGCACACATCGTTTACTGTACACGCTGATTTTGACGAAGTAATAGCAAAAATATCAACACAACTTATTGATATACAAATAGACAACCTCGATCAACAGATCGAAAGCGCTTTAAAAACCATAGGTACATTTTGTGATGCTGATCGTAGCTATTTATTCCAATTTAGTGAAAACGGCAAAGCCATGAGCAATACTCATGAATGGGTTAATACGCAGGTCAAGCCTTTTAAAGAAAAGCTGCAAGATATTCAACAAGATTTATTACCGTATTTTTTTAGTACCATGAACGAAAAGCACGTTTTTAAGGTATCTGATGTAGACTTGTTACCCCCAGCCGCTGCTGCTGAAAAAGCTGAATTTGAATCAGAGGGGATCAAGTCTGTTTTATGTATTGGGCTGCGCTCTGAAAACGCCTTATTTGGTTTTATTGGCTGTGATTGTGTAACACATATACGCCACTGGACCGACACCGACCTTATGCGGATCAAACTGGTAGGTGAAATTATTGCCAATGCACTGAAAAACGTTCTGTATAAACAACGCTTAGAGCAAGCTCAACAGCAATTACTTTTAGCCAACCAAGAACTGCAATCACAAGCAAATCTCGACAGCCTGACAAATATCGCCAATCGCCGCTGTTTTGATCAAACCTTACTCAGTGAAATTCAACGCGCAACACGCTCACATCAACCATTGAGTTTAATCATTTGTGATATCGATTATTTTAAACTTTATAACGACAATCATGGCCACCAGCAAGGCGATGAGGCACTCAAACAAGTTGCCCAAACCTTGCATCGCTTATGTAAGCGACAAGGTGATTTAGCAGCTCGCTACGGCGGAGAAGAATTTGCAATTGTGTTACCCAGCATTGATAAACCCCACTGCTTAAAATTTGCCAGATTACTGCAACAGCAAATAAGCCAACTAAATATCCTGCACCCAAATTCAAACGTAGCCGACCACCTCACCCTCAGCATCGGATGTTACAGCTGTAAACCAGATAAATACACCACCGCCGATATGATGATCCTCGCCGCCGACAGCGCACTTTACGTGGCAAAAAAAACAGGCCGCAATCAAATTCAAGTCTTTGATGAAGAGCATTAGAGCCATGTATTCGTAGCAGCGAGTTTACCTCGCGACAAATCAAAGTATTACATGTTGCTTAACCCCTCCCTTTATAAATTCAACAATACTCCAAATGTCCTGTACTGTAGGCCGTGCTTTAGCGCGAAATGTCACCCGCAACGCAAAATGATCACTTCAGCAAGTGAAATCTTAGCCAGTTAAATTCACCAATTCAGCCCGTGAGTACGGGGAACACGGGCTCTGGCAAGTTAGCGTTAAACTCGTTTACGGTTCAGCCCCGTGGGTACGGGGAACACCAAGGGCTAGAGCTTGGGCAACAAGCGCAGGGCGGTTCAGCCCCGTGGGTACGGGGAACACAAAGAAGCGGGCGGCACAAGTAAGCACGATGACGGTTCAGCCCCGTGAGTACGGGGAACACGTTCGGTTCCATGTTAAATCGAGCGAATCCTTCGGTTCAGCCCCGTGAGTACGGGGAACACAATACTGTGCTGTGTTTAACATAATTTAATACCGGTTCAGCCCCGTGAGTACGGGGAACACGTTAATCGCATATTAAACGAAAAGCAACTAAGGCGGTTCAGCCCCGTGAGTACGGGGAACACTAAGTCAGCAACTAAATCAGAGTATGATTTAACGGTTCAGCCCCGTGAGTACGGGGAACACATAGGCGGTGATAGGATCAAGCCCCTCAACGTCGGTTCAGCCCCGTGAGTACGGGGAACACATATTTCAAGATGCTCAAACCGATTCAGCTAGCGGTTCAGCCCCGTGAGTACGGGGAACACAAGTCATTAACAACCGCTGATTTTTCTTTATTCGGTTCAGCCCCGTGAGTACGGGGAACACTTCTCACCACCGCTTGTGATGTCGGTTTCCATCGGTTCAGCCCCGTGAGTACGGGGAACACATTTGTTTGATGTTTTTACTCGTACATGCTCACGGTTCAGCCCCGTGAGTACGGGGAACACCGTTACCTAAAGAAATTACCAAAACAAAACCCCGGTTCAGCCCCGTGAGTACGGGGAACACGCCTCCTGTTATCTCATTACCACCTATGATAACGGTTCAGCCCCGTGAGTACGGGGAACACTCTATAATCATGATTATGTACATAAGTGGGTACGGTTCAGCCCCGTGAGTACGGGGAACACCAATTTCTATTAACGTTTCATATGCTCACTCACGGTTCAGCCCCGTGAGTACGGGGAACACGATATTAGTATTCCTAAAGCAAATGCTATTTACGGTTCAGCCCCGTGAGTACGGGGAACACCAATTTGCCTTGGAGGGATATGAATTTGCCTGCGGTTCAGCCCCGTGAGTACGGGGAACACAACAGCGATAGATTAGCAAAATAGATAATAATCGGTTCAGCCCCGTGAGTACGGGGAACACTTTTGGCCTAATCATTACTTTCGGTTTTTTGTCGGTTCAGCCCCGTGAGTACGGGGAACACTTATAAGAACAACACCTACATTAACAATTTTACGGTTCAGCCCCGTGAGTACGGGGAACACCAGCACATAACAACGGTACTTTAGAAGGATTACGGTTCAGCCCCGTGAGTACGGGGAACACTTAATAAACCGCGCGCAGTCTGATTTAAACGACGGTTCAGCCCCGTGAGTACGGGGAACACCATAGTACGATTTTTCCTAGTGCGCCTGTTAACGGTTCAGCCCCGTGAGTACGGGGAACACTTTTGCCCGGCTTTACCTTTGCGGTTTTCACGCGGTTCAGCCCCGTGAGTACGGGGAACACTGATTTTGATTACAATCCAAAAGAAGATCTAACGGTTCAGCCCCGTGAGTACGGGGAACACGAGCAATATCAATGCGAGATAAGTAGCTAATACGGTTCAGCCCCGTGAGTACGGGGAACACCGTATTTGGTCTACTAGAGCCAAGTGGTAAAACGGTTCAGCCCCGTGAGTACGGGGAACACTCTAATAGTATATGCTTGTTTTTTATAAATAAAAACAGCTAGTTCAAATCTACCAAATTTTTAAAGAGCGTAACAGTTATTTTTAGCTTAATGTTTCGTTGTTTACTGGTGTAAACTTGACCAGCCTTAATCCTTCTAAATCTATAGGCATCCGTGCATTTTTACCATAAGTAATAAAATCAAAACCCGATTCAGTATTTGTAGCCCACGCCATAACCACATTTCCTTGTTCTGCCAACTCAGAGACTTGAAACCAAATCATTTCTCTAATCTTTCGACCTACATCACCAACGTATACACCTGCGCGAATTTCTAGTAACCATACAGCTAATCGCCCTCTTAATCTGGGTGGTACAGCTTCAGTTACAACAACACACATACTCATAATCCACTCCTAATTAGTGCGATGCCCGTCATCGCCAATAGATTCAGGCTCTGGTAGTGCTGGCGGTTGGGCATCTTCATATGGTTTAGGTGGCGTGATCTCACCAGCGCTTAATACCTCTTCGATTAAAGGAATTAACCGCTGTAAGGTTCTATCTTTTCTAAATGCTTCTCTGCACGCTATTCGTACCTCTCGATCTGGCTGTTTTGGTCTTTTACTTGCTACTTTAAAGGCTGCGGGTACAACCGTATCAAATTTAATAATATCAGCAATATCATATACAAATGACAGCGGTTTACCGGAATGTAAAAAGCCAATTGCAGGGGCATAACCTGCGGCTAAAATAGCAGCCTCAGTTACACCATATAAACATGATGTGGCGGCACTAATACATTGGTTGATAATATCACCAGCTTGCCAATCTTTTGCATCGTAACGGCGTCCTTTCCATTCGACATTATATTGTTTAGCTAGTAATGCGTAAGTTTTACGAACACGCGCCCCTTCGATTCCTCGGAGTTGATCAACACTACGTCGCTCTGGCGCGACTTCACCAAAACGCAATTCAAACATTTTTCGCACTACTTTTAGACGTAAAGTTTCATCAAGCGCTAGCTTTGCTTGATATAGTAATTTATCTGATCTTGCACCTCCAGGCTGCCCTACGGAATAGAGCCTGACCCCAGCTTGACCGACCCAGATCAGCAATGTGCCTGTCGTGGCTGCAAGCTTTACCGCAGCATGGCTTATACGTGTGCCGGGTTCGAGTAAAATACACACCACTGAGCCAACGGGTATATGCATTCGCTCACCATTGACTTCGTCAATCACAACAAATGCACCATCACGAACATCAATGCGCCCCATCGCTACAAAAATCATCGAATTACGATCTTTAATTGGTATGGGTTTAAGCTGGAGAAAAGCCATTGTTAACTATCTGCTTTATATAAAATGAACTCACCTTTTACTAATGCTTTAAATAAAGGCAAGTCGTGTTGGTACTTACGTTGTACTGATTTAAAAATCGATTTAGCTTCTTTGTTTAACGCTTCAATAGCCTCTTTTCTTAACTGTGTAGCTTCTTTTCGATTAACATCTAATAAGATCTGCTGAACAATTTGCTGCGCATTCGATGTAAATTTTTGTATTGCCTGGTTTTTAATACCTCCAACAAAGTTTTTATCGTAACCCACACCGAATATTTTATTGAACGCTAATGAGAGTTTTTCCTTTTGAGTTAAACCTGCATTGATAACTAACGATATTCTTGAATTGTTTTTAGATAATGATGATGGCATTGAATATAAATCATAGACTCGCCCAGCGATCGAGCCTTGATCGGCAATATTTCCACCTACAAGGAGACTTAAACACAAATCTACACCCAATTTATTTTGAAATTGGTTGATAATGAATGCTGGTTTAACTGATGTTTTATCTGTTTCTTTACCGATAACATATGATGTTAATTCTTGCCATGACTGCCAATATTGATCTCGTGCGCAAACGGCATATATACCATCTTCTTTTACATTTCTTGGTGTATAAGGGTGTAACCACCAGCCAGCACCATTATCACGACCTTTTTTGGTGGAGCCATACGATCCACTATACTTAACGCGCTGAAAAGTAGTTACACTCTGATCTGCTGTGTTGCCACATATATCACAAGTACATGGAGTATCAATTACTGGAAAATCAATATGATAAGCAAGTGCAAATAAACCACGTTCTAAACCAATTTTGGGTGCAGAATAAATGTCTGATATCGGCGGAATATCCCACATAAAACGACTTTCGGCATCATCATCTGGTTGGGCTTGCTCATTAAAGTAATCAATACAAACAGTATTTAATAAAATTGTCGACTTTAAATTTTCACCAGAAATAAGAGTGCTTATAGAACCACCACCACGAATACCTGTAGCACCTGTTGGCCCAAAACACTCACCTTTAATATTCATGTGTAAATTATAATTTAAAACATGTGTACAGTCGGTGCAGCAAATACTCACTTCGCTAGACTCTGAAAATAACCCTAGGGCATTTGCTGAACCGCCACATTCAATGCCAGAGACTAATTTGGTAATAGGCCCATCGGCTATTTTTGCTTTACTAGGAAAAGCTGAACGCATAAAACGCTCACCTTCAAACCACTGGCTATCGACTTTTTCAAGTAGTGCATCATATTGTCCAGGGCTTAATCCATTTGCTAAATAATCATTCAAATCTGATATTGTTGGCTTTAACACTACTGTTGAAAGTGATGACAACATTTGCAACATAGCCAACTGTGTTTCATCAAAAAAATACTGTAACTGATAGTCTTTATTTGAGGTCAAAATATCTTTTAATGACACTTTGCCATCAGTCGTTGAAATAAAGGGATCTTTAAGTAAGTTCACTAGCCAACTCCTGTTCAGGTTTAATCATTTCACCACTGACATACACCATTCGCATCGCGTACTTTCTAGATGCAAGTGTTAACTTATCCCTTACTTGTATTCGAGCTACTTGGTTTTCACCTTCAATATCACTAAAAATTTGACCTTTATTCGCCAATTTTTTTAATGCGATTGCTGGGTTACTTTCATCCATTACACGATCAAATAACGGTCTAGTTAATGGGCAACATTTCCGTCCCTGAAATAAGGTGAATTTAGGCGCTTTAACGGCCGCTTCTAATTTACTAATTAGTTCACATTCAGCACTAATAGCAAAGGTGTGCTCGCTGTCACACCAATATTCACGGTATGTGGGTTTTGTGCCTTTTTGAATTTTACCGTCAGGGCTACGGAAATTTTGCACTGTATGATAATCCATCATTTTTTCACCTGCTTGATTTACTTGCACCGCTGTCGTAATTTGTTCTGACAGCTCATAAAGTGCTTGTTGCTCTTTACGGGTAATACCTAGTGCCGCAGCCAATAACCCCACAATGGCTGAACGGGTAGGAAAATGATTTGCTCGCCTATGGACATCAAAGGTTTGCAAGCCATAAGCTGATAAACCTTCAGTTTTTAGAATTAACGTTTTCATAAACAACTCCCATGTTGTGAAACTAATTAAAACGTTAACTCACTAATTTTACTGACTAAGGTTATTTTTTCACTCAATGCTGTTTGAGTTAAATCGAATGCTTTGGCTTGTGATTGTAATTCGTAGCCATCAACTAACATTTCGTAATGAGATACTAAGGCTTTTATTGATTCTTCCATGACTTCACCGGTATTTTTGATCGGCTTCCTAAATGCATTTGCTAATGACAGAGGTTGATTTGAACTTGTACATAAAACGAAATCAGCTTTATTGTGTGCTGCAAATGTTTTCTGTTTAGCTGATGGTGAGACTTGAGCAAAGCAATTTACTATTGTATTTACAATGTGTTTAGTTTCGCTGACCGTTTTTTTGGTATTTTTTGCTAAAAGCTCCACATCTATTGAAGCATAACGATAAAACACGCCAGAGCTAAATTCATGGGTGCCAATATGACCAGAGCCTTGTTCAGCCAAATCATCACACGCTGTAAACCAATCAACTTCAATATCTGCGCTATGAGTTGTTAAGCTATGTGCTACGCTCATTGCTGCTTCAACATTACGTTCAGGGCAACTTGCGTCCATTCTTCCCGATAGTGCAACATCTATAGTGGGTATTTGAACGATTTTCTTTAAATCTTTTAATTCAGTTCCTGCTTGAACCATATTAATAGCTTCTCTGATCGCTCCAATAGAGTAAGGTTGTACCGCATCAAAAAAACGGAGTTTTTCTTTTGTTTCTTTGTTCGTTTCAGTTTTTACTTTTGAGCCCATATTTTCTAAAACGTCTTCAATTAATTTAGCTTCAAATTCAGGCAATTCTTTAATACACAAAGCGAATAAATCATCAAACTTGTTCGTTCTAATTGATAGTTCTTCAACATTTTCTTTGTATAGATCACTTTGGCGAATTGCTCTTTTTAAACACTGACTTGATATGCGACTTCTGATTGTTCCACCGAATACGGCAGTTTTTTGTAAGCCCGAATCATCACGGTTCATCATTGATGATGGATGAGAAATTAACGCATGGATATTAATAAAAGTTGTCATTTGAATGTCCTTTTTAAAATTTTTTAAATACTTAAATTTGAATAAGATTAATCTTGTTCTGCTAAAATAAATTCTTTTAAAAGTTGGCGGCGGGAGTTTTCACCCCAAAATTGTGCTAACTTCCCTAAGCTTTCTAATTGCACTTGTTTACAACGCACTAATTGACGTTTTAAATACTCAATTGCATTGTCACCGCTGCGGGTTATTTGAATAATTTGTGACTCTTTTACGCCTGCTTTTAAAAGAGCAAGAGCTACAGATTGCGCTTCACTTTCTTGAGAAACATCAATTGATGTCATCAAAAATAAAATACGTTGTGTTTGCGTAGTATCTTTAGCACCAGAAAACCTCAAAACTCTAAAGTAAGCAGGGCAATTTGCTAGCTTGCTTAGATTGCATCTTTTCAGCTCCGCTTGGTCACCTTTGCTTAAACTACTGTAAGCGTTATAAATACGTTGATACATAAATTCCCCTAAGTTAACTTGCTTTCGCTAAAGATAATAAACCGGCACCAGCATGTTTTTGTCGGCCAATACCCATAACCAGCGCCTGATAAATTTGATCAGCATTAGTAATTTGTAAAACCCCTTCAAAACAAACAAAGCGATTATTAAAGCTCTTTTTGTTTTTCACTAAAAAACTATCAAGTGCTGTAACGGTGACATTTGCCCCAGAGAGTTTTCGATGCAGCCAAGCGATTTGTTCGTTCTCATTTTTTATTTCAATCACTTTCTTACCTTGGCTAATACATTTAGTAGGATAAGCAACTAATTTAAATTTATAGAACTCTTCATTTTCCACCGTTGGATTAAATGGTTTACTTTGTAAAACGTTAGATTCTTCGCTACTGACCGGCTCTGTGGCCGATTGCAGCAACACCGTCACTTCACCCGTTGCCATTGTATTTTCTACTCGAAATAAATGATCTCGCCGACGTTCAGGGGTATTGGGAAACAAACTCCAAATAGCCTGATGCTGTTCATAACTGTCGGTCGCTTTTAGTGCAACTATGGATATGTACATACCTTCTCCCTAGAATATTTAATCTTATTATTCATTCTTTAGAGGCAAAAATACCCCTAATTCACTGTAATTAATGTCATGATTAACAATCGCTTTTACACAATATAAATCAGGATCCTGTTTGCCTTTTGCATGTTTTTTTGCAATTGCTACAGTACTTAACTCTCTGTCTTGTTGCTCTTGATAATCACCGCCATGCCATAATTCACCTTGTTCGTTAAGCAATACAACGGTTGCGGTCATTTCACCTTCACGGGTTAATAAAGCGCAGCGTGGGTCAACATCATTTAATGGTTTTGAATCGAGAACGCTATACATTTTGGCGGTATAAGCAGAACCATCTTGTTCTTGTTGATAACTTTCAAATAAGGAGAGTAACTCTTCTGGTTCTTCCGTATATGCTTGTTCATTGTGAACATACTCGATAGCGTCACGGTAACAATCTGGAAAAGTAAGCTTAGAGTTTTTATTCAGGTATTGATTTGTACGATATAAAACGCGGATATTACGGTAAACAAAACCACTACCTTGATAATGCGTTTTCCAACTAGATATTGGTTGATCTGGGAGTAAGGTAATAAAAGTAGGTTGTTTTATACGTGTACTGCGAGGGCTTAACTCTGTATTTATACGGTCGTGACGCCATAGTCTGCCCATACGCTGCATTAAAAATTCAATGGGGGCTATTTGACTCACCAAAAGATCAAAATCTAAATCAAGGGATTGTTCTACCACTTGCGTCGCAACTAAAATACGGCCTTGACGGCCAGCATGTTTACCATAAATATCTAAAATTTGCTTTTCTATTCTGGCTCTATCTGAAAAGGTATAACGGGCATGTAATAAATCTATTTCTAATGGTTCATCTTCGGTATTAATTTGAGATTTTAACTGTTGATATAAATTTTGTGCATCATGCACGGTATTACAAATAACACCGATAACTGCACCATTTTTTGCGTGTTCAATTAAGCTTTGTTGTTGTTCTGCAGTTGGCAATAAGTCATTGGACAGCCAATTTTCTAAATAAACTTTTTTTCGTGCTATGGGTTGTTTCAAATCAATTTCTTGGGTTTTTCCATCCATACCAACATGAGTGACCAGTGGATACTCAATACTGCTGACTTTACCTGAGTACGGCTTAACCAATTTAGTTTTTAATGACAAAGGCAAAGTTGCAGAAAGTAATATGACACTAGAATACGCTTGATGTTGCCCTTGTAACACACGTTCTATTAAAGCGTACATATAAGCATCGAAACTATGGATTTCATCTAAAATAAGGACCGACTTTCTAGTACCAAATGAACGGATAAACTGGTGCTTAATACCCAACACCCCCATTAATATTTGATCAACGGTTGCAACTGACAAAGAACCTAAAAAAGCTCTTTTGCTTGATTGATGTAAAAATCCATTTTCATCTGGTATTAAGTATTTAGATTTACTATGCGCCAATGTAAGTGTGCTATCTGGAAATAACTTACTAGCAGCTTCACCTATGCGTTCAAATAAACCATTAGCGGTTGCTTGAGTGGGTAAACCAAAAACAATTCCATCTGCTAAATTTTTCTCTATCAACATAGATGCATAAGCTAATGCAAATTCTGTTTTTCCTGAGCCAGTATCAGATTCAGCAATAGTTAAACCTGTTTCTAATGGCATATCATTCAATAGGGTTTGTATACCGCGAGGTTGGTATGATGAGAATAAATATTCAAAACCTGCACCATTTAACTTATTTAATACACCCGCTTCAATTAACGCTTGTTTAGCTCGTGGTAAAGTGCACTGATAATATTCATTTAAATCCTCAACTTTAGTTTTAAAACTAGTGATTGAAGAACCAATCCAATCGGCAACACTGCATAAACCAGCTAACATTGGAATATCGCCGATATCTGGAATTTCTGTTAAACCTGTCCAAGCCAAACAAAATTCAATCCATTCTTTTCGTGCAACTTTATCTAACTCAACTAATTCTTCATCAGCGTCAGGTTCAGCTAAATTACGGTCAATCGATGTATCACAATAACCATGATGACCGGCTACAGCTTTCATTGCCTCGTTATGGCCGTAAGACTTCATAAAGTGAAGATAACCATGCGAGCCATGTGCGTATTTTTCAGGCTCAACCTCAAACTCTTCGCCTTGTAACTGAACTCTTATTTCTTCTACATAGTTTTGAAATCGAGCATCAAATTTTCCCAAATCATGCAGTAGAACATAAAACAATATTATTGCTTTAGCATCTGATTCCAGGCAGTTAATTTGTATAGCAATTTGCTTTAGCAAAGTGCGAGATTCAGTTAACCAAATGTCAGCAACCGCTGCCACATCCAAACAATGATAAGGTAATAAATGATAATCAGCGCCACTTTGTAACGGATCTTTTTTCGCTTTTCCCCAATATTTAAAATAACTTGGTATCGACATCACTCTATTCCTTAACGGGTTTTATCAAACCCTACGCTTACTAGGTTAATTCAACAACACTGTACATTTATCACCTGTCGCTTAGTTGTACATATTCTTTTATTCGTTATTTTATAGTCAGTTGATTTAAATCAACGAGGTAAATAAGGCTGTAACTGGGCTAAGCATTCAGGACTTAATATGATTTGTTGCGCTTCAGGATTAACGTGATAACTAACAACACCTAATTGTTTTAAAAGGTAAAGTAATAAAGCTGCTCGTATTTTTAGAGTGCGCTGATATCGGCCATTGGGCTGCAATTGCATTTGGTGATCGAGCGCAATAATACGCGCTTTGTTTTGGGCTAAACGCGGATCAGGTTCTATTATTACGTTGAGGTGAGTTTGCCATAATGTGTCGTGTTTTTGGTCAAATTGGGCGGCGCCTTCAAATTCATATTCGCCACTAAAACGGGTTAATACAAAATCTCGAAAGTCTTGGTTTTTTTCACAGTAGGCTCGAACATGCCAACGAGTACCATCAAACACTAAATTATGTGGGCTGATAATTCTTGATTCGAATTCTGGGCTAGCAATGGATGCATAACCAACATCAACACGTAACTTTTGTTTCAGCGCTTGTAAAACGCCTCTTACTTTATCTGGTTGTATGGGTGCAAGTGGTGAGTTTAGCCATGTAAGATACTTACTTTGATCTTGCATACTCGCTTGTGTGGTTTTTAAGTAATTGGTTAGATCCAGCTGCTTAAACTTGGGTATAAAATTATCGCTTGCTTGATACCCTTTTAGCGAGTTGTTGTAAATTAAACTGTGTGGGTTGAGCGCTAAATAATCTTGAATTAGCTGGGATGCATTAGAGCGGCTTATACCAAAATGTTGCTGTAAATGATTGGTTGTCAGGCGTCCTTCCCATTGAATAATGAGCTCTATAAAATGAAACCGTTGTTGGATATTGTAGTTAAGTGGCTGGCTATTTTGATCGGTTGTTTCAACCATGCGTTCCCTGCACTATTATTTTTTATTGTTATTCCAAGTTATCAGAAAAACCATTGATTACAAGCTGAATTCCTTTTCTGCTTGAATGACTTGTTTTAGATCAAAGGTTAAACATACTTTCGAACGCAGCCTCTAATGACATGGGCATATGGCGTTTATCTAAAATCCGATCGTTTAGTTCTTCTTTGAGTACTTTTACTGTTGTGCAATAGCTTAAGCGTTCAGTAATTTCATCGCATTCATTATTTAAAGCTGCTATATGATCTGCAAAATTTTCTTTGATCTGTGCTTTACTACGGCCGTTAAATTTACGCCATACGAGTGTATGTTCATCGTTGCCTTCTTTTTGCCTGCGATGAAGCGCATTTAGCTCGGCTATTTTATTTTGCAGTAATGGTACTAGGTTTGCTTTGGTTTCTTCATCAAAGTCCACATCATCGTCAAAATGCGTAATATAAAGCTGTAATAAGGTAAAGCCATCTTTTGCTTTACGTGCTTCGCTTAGTTGTTGCATTAGCGCGTGCTTTTGGGCTTTTTTAGTTGGGTCTGGCTCTTTATCGGGGTGTAATTTTGACGCTAAGCGTTTGTACATTTTGTTAAGCTGTGAGCTTTTAAATAGCTTTTCTAATTTTGCATCGGTTCTTTGTTGTTTAATTTCATCACGATCAAACCGCTCAAATTGGTCAAAAAAATCATCCCAATCTTCATCATCATCGCTTTGCGCATCGCCGGCATTAAAGGGATCATCTGTGCTTTCTGAGTCAGGCTCTTGGGTATCACCAAAACCTTGTTCGTCTAGGTGTTTATAGAGCAGTTGAGGATCAAGCGTAATTTCCTTTAATTGTTCATCTGTTAACTCTAAACCAGGAAAATCTTGCTGCAGCATGGTTCTGAAAACATTAAGCTCTGACGATGGGATGTCGTTTACCGCTTCTTGATTGTGCTTACCTAAATGAAATTTAAAAGTGTGTGATATTGTTTCCATATCTAAGTGACCAGTAAACGGATGGCTTGCTAAGTAATCTAAATCTGCATTTATCCAATCCACAAGCTCATTTCGCTGCTCATCGGTTAAGCTTTTGCGTGGAATAAATTGGCTCAAATGACAAATCTGCTGTGCAATCATTTGTGCTTGATGCTGTTCGTGCGGTTCTACTTGCTCTTTAAACTGAATAAATAAACCTTGCTTTTTAGTATCAAAATTAGCGTTACGTTTAGTGTGCTTTTCTATGCGTTGCCACAGACGCTCTAACTCTGAGCTTGGTTTTGCTGTGGTTTGTTGTTTTACATTTTGTAAAAAAGTAGTGTTTGTCTTCATAGCAACTCATTTATGCAAATATATATGTGGGAATACTAACATTTTATCATTGCACTGAAAAAGACCTCTTGGCTGATTATGAACGCAGCTGGGCAGGCGTTTCTGCTATTCCTTGTATATCGGCTTGTAAAATAAATACGGCGCCGCTGTAGGGGTATTGTTTTAGTATCTCAGGTTCTAGGCCAGTACGGGCGGAGGTAACGGCGATGGTTGTTAGGTCATCGCCAAAAAAAGTGAGGCTGGTGATCCTAGGTGCGGGAAGTCGATAAAAATGCACGATAGAGCCATTTTCACAAAAACGATAAAGGCCGTGGCCATTCCAAGACGCGACCCACAAGTGATTGTCGTTATCGACTGTCATGCCATCGGGAAAGCCCATTGTCTCGTCAAATTTTACAAATACTCGCTTATTGCTAAGCTCACCTTGCTCATTTAAATCAAATTGATAAATAGTGCGGGTGGATGATTCTGTTGAATATAAAATACGGCCGTTTTTACTTATTGCAGGGCCATTACTGATCACATAATTGCTATCAACAATGGTTGGCGTTTGTTGCTGACCAAAGCGATACAACGCCCCAGTATTGTGTTGTTCATGTTTATCCATCGTACCAAAAAACACATGCCCGTTGCGGTCGGTTTTGGCATCATTTAAACGATTATTTACTGCAAGAGTAGCCAGTGGATACAGCTCACTAGGTTGGAATGTGTTGTTATCAAGGTAATAAATGCCGCGCTCAAAACCTGCGATTAAACGCTGTTCGGTGGTTTCCATTATCCAACAAATAGCCTGCTCCATCGGGTAACGGCACACTGTTTGTTGCTGGCAATCAAAACGGTAAAGTAGTTTGTCTAAAATATCGACCCAAAATAAACACTTTAGCGATGCGCTGTAATATGGCCCTTCGCCAAGTAAACATTGGCAAGGAATGATCATTTTAATCGAGTTAATCGCCATTATTTACCTTAAAACAGCATGTGAGTTTATTGCGCTATTTTAACGTTGCAAGAAAATCAGTGCCAGCCCTGAAAAAGTCGCCACAACAATAATTAAAATACGCGTGGCTTGTTCATTAATTGTATTATTTAACAAGTATGAAAGCCCCCAACCAATTAAAATAGCGGGTAAGCATTCAATAAATAGCAGTAAGTCATTAGAGTCAGCGGTGCCCGTAAGCAGCAGCGCAGTGATCCCAAATAAATTAATAAACACGAAGAAAATACTTAAGTTAGCTTTAATTTTATCTTTATTTTGCGCTTGATAGAGTAGCCCCATCGGTGCGCCGCCTGCGGATGTGGTGGTACCAATAAAACCAGATGCTAGTGATGCCAGTACATTAGAGATAAAGGTAAGCTTAGGCGACCAACCTGTAAGTGATAACGCAACTGCAATTAGTAAACAACAACCGAGTAAAATACGATACTGATGGGGATCAACATGCAACATTACCGCTGCAGCAATTAACACTCCGACGGCGCCACCAAAAATTGAATAGCCGGTTTGCTTTAGATCTATTGCGCCACGGTGCTTTATGGCAAGAATTGAGGTGAGTAATAAAGCATTTAAAATCATTGGCCCTGGCACTAACTCTGGCATAAGCCAGTATAAAATAGGTGCGCACAATAAGCCAAGACCAAACCCAATCACGCATTGCAAGCATGCGCCTATTATTAATATAAAATAAACTAATACGATATCGGGCAACGCGTTTCTACCTTATTTAACTAGGTTTGACTAATTTACAGACAAGAATATCCTAATATTATAATATCATTGTCGTTAGGTAAATTTTTTATTGAATTTTAAGTCCAACCAGCATCAACAACAAGTGATTGTGCGGTCATCATTTTACTGTCGTCTGCGGCTAAAAATAATGCGGCATTGACAATATCATCGGCCTGTAATGTTTCATTTATACATTGATTATGTCTAACATCTTCAATCATATCTGGAGTTAACCAATGCGTTATTTGTCGCTCGGTCATCACCCAGCCAGGTACTAAGGTGTTAATACGAATATTATCTTTACCATAAGTCGCAGCTAATGAACGGGTTAGTCCTTCGATCCCGGCTTTTGCCGTGGTGTAAGCAGGCATGCCAGTTTGCTTAATACGCCAACTCACTGAACCCATATTAATAATACTACCACCACCAATTCGCTGCATTTGCGGGGCAACAGCTTGCGCCGAAAAAAAACAAGGCCGTAAATTAACGGCTAACTTATCATCCCAGTATTCAACACTCATGGTATCGGCAACGTGGCGAGTATCGTCAGCCGCATTATTGATCAATACGCTGATCTCACCTTGTGTTTTGCCCGTTGTTTCAATAGCGGCTTTTAATTGTTCAATGTCACGAAGATCACAGTAAATATACTGCGGATCAAAGCGATACTGGCCAGCTAACTGGCTACACAATTGCTCACCTTGCTGTTTGGCAATATCAATAAAAGTTACTTTTGCATGCTGCTGACAAAAGCGCTTTACCATGACTTCACCGATCCCCGTTGCACCGCCGGTAATAAAAACACTTTTACCAGCGAGACTTGGATAACTTGTTGTGTGTGATGTTGAGACTGGCATGATTTCCTTAAGTATTAAGATAATTCATTAACAAAACATGGTTATTTCGATTCGTTTTGTGACTCTTTTTCAGCTATTTCTTTTTCAATAAATGACATAGCTTCGTCAATCATATACGTCATCATGTTTTTAGCGCGCTCAGGCTCACCATTTAAAATTGCTTGATACACTTTAAAGTGTTCATCCGCAATGGCTTTTTTATTACCTTTCGCGGGTGTTGTATGCTGAATACTAACGTTAAGAGCAGTACAAATAAAATCACGCAATTGAAAGAAAAAACGATTACCGCTGGCAAACAAAATTGCTGTATGAAAAGCTAAATCACTTTCATGGATTTCGCCATCGGAGGCATCAGCCGCCGCTTGCATTTTTTCAACTGCAATCGCAATCTCTGCAATTGCGCCTTTATCAGCACGTCTTGCTGCAAGTGCCGCTGCTTGTGGTTCAATAGCTAAGCGTACTTGTAAAAATTCTTTTAACACATACAAGGTCGGGCTACTATCAAGCAACCATTTTAATACGCTGGTGTCGTATAAATTCCATGTGTTTGCTGGTTCAACCCGAATGCCTTGGCGCGGGCGCGATGAAATAAGCCCTTTTGCAGCAAGCATTTTTACTGCTTCACGAATAGCAGTACGACTAATGCCATACTCTTCACATAATTTTGCTTCAGTAGGTAAACCCGTTTCAGCAGTGTAATGACCATTAATAATGGCTTTACCTAACTCATTGGTTACCTGTTGCGACAAATTTAAATTTTCAATGCGTGCCATAAACAGTTCCTTTAAAAATACTTATTCTATGATACTACTATAACCTTACCGCGTCATCAGGCAAATCTTTGACAATGCTACTGTAAATACTTTTTTCCGCTGTTTGAACTGTGTAATTGCTGAAAACATAAAAATTTAAAGCATTACTAATTTTTAACAAATCTCTTTCATTCGCCTCATTTGTATTATAATATTTTTATAAACACAAATAATCCGGATTGATCTCCGGGCTTAGATGGAATTAAAGATGATCGAATTAAGTACACTCGACTGGCTAGTGTTAGCGGGATTTTTTGTCTTGTTATTAGCCGTTGTCGTCGTCTCGATGAGACAAAAAGAAGAAGATACTACAGATTATTTTTTAGCTGGGCGTAATGCGAGTTGGTTAGTTATTGGTGCGTCAATTTTTGCCTCGAATATTGGCTCAGAACACCTCGTTGGTTTATCTGGTGCAGGTGCACAATCGGGAATGGCATTAGCCCACTGGGAAATGCAATCGTGGATTATTTTATTACTTGGTTGGGTGTTTGTGCCTTTTTACTGGAGCAGTAAAGTATATACCATGCCGGAGTTTTTAGAGCGCCGCTATAATTCAAAATCACGCACTTTTTTATCGGTTATTTCCTTGATCAGTTATGTACTGACTAAAGTTGCGGTGACTGTTTATGCTGGCGGCATCGCGTTTAAAACTATTTTAGGAATTGAAAGCATTTGGGGCATTGATTTCTTCTGGATCTCAGCCAT
This sequence comes from Pseudoalteromonas sp. 1181_04, assembly GCF_052850545.1. NCBI lineage: Bacteria > Pseudomonadati > Pseudomonadota > Gammaproteobacteria > Alteromonadales > Pseudoalteromonadaceae > Pseudoalteromonas > Pseudoalteromonas sp. 1181_04. The sequence continues at coordinate 89,455 of NZ_VXCS01000012.1, forward strand.
TGCTTTAGTAGTGATCACCGGTATCTATACTGTACTTGGGGGTATGAAAGCCATCATGTGGACCTCTGTTTTACAAACGCCAGTACTTATTATTGGCTCTGTGGTGATCTTAGTTGTCGGTTTGGATAAAGTCGGCGGGTGGTCTGAAGTTGAACGCATAAACGATATGAACATGCATTTAATTCGCAGTGCCTCAGATACCGAGTTTCCGTGGCCGGGGATCGTATTTGGTTCATTTATCATTGGTTTTTGGTACTGGTGTACAGACCAATATATTGTACAACGGGTACTGTCGGCGAAAGGCATTAAAGAAGCTCGTCGCGGTACTATGTTTGCAGGTTACTTAAAGCTATTACCTATTTTTATCTTTTTAGTACCGGGCATGATTGCCTATGCACTAAAAGTTAAAGGCATTATTAGTTATGACAGTGCGGACCAAGCGTTTCCTACATTGGTTGCCGAATTACTCCCATCCGGCGTCAAAGGCATCGTAATTGGTGGCCTCGTTGCAGCATTAATGAGCTCGTTAGCGTCGTTATTTAACTCATCAGCGACGTTATTTACTATCGATTTCTATAAAAAATTCAAACCCGAATCGAGCGAAAAGCATCTGTTAAAAGTTGGCCGCTTGGCAACCGTTGCAATTGTTATTTTAGGCTTATTGTGGATCCCCATTATGAGCTTAATTGCTGATGTACTTTATGAGTACTTACAAAGCGTTCAATCGTTAATAGCCCCTGGTATTGCCGCCGTGTTCTTGCTAGGTATATGCAGTAAACGTTTTACTCCTGATGCTGGTTTTATCGGTTTAGTGTCTGGGTTTGTGTTAGGTATGATCAGATTAGTACTATTGCCTTTCAAAGATGCTATCAGCGGTACACCGCTTGCGTGGATCACCGACATGAATTGGCTTTACTACTGTATTTTACTGTTTGTAGTGGTGGTAGTGATAATGATTGTGGTGAGTTTTTTCACTAAACCCGCCAGTGAAGAGCAGCTTAAAGGCTTAACCTTCTCAAGTATCGGCAAAGATACTTTAAAAGAAGTGGCTGCCGGATTAGATAAGTGGGATTACATTCATACTGCGGGGATCATCGGTATCACTACGTTTATTTACTACCGCTTCTGGTAAAACTTAATTAGTTGTTCCCACGTTTATAGGGAGTGTTATCACTCCCTTTTTTGCACACAGATAAAGACACTCATTAATCAGGCTACCTAGCTTCCTCTCGTGTTGTTAGCCTCAGTGCCAATTAATGAACAATCATAAAGTGGTGATGATGAACACTCTGCTTAAAATTGCATCTATAAGTTCTCTAGTATTACTCAGTAGCTGCTCCTCAATAATTCCCCAAAAAAGTGTAGAAGCACGCTTTGTTCCTGAGCGTATGGACGACTTTGCGTTTGAAAATGATAAGGTTGCCTTTCGCGTTTATGGGCCTGCTTTAACAGACTCTGCTGAAAACAACGGTACTGACTGCTGGCTTAAACGGGTTGATTACCCAATTATTAATAAATGGTATAAAGGAGAACGAGAAGGTATCTCTTATCATGAAGATCATGGTGAAGGTTACGACCCTTATCATGTTGGTAATTCATTAGGCTGTGGCTCAATGGCCCTATGGGATGAAAATGCCGATAAAAGCGACAGACTGATACAGCCCAATGTGTATACTGATTATTCAATAATAGAAAAAACCGCTGATAAAGTCGTTTTTGAGCTCACTTACCAGTATAACGATAAAGACATCACCGAGAAAAAACGCTACACACTTGAAAAAGGTAGCCAATTTTATAAAGTACACAGCCAATTTACGCACAATGGTCAACCCATTCAACTTAAAGTTGCTGTGGGTGTCACTACCCATGATAGTAAAGCACAAGCACATGTAAACTCTGAAGGTGATGCAATAACAACGTGGGAAACCATTGACGGTAGCCAAGTGGGTACATCTGTACTATTACCTAAATTTACCCACACTCACTATATTTTACAACAAAGTGATAAGAAAGATCGTTCGCATGCACTGCTTGTTGCGCAAACGAATAAAGCGGGTGAAATTACCTATTATGCTGGTTTTGCTTGGTCAAAAGCGGGTGATATAACAACCTTCAAACAATGGCAAGATTATGCGAGTAACTATTTAGCCAAAGATAAAAACAAACAAGTAACCGCAGAATCTGTAAAGTCATTAACGAAAAAAGTAGCAGACTGGCAAATTGCACATTTTGACGAAGAAGGTAAATACCGCGCGCTGCCACGCAAACCACCACAGTGGATGAATCGCGAGCAATATCATGATTTAGAGTGGCATCATGGTGCCCTTTACGCGGGTATGAACGAATGGCGTAAAATTGCTGATGATGATAAATATACAAACTTTTTAATGGAAATTGGTCAGCGAAATGACTGGAAACTTCACCAGCGCCCTTATCACGCCGATGATCAAACGGTAGGTCAATTTTATCTGTCTTTATACGAAGACTTCCATCAACCAGAAATGCTTGAACCAACACGTAAGCAATTTGATTGGATTTTGGCTCACCCAAAAACCGGCACACTTGATTGGCTTGCCGAAAATACTCATGCCCATGATCGTTGGGGCTGGTGTGATGCATTATTTATGGCACCGCCTGTATGGGCACGTTTAGCTAAAATTACCGGTGAAGAAAAATACTTAGACTTTATGGATCAAGAGTACCACGCCACGTATGACCTATTGTGGAGTGAGAAAGATCAGCTATTTTGGCGTGATTCTAGTTTCTTTGATAAACACGAAAAAAATGGCGAAGACGTTTTTTGGGCTCGTGGCAATGGCTGGGTATTTGGTGGATTAGCTTTGATGATACCTGACTTACCAGTTACTTGGGAAAAGCGCGATTTTTACATTAATTTGTATAAAAAAATGGCGGCACGTTTAATTGAAATCCAACGTGAAGATGGCACATGGTCAATGGGATTATTAGGTGGAACCGAAGGTTACCCAATAAAAGAAACCAGCGGTACGTCGTTTTATGCATATGGTATTGCATGGGGTATCAACCAAGGTTACTTAGATAAAGTCACTTACCGTCCAGCGTTAATGAAAGCATGGCAAGCGCTGCAAAATTCAGTCACCGCTGAAGGCATGCTCGCCTTCGTACAGCCTGTAGGCGCAGCTCCTGGAGATTCATTTCCAGATTACACTGAAGTGTATGGTGTTGGAGCATTTTTAGCAGCCGGTAGTGAAGTGTATAAACTACTTGAAGATGAAAAACCAAAAAAACACGTCGCTCACAATACAATTCAAACGTTAATGCATAATGCAGGGTGGTGTTGGTTTCAAGATCCCCGCGCCATTATCCAAAACGGTAAACTAATTATCGGTAGCGTTGCTGGCAATGGTGTGGGTGACGCTGCGGTAGGTGTCTACGACCTTGATAAAAAGCAACTACTCGGTCGTACCACATTAAAAACTGAATTTGACCATGATGATCATAACTCACCGGTTTTTTATGCGCGTCCTGATGGCAGTGTATTAACCGTTTACGCACGTCATAATAGTGAAAAAGCACATTACTACCGTATTTCAAATTCTGACAATTTTTTAAATTGGGGCGAAGAGAAAACGATACAAAGTCCTGCCAACGTAACCTACATGAACTTATATGACTTATCCGATGAAGGAACACTTTATAACCTTTATCGCGGTATTGATTGGAATCCAACGTATGTTACATCAAAAGACGATGGTGCTACCTGGAGCGATGAACATGTTCATCTCATTCAAAATGAAGTCCCAGGCGTACAAAGACCGTATGCACGCTATGCAGGGAATGGCAAAGACACCATAGGTTTGTCATTTACTGACGCTCATCCGCGTGATTTTGGTAACAGCATTTATTATTCTGAGTTTCGAGATGGTAATTTCTATAACGTGGATGGCACATTGATTAAAAACCTGAAAAAGGAAGGTCCGCTAAAACCCTCCGAAGCAGAGAAATTATTTCAAGGTGGCGGCGGAACCTTCCGCGGTGTTGATTTAAGTGTTGAAAAAAGCGCTTGGACCAGCTCAGTAGCATTTGATGATAAAGGCTATCCACACGTTGCTTATACTTATTATTTAAATAATCAAGATCAGCGCTATCGTATTGCATCTTGGGATGGCAAAAAATGGCATGACCGTGAAGTTGCGTTTGCAGGAAGCCGTTTATATGACCGTGAAGCCAGCTATACAGGCTTAATCACTGTGGATCCTAGCGACCCTTCTCACGTGGTTATTTCAAGTAATGTAAATCCTACGACAGGTGAGTCTTTATCAATGCCGCATCAAATATTTAGCGCACACATTGGGCTTGATGATGATACTAAAAGTATTCAGTGGCAGCAGTTAACACATGATAAGCACAATGAAAATTTACGCCCTATGATAGTCAACTCTGATCAACATAAAGTGATTATGTGGTTACAAGGGCAATATAATAGTTGGACAGACTATTATTTAGATGCTGTAGGGATTATTGTTGAGTAATCAGCCCTAATTCATTAAAAAGGAGCCACAGGCTCCTTTTTTATTATCAGCTCTATAATTAGTCCGGAAACTCTGGCGAAAGAATAGGAAATCCTTGGTCATCCCACTTTATTACGCGTGCACGCGCATGGCGATTTGGATCTGTTAAGGGTGTACCCTGTAACTCTTTATAATCACGGCTATGGTAAATTAGTAAGTCTGTAACACCGTCCTCTGCTTTTACAAAACTATTGTGACCTGGACCAAAGCGCCCTACTTTTTCGTTACTTGCAAAAATTGGCTGTGGCTTTTTATGCCAGCTTGCGGGGTCGAGTAAATCTGCATCGGCATCGGCCCATAACAAGCCCATTGCATATCGATCATCGGTGGCACTGGCAGAATACGTAAGTAGCACTTTTCCCTCACGGATCATCACTGCAGCTCCTTCATTCACCTTATAGCCTTGTATTTCCCAATCAAGTGTTGGCTCTGAAATATTAACTATTGGCTCTTTTATCGCTGTTGGTGAGTCCATTTGTGCAATCCACAATGCAGAGTTGTACGTTGCGGGTTGGTTTTGTTGTGCCCAAACTAAATAGCGTTTGCCGTTGTGGCTAAATGTTGTGGCATCCAACGAAAAACTATCAAGGTGGGTTTTTAATTGCCCCATTTCTTGCCATTGGGCCTTCATCGGATTTTTGTTGTCATTTTTAAGCACAAACATACGAATACTAAACGGCTTTTCTACATCACCCGCTGCAAAATGAATATACCAACTGCCATCAACTTTATGTAGCTCTGGTGCCCAAATATTGGTACTCATTGGGCCTTTTTCATTTTTATGCCAAATCACTTTTGGCTCTGCTAGTTTCAAGTCATTAAGTCTACAAGCTTGACGTAATTCAATTTCGTCAAACTTAGGGGATGTACCAATAAAGGTATAACAACCGGTTTTTTCATCGCGGACCAACCAAGGATCTGCGCGTTGCAAAACAATCGGGTTATCAATTGGCATTAATGTTGGGCTATTATTTGCCTCTGCAACACTGTAAAAGCATGACATACTAAGTACGCTTATAATTGCAGTGGCAATCAGATTCTTGGCCATGGTATTTCCTATTTTTATAGTTTAATTTCCACTGTTAATATTGTATTACATATATTATAGTAGCTGATAAGTTTAATGATTAAAATAAAAAGGTAGGCAACTATGAAACACGCAAAAAAGTTCGCTCATACATGTAAACTGCTCGGTGCAAGCACATTACTTTGTTTAGCAAGTAATACCATGGCTAAACAAGTTGAAGTACACGACCCTGTAATGACCAAAGAAGGCGATACCTATTACGTCTTTAGCACGGGTATGGGCATCACGTATTACGAATCCAAAGACATGAAAAATTGGCAGCTTACCGGGCGCGTATTTAAAGACGAGCCGAGCTGGGCAAAACGAGTTGCCAGTGACTTTGGTGGCCACCTTTGGGCGCCGGATGTATACCAAAAAGATGGCAAGTTTTACCTTTATTATTCTGTGTCTGCGTTTGGTAAAAACACCTCGGCGATCGGTGTAACGGTTAACGAAACTCTAGATCCTAAATCACCAGATTATAAATGGATAGATCACGGTATAGTTATACAGTCTGTGCCTGAGCGTGATAACTGGAATGCCATAGATCCAGCGATTGTTGAAGATGACAATGGTACACCATGGATGAGCTTTGGTTCGTTTTGGGGCGGTCTTAAATTAGTGAAACTTGACGATGATATGGTACGTTTGGCACAACCACAAGAATGGCATAGCATTTCAGCACGCCCTAACACTGAACACGGACCTGTAGAAGCACCATATATCTTTAAAAAGAATGGCTATTACTACCTATTTGTGTCGTTTGATAAATGCTGCCAAGGTTTAGACAGCACTTACAATGTCCGTGTAGGGCGCAGTAAAAACGTAGAAGGCCCATACCTTGATAAAGAAGGCCGTGACTTAAATAATGGCGGTGGTTCGCTGGTGATCGAAGGTAATAAAGACTGGGTAGCGCTTGGTCATAATGCTGCTTATACCTTTGACGGTAAAGATTACTTAGTACTTCATGCTTACGAAACGGCTGATAACGGTTTACAAAAATTACGTATTCTACCGATGACTTGGGACGATAACTGGCCAGTAGTTGATAGCAAAGATCTAAACAAGCGCACCACTAAGCTGATTGAGAAGTAACACTTAAGAACAGCCACTAAAAACCTGCATTTTTTGCAGGTTTTTTGTTTTGATATATCGCATTCTTAACACAAGAATTACTGCTCTAGCACCAATATTACTCTTTAAAATCAATGAGTTTAATATCCATAAAAATAAGCTGCTCACTGCTTGTCGCTAAAGATTCATTCAGTGCCACACTGTAAATATCGTAGGCTAGATGCGGTAAAATCAAAAGTTCATAACGGCTGCCTTTAGGCATCAGCATGAGTGCTTCTTGCAAACCTTCAATTGCTTCTGCTATCTCATACTCAGCCACTTGCTCGATTTGCCGCGTATCATAAAGCACATGCCCTGTTGCAGTCATCACGCGTTGCTGCACCTTAACAGTAGCATCCCATGAAGGTGGTTCGCCACTTCCCAGTTCAATAATTCGATACATTAAACCCGAGCCGGTTACATGCACACCAGGCTGTGTTATGTATTGCTCTGCGAGCGGGTAGCGCCGAACACTCACTTTAGAATGCACATCGTCATAATGCTGTAAACTCATACTCGTCCTACTAGTTATTATTGATTAAACGAATACCGTAAATACCACCAGCAACCGATCCTTTTATTGCACTAAAGCGCAGTGTTAATGAGCTAGCTTTTTTCATTTCATCAGTTAATGGATAATCAATACTGTAAAATTCTGCACCGGTTTGCTTAGCAGGTAAGCTAACTTTTGCCAGCACCTTACCATTAATTGTGATAGTAAACTTACGTCCAACATCTGCAGTAAAGTAACGGATACGCAGTGCAACTGCCTGCTGCTCTGAGTTAGTTAGCTTATATTCAAACCAACCTGTTGCATCACGCCAATGATGGCCGTTATTAACACCTGCACGGGTATTTTCACCTTTAAAGTCATGCTCAACTTCAGGCTGTTGCTCGCCCGGTGTAATTTGGTCAACGGTCAATAATCGTAATTGCTCTTTTGCTTGTTCAGCCGCTTTTGAATCTTTAACAAATTGAGTAAATTCGGCTTCACTTTGCTGCGGCCAGTAAACTTGATAGCGACTATCATGAAGCCTAAAAAACGGAATTAACTGAGTTGTTTGTGTGCTCCCTATCCCCTGCTGAGCAATGGCGACATTTTTATCTGTGGTAAATGCAAGTTCTGCGCTAGGGGCTCGCTTTAAATCAGCAATAAACTGCTCGGGTTCACTGAGCATGATAGGCAGTGCTTCGGGTGGACAGGTAGGCCCTGCTGCAATATGACCCATGCGACTGTTATCAGCAACAAAGTTTAAATGCTCATTTTTAAACGCTTGTACTTTGGTTGCCATTACCACAGGACCATACAATACCGCATAGTAATCTTGGTCATCAGGCAACTGCTCTGTGTACAGTTTTGGCGCTAAAGAAAAAGTTAATTTATCGCCATCATGCCAGTCATGTTTTATTGCGTAATACCCCTGCTCTGCAGTGGCATTTATTGCTTTGCCATTAAGCTTAAACTGCAATTCATCAGTAACCCAACTTGGTTTACGAATATGCAGCTGCGCTGATGAGTTATGTTTTTATCTAATGTGTTAATCACTAAGGTTATATTATTAGCATCCGGAAAATGGCTTTGTTGAGTTACTTTTAAGTCCTGTTGCTGCCAATCAAGCGTACTTGGAATAAATAGATTTACCCATAAGTTATCGTCATTTTTACTGTAGATCAGCTCACCGTATTTACTATGATTTTCGATACCCGAACCGACACAACACCACATTGAATCTTGTACCGATGAATACATACGATAGTGCCCAGGACGCATTGGCGTAAAGTACACAAGCCCACCGTGCTCAGGATGTTGTGACGATAAAATATGGTTATAGGTTGCGCGCTCGTAGTATTCTAAATAGCGAGTGTCCGCGGTTTTCAGAAACAGCAGCTTGCTGAGTTTCATCATGTTGTACGTGTTACAGGTTTCAGGGCCTTCAACGTCTTCAACCATCGCGGTAAAATCTTTTTTGTCGTGAAAATGCTCACGCACACTGTTACCACCAATGGCCACTGAGCGCTCTTTAGTCACTGTTTGCCAAAAATAATCTGCGCCTTGTTGCCACGCTTTATCATCAGTGGCCTCAGCGACCTTCAACATACCAATAATTTTTGGAATTTGGGTATTAGCATGTAAGCCAGTTAGCTTATCTTGTTTTTTTAACAGCGGATCGACAATGCTATTTTGAGTAAACTGTTGCGCTAATTTGAGATAACGCTTATCGCCACTGATCGTCGCCATATCGGCAAATACCGCATTTAAACCGCCATATTCTGAATACAGCATCTGTTGAATCTGCTGCTCGCTTAACTTAGAGGTTAAGTTTAAAAACCATTCGCCTAAATCAAACAGCATGGTTTTTGCTTGTTCACTGCCTGCAATCAAGTAAGCATCACGCAAGCCATGGAAAATTTTGTCTATGTTATAAAGCGGCACCCAACGATCATTTAAACTAAATAAATCGGCTTTAATATTGCCATCATGGATTTGTTGCCACATCGCTTGACCATTTGGTATGCCTCCTAAATAACCGTCATTAACCTGTTGTGCGCGTTGTAGCTCATTTAACATGTAATCTAAACGGCGCTTTAGTTCTTCATCGCCAGTTGCAGCCCACGCAAGGCTTAACGCCGATAAATAATGACCGCAAATGTGACCATCAAGCCCCGAGTCTTCCCAATTACCATAAGATGACTCTTTGGGCTCGATACCAGCTTCACGTAAGTAAGGGGCTAATAATTGATCTGGGTGCAATGCCAATAAATAACGAACGTTAGTTTGCTGGGCATGTAAAAATGGGCTTGCACTTAAGCTAACTTGCTCAAGTGCAAAAAGTTGTTGTGGTGTGCGCTGTGTATGATGCGTATTAACAGTTTTATCATCTGCATTAGGGTGTTCGCTGCAAGCCGATAACAACATTACCGCAAGAGAAAAACTAATAACGTGTGGTAATTTTTTTACTGCTAAAACAAACATACACAGAGTCCTTTTGTTATTTTTATTGTTCGCCAGGCTTACCAAAAACAGGCATACCGTTATCATCCCAATTTAGTGATTTTGTGAAGGTATGACGATCTGGGTTCCACAGTGGATCACCTTCAATTTCAGTATATTGACGACAGTGATAAACCAGCACGTCGTTACCATTTTCATCTTGCGTAAAACTGTTATGCCCGGGGCCAAACATCGACTTAGGCTCGTTACTACGAAATACCGGCTCTTGCACTTTAGTCCAGCTATTTATATCTAATAAATCACTATCTAGGTCCGCATATAGCAAGCCCATAGCATAGTTTTCATCGGTGGCACTGGCTGAATACGTTAAGAATATTTTACCGTTACGTTTAAGTACGTTAGGGCCTTCATTCACCCAAAAACCAATTATTTCCCAATCAAGTTCAGGGATGGTTAAACGGGTGATTTCGCCAGTGATCTCTGTTGGTGATGACATTTTTGCCAAGTACAGATTTGAGTTACCTTTTACACCCGGTTCTTTTTGTGCCCAGCAATAATAAAGCTCATCATTATGATAAAAAGTCGTGGCATCTAAACAAAAAGTATCCCATGGGGTTTCAATTTGACCGCAAAACTGCCACTCGCCCTCAATCGGATCCGCATCTTTACAGCTAATTGCATACATACGATGCTGAAATAAATCGTGCTTAATTTCACTACTCGGTGCTGCGGCAAAATAAACATACCAAGCGCCATCATTAAAATGGATCTCAGGAGCCCAAATAAGCTCAGAATATGGACCTGTTTGTGGCTTCATCCAGACCATTTTTGGCGTTGCAGTTGCAAGCCCTTCTAGGGTTTTTGCACGGCGCAGTTCAATGCCATCATAGGCAGGCACTGACGCGGTAAAGTAATAATAACCATCTGTGTGCTTATGAATATATGGATCAGCACGTTGTGGGATCAAAGGTTTAGGTAAAGTTGACATAAATGCTCCTAAAATTATTCTGGTAACCGCTGGTTTTTAACCATATCGGTATAATAGTTATCGGTAATTTTGTATTTAAATAGCACAAAGCCCAAAATGGCATGAAACACACCAGGAATAATGGTCAGCATTAATGCTAATCCAGTCATGGTAAATTGACTTTGTTCAATATTTGGCTGGTAATCAAAAAAAGCTAACAGTAAACCACCGGCAAGACCCGCTAAACCACCACCGGCTTTTTGGCAAAATGAAATCCCGCCAAATGACAAACCTGATGCCCTAACACCGTCTTTAATTTCGCCATAGTCAACCGCTTCTGCAATCGCGGACCAAAACACCGGTGCATGCAAATCAACCACGAAAGATAAAATGATATACAACACAAAGGCCAACCAGATGTCACCAGGTTGCACTGCAAAAAACATTATCAGCGAAATAAACAACACTGCGATTTGTGACCATCTAAATAGTTTTAACTTACAATAACGTTGGGTGATCCACGTACTTGCCACCATAGATACTATTGATGCTGCGATACCTGCACTGGTAAAAGTACCCGCCAGATCAGGAGCACCTAAATAGTACTTAGCGTAGTACATAGCCACACTGCCACGAATTGCATAACCTAAAGTACCAAGCACACATGCGGCGCATAGCAGCAACCATTGATCGTTTTTAATCAGCACTTTAAATTGGGTCAGTATGCTTTCGGTTTGTGGTTCATGAGTAATACGTTCACGAGTAGTAAAAAAGCAAAACAGAAACAATGCTACACCACAGGTAGACACTAAAATCATTGCCAGTTTATAACCATGAGCGATATCGCCACCGCCCCACATTGATGCCAGTAAAGGTACAGAAAATACAATAATAACATTGGCTATTTTGGCAAAAAACATCCGATAACCATTCGCTGATAAACGTTCTTTAGGATCTGCGGTTAATACGCCAATGTACGAAATATAAGGAATTGCTACACCGGTAAACATCAAGGTGGCAAATAAATAAGTAAGGTAAGCCCACACCAACTTCATATTGTAATCAAAATCTGGAGTGGTAAATAGCAGGACGATTGAAATACCATATGGCACAGATAAAAATAAGAACCAATGGCGGAACTGCCCCCAGCGAGTTTTTACTTTATCGGTAATCACGCCCATTAATGGGTCAGTAAACGCATCAACAAAACGTGCAACTAAAAATAAAATACCCATATCAACAGGGTCGAGGCCATAAATGTCGGTGTAGAAAAACGACATAAAATAAAATAATGCAGCAACCATAACGTTTACTGCCATATCACCGGCACCAAAACCGACTTTTTCTACCACTGATAACTTTTGATTTTCCATACAACTACCTGATTTTTAAAATATGTAGTACCTTAATACGCCATATTTAAAATAATAAAGGTCACCTATTCTTTGTTTTATCACACTGGTGACCATTGTATTGCTTATTATTGTAAATTTAATGATAACTTCATTGATAGTATTATCATACTAATAGGATCGCAACTCTTTTCGACGAATCATAATTTTGGAAGCTCAACTATCTCAGAGCGAATAAATACAAGTTAAATCAATTCAATGGGTTGATAAGTAAAAACCCCGACCAAAGTCGAGGTTTTGTACTTTAAAGATTATATAAACTTAGAAAGAATAACGGGCACCAATTGCAAAAGTGCGTGAATATATACCGTTACCAAAGTTATAGATGTTTTCGTTGCCTTCACCATAATAACTTTGATACACATCGTCGAGTATATTTGTAGCATCAAAAGTCACCACAAAATCATCTGTTACATCATAGCTAAATTGGAAATCTAAACTTTGTTCTGAACGGTTCCAAAATTGCAATGGATTAGCAAAAATAGCCGCTTCGTTACCGGTATAGAACTCTGAACGCCATACATACGATAAGCGCATATCGAACGAATCTCGCTCATAAATACCCACCACACTATATGATTGATCAGATACACCAGCCATACTTGAATCTACATAACCGCTAATGGTTCCATCGTTGTTATACTCAGGTAGCTTTTGAGATGAATCTAGTGCGGTAAAACTTGCTTGCAGACCAAGCCCATTTAGCATTTCAGGCAAGTTATCCGGGAAATATACTAAACCAAGTTCCAAACCAGATAATTCGCCTTCACTTGCATTAACAGGGGCACTAAGCGCGTAAGGAATAATGTCACCATTCTTATCAGGTCGCATCACAACTTTTCGCCCTGGGACTATTCGGCTATCTATTTCTCGTAAAAAATAAGTTGCGTAAAGTGAACTTGAATCGGCAAAATACCACTCTAAAGAGATATCATAATTTGTCGACTCTTCAGGTTGTAATTGCGGGTTCCCTCCTGTGCCCGTCCCATTCTTAGTTCCCTCTGTAAGAGGATCCGTAAAATACTGCAAGGCATTTAAATCTGCAAAATTAGGCATACGTAAGGTATTAGTGTAAGCAAAACGACCTATCACATCATCGGTTATATTCCAGTTTAGAACTAAGCTTGGCAGTAATTTACTGACGTCTGCGCTCGCAGAGCTGGAATCAAAAATATTAGTATTTGTTCCAGTTTCTGCTGTGAAGTCCATATCCTGCTCATATTTGACATAACGCACCCCAAATTCCCCACTTATATTTTCAGTTATGAAAAAATTAGTGGTTGTATATAATGCATACGAGTTTTCTTCAATATCTAAGCTTTTATAAACATTTTCGGCTTCTAGACCATACACGTTGCGTACTGCACCAGCGTTATCAAGCATGTAACCACCATCAGCGGTAACGAAGTTACTGAATGTATCTGCCCTGCCATCGAAGTAATCATCCACATGGAATACAATACCGGATCCATCACCAGTAGCGCCTGCTGCGGCCAATTGTTGAATTAAACTTTCAACACTAGTATTACCAATCCCACCTTCATTTGTTCGAGTGAACTCTTCAGCTGTGCGTTTTTCGTAGCGACCGCCAAATTTCACTTTATCAATGAATCGACCACCAAAAAGATATTCAGCGTCAAAAGTAAATGTCGTAGAATCCCCGCGATTACCACCGCCGTTATCATACACCGTACCCGCATTCCAATTTTGTATTGCAGCCATATCAGCTTCATTTACTGCGGTGTTAGGATCATCCCAAAATGCAATCCCAGGAACTCCGTCATTATCATTAAAATCAACATTTAACCCTTTGGCTACACGGTCAAAGCGCATTGCAAAAAAATCAGTTTCAAATTCACTTTCTTGATAAACAACTTCAGTGTTAATTGTTAAATATTCACTAGCTTGCCACTGTGCACCTAGTGCATATAAGTAACTATCTGTTTTACCATATGAGAAATCACCACTTTGGAAACCACCTGCATTAATCGCTTGTTTTTCTTTAACTACATTAGTGCCATCGAAAATAGTTGGTGTTTCAATATTGCCATTGCCGTTTTCAAACGTGTTTGAAAACCACATCGCATTTTGTGACTCGTTTTCATACCCGGTGTAAAAACCTTCGGCGGTTATTTCTAAAGTATCAACCGGTGCCCACTGCAACGAGATAGAAGCTGCTGGACGTTTACGTAAACCAGTAAATGACGTACCAAAGATAGCATCACGTGCTATTAAATACTCTGTCGGCTCACCTTCAACGTTTAGTTTAGACCCTGGAGTATTAGGTAAACCGTTCTCTTGACCAATCTGCCAAACCTTGTTTCCTTGCGAGTCATATTCAGGAATACGTGAATAAGGAGAGTACATTGCTTGCGGATTATTAGTAAAAAATGGAAACGCTGCACCTGCAGTTATCGTATCATCACGATAATTGGTTTCAGAGTACGACACATTAAACAGTGCACCAAACTCACCAGCGCCGTCAATTTCCCAACGATTACTTAGCAGTGCACTAATATTTGGGTCAACTTTATCTGGTTGATCGGAGTAAATACCACGTGCAGCTAAAACAACTTTTTGGCCATCAAAGTTAAACGGGCGATTTGTTTTAATGTCGATTGAACCCGCAATACCTCGCTCGACTTGATCTGCTGATCGCGTTTTATAAACTGTTACGCCAGATAGTAAGCTCGCCGGAATATCTTGCAGTGCAACATCGCGCCCTGCACCGGTAAAAATATCTCGACCATTGACCGTAGTATGAACATCCGTTAGACCACGAATAGACACAGTACTCACTTCACCAGCACCACGGCCTGTGGTTTGTACACCAGTAACCCTTTGTAGTGCTTCAACTACATTGTTATCTGGGAACTTGCCAATATCTTCTGCAATAATAGAGTCGACAATTTGTGTACTAAAGCGTTTTTCAGCCAGTGCCTTATTTAAGCTACCACGAATACCAGAAACCTGAATAATTTCAATGTCGTCTTTCTCAGCATTTACCGATGCATTATCTTCTTGCTGCGCATATGCAAACTGACATGAAACAGCCATGATTATTGCACTAGCTATGTGTGTTTTTTTGAACATGAGTGGTGTTCTCCATTTGTTTTCCCCAGAAGGCTATTACCCTCTGCTTCCCCTTATTTACAAACTTGTTGTCAGAGCCTGTATTAAGGTTGCCTTTTATTATGTTAATTATTTGCTGCCTGACATTGATAATATTGTATGATTAATTAACAGTCAACTGATAAAAATAAATAAATGTTAAATAAAAATCAAAAAAACAAATCTTGGTAACAAGGCCATAAAAAACAATTGGTTGCTGAAATATAATCTTACGGGAAAGATAGAAGTATCAAAAAGTGAAATATAACTCATCCTAAATCAAATAATTATTATACTACAAATTAACAACTCACTTGAAAGGGTATGCCAATGCTCCATAGCTATAACATATATTAAGATCGGTAATTCCAAGTACGGGGAAACAAAAAAGACGAAACAATTAGCTTTACAAGCAATGGGAATAATTTTCTGTATAATATGAATAAGCATAAAAAACCCCGAGGTTATCGGGGCTTTTTATACTCTAATTTACATTAGAATGAATACCGTGCACCTAAAGCAAATGTACGAGAAAAAATACTACTTCCCGCATTAAATAGATTTTCGTTACCTTCTCCATAATAAGTTTGATACTTATCATCTAACAAGTTAGTAGCATCAAATGTAACCGTTAACTCTTCGCTTACATCATAACTAACCTGAAAATCTAAACTTTGCTCTGGCCGATTCCATATTTGTAATGGATTCGCAAAAGTAGCATCCGTTGTTCCGCTATAAAACGCTGAGCGCCATAAGTATGACAAACGCATATCAAATGACTCTCGCTCGTAAATACCAACGACACTAACTGATTCATCAGAAACGCCTGTCATACTTGTTTCAGTATAACCAGTAATATTACCTAGCGAATCAAAGTCAGGAGTGTCCTGCGAAGAGTCTAAGTTAGTGTAACTTGCCTGCATACCTAAGCCATCAAGAACGGCTGGCAGATTTTCTGGGAAATAGACTAATCCTAACTCGAGACCAGATAATTCACCATCTGACGCATTACCAGGAAAGCTAACAACGTATGGACGAGTTTCACCATCATCGCCTTCGCGTACAACATTTCTACGTGATGAAATGACTAACCCATCAATTTCACGCTTAAAGTAAGACGCGTATAAAGAACTTGTATCAGCAAAATACCACTCTAGCGATAGGTCATAATTTTTTGACTCAGTAGCTTGTAAATTAGGATTACCAGTACTACCGGTACCATATTCTTGCGCTTTAGTAATTGGATCTTCGTAACGTGCCACAGAGCTTAAATCAGCGTAATTAGGCATTCTTAGTGTTTCTGTATACGCAACACGCCCGACAATATCTTCTGTAATATTCCAGTTTAGAGATAAACTTGGTAGCAATTTATTGATACTTTCTGATTCAACGGTTTGGTCATACTGAGCAGGATTCTTAGATAATAGTGATTGAAACTTCATATCTTGATTATATTTCACATAACGAGCACCAACCTCACCGCTAATATTTTCAAAGAGATAAAAATTCATTGTGCTATATAAAGCATAAGAATCTTCTTCAATATCAAACGTTTTATACTTATCTTCTTTGTTAAACCCATAGACAGAGCGAACAGCATCTACATTATCAAGTAAGTAACCACCATCTGCTGCGATAAAGTTATTGAAAACGTTAGCTCGGCCATCAAAGTAATCATCAACCTGATAGATAAGCCCAGATCCGTCATCGCTTACACCTGCTTCAACTAACTGGCTCATGAAATTAGTTAGCGATGTTGGTTGATATTTATTCTGAGTACGGGTGAATGCTTCTGCAGTACGTTTTTCGTAGCGCCCACCAAAAGAAACTTTATCAATATATGTGCCACCAAATAAATATTCTGCGTCAAACGTAAACGCAATTGAGTCACCACTGTTGCCATCACCATTGTCATATAGATCAGCAGCATTCCAGTTTGCAACAGCGCTCATATCAGCTTCATTTACAGGTGTATTAGGATCGTCTTCGTATACGACTGCGGGTACACCCCCACCATTATTATAATCAACGTTTAGAGTAGGAAAAGTTGCGCGATTAAAGCGCATTGCTAAAAAGTCGCTTTCATAATCACTTTTTTGATATACCAGTTCACTATTAATGGTCAGATAATCTGATGCTTGCCACTTCGCACCCAATGCGTATAAATACGTGTCTGTTTTTTGAGAAGTAGCATCACCACTTACAAAACCATCTGCGCCGAGGGTTTGTCTTTGCTTTATGACATTTGTGTCATCGTAAGTAACCGGTGTTTCAATGCCGACGTTATCATTGTAACTAAACGCATGCCATAATGAATTTTGTGACTCATTACGATAGCCAGTATAAAAACCTTCAGCCGTTAACTCTAATGTATCATTAGGTGCCCATTGAAATGAGGCTGTTATTGCTGGGCGCTTACGTTCACCGCTAAAAGAGTTACCAAAAACAGCGTCACGGCCAAGTAAATACTCTGCTGACTGGCCATTTATATCAAGCGCTGAACCTGGTGTTGTTGGTAGGCCATTTTCTAAGCTCTGCCAAACAGAGGTTTCGTTACCCGGTGCTCCTAACGTTCTAGGAATTGGAGAATAAGGTCTAAAACCAGTAGCTGGTTGGTTTGTGAAATAGGGTAATGCAGCCCCTGCAGCTAATGTATCATCGCGGTAGTGCGTTTTAGAATAGGAAACATTGACCAGTGCACCAAACTCACCCGCACCATCCAAATCCCAACGATTACTTAATAACATACTTAAATTAGGGTCAACTTTGTCAGGTTGGTCTGAATAAATACCGCGTGCTGCTAGTACTACTTTTTTACCATCAAAGTTAAATGGACGCTGAGTTTTAATATCAATCGAGCCAGCTATACCACGCTCAACTTGCTTTGCCGATCGCGTTTTATATACGGTAACACCAGAGAGTAAGCTAGCAGGAATATCTTGCAGCGACACATCACGACCTGAGCCGGTAAAAACATCACGGCCATTTACAGTAGTATGAACATCGCTTAGACCACGAATTGATACACTGCTGACTTCACCGCCCCCACGGCCGGTAGTTTGTACACCTGAAACTCGCTGTAGTGCTTCAACGACATTATTGTCAGGAAATTTACCAATGTCTTCGGCAACAATCGCATCAACAATTTGTACGCTAGCGCGTTTTTCATCTAACGCTTTGTTTAAGCTACCGCGAATGCCTGATACTTGAATAACTTCGATATCATCAGTGCTATCTGGCGGTGTATTTGTTACTTCATCCTGTGCATAAGACAGTTGGCATGAAAATGCCAAAACTATTGCACTGGCTATGTGTGTTTTTTTAAACATTAGCGGTGTTCTCCAAATTATAGTTATATCGGAACTCTGAACTATCCAATTAAGTTACCGAAGAGTGACCACTGCATTGCCCATTGTATGTTGTCAAAACAGTATACGAGATATCTACATTTACTATGTATATAGATTTACACTCGGACTTTAATCATATTGTATGACTATTTAAGGGTCAACTCAAAAAACAACAAATTCAAATAACCTGTAAAGAGTAGTTAACACCCACTCCATTGAAATAGTTGATTTATTAGCTTGTTTCATCTAGCCACCTAACAATTAAAAAAGTAAGGCTATGAAATTCAAAAGCTTAAAGTCGACAATGCGAATAACAATCACATTAATACTGTGTAAAAATATAAATGCATTGCAACTATATATTTACCTCGGTTATGCTGATGTCATCACAATAAAAATACAATAATACAATTAATGGTGTTTTTTATTGTACTTTTACTAATTTTTAGTACTCACAGCTGCCATGAATTAACTAAAACTACACATAAGCGCAGACACTTTGGCTTACACCATCTATAAGGATACATATGAAAAATAAATTAACAGCCCTTGCGTTACCATTACTCTTATCGAGCGGTATGGTTGCAGCACAAAACCCATTATTTACCGACGTGTTCACCGCAGATCCTGCGGCATTAGTTCATAAGGACACAGTTTATCTTTATACCGGTCATGATGTTGCCCCAAATAATGATATTTTCTTTGAGATGCATGACTGGCTTGCTTTTTCATCAACCGATATGGTGAATTGGAAAAAGCATGGCCCAATAATGAAAGCCACTGACTTTAAATGGGCTAAGGGCGATGCATGGGCAGCGCATATGATTGAACGTGATGGCACCTTTTATTTCTTCACCACTGTTCGCCATGATGAAACTAAACCTGGTTTTGCAATTGGTGTCGCAACGTCGAAATCTCCTACCGGACCATTTAAAGACGCTATAGGTCATGCATTGGTTACTAATGATATGACCACCCAAACACCGAATGATTGGGATGATATCGATCCGGCCATCTACGTAGAAGAAAATGGTGATGCTTATCTATTTTTTGGTAACCTTGTACCTAAATACGTGAAGCTCAGCGATGACTTACTAAGTTTAGACGGTGAAATAAAAACCATCGATTTACCAAACTTTACCGAAGCGCTATGGGTACATAAGAAAGATGAATACTATTACGTGTCTTATGCCTGTGAATTCCCAGAAAAAATCTGCTACGCAATGAGTAAAAGTATCCATGGCCCTTGGCAGTATAAGAGGATTCTGAATGAGATTGCTGGTAACAGCGAGACTAATCATCAGTCAATTATCGAGTTTAAAGGTAAAAGTTACTTTATTTACCATACAGGTGCAGTACCACCAAAAGATGGCAAGCCAAGTGGCGGACGTTTTCGTCGCTCAGTTGCGATTGAACCACTTATCTACAATGATGATGGTACCTTACAGCGTATCATCATGACCACTGAAGGGTTGAGTAAAGACAAATAACTCAGTCAACGAATGGGCTCTCACTGCAGAGCCCCTATCACTGTGGTTTAAAAAATTGTTCGCTGGTGAATAAATCTACTTACAAAGACGATTTTCAACGCTAACTGCGTTGAGTTAACTTGCAATAGGTAAGTGCCTGACGCGTAAACTCACCTAGTGAACCCTGATAACTTTCTAGGTAGACACTTTATTAACCTTTATAATTTTAAATCAAAGCATTCGTAAATACCTTTACCTGAGATCTGGTTAACCCCCTCTATTTTCGCGTAATACTTACATTACTTGCTGTAAATAAGCGAAAAATCGTCGCAAATCATTGCTTGATGATAATTGAAACACAGCTGTAAGCATTGTAAATAAAGCACTTTTTATTTACATAACAATTACTTTTGCAAAAGTATTTGCACATTTGAAATAGTACTATAAAATTACAATACTACGTAGTTGCTATTTTACGTTAGGTGCACAGCAATTTTATTGACAACATTAAATAACAAAAATCCCAGTTATAAGAGGACATTAAAAAATGAAACTAACCAGATTAGCGATGGTGATCAGCTGCGCTTTAGCTGTTACAGGATGCGGTTCAGACAGCAATTCAGCGCCCGAAGGCGTATTAGCGGCACAACCTACTGCAACCGCAAAGCCAACTGTAAGTAGCAGTGTACAATTTAACAACAATGGCAATGTAACAGTGACTAATGTTGCCGTGCATGATCCGTCGGTTTTAAAAGTCGATGATACTTATTATATTTTTGGCTCACATTTAGCTGCCGCTAAATCGACCGATTTAATGAACTGGGAAATGATTTCAAGTTTATCAGCAAACAGTGCTGTAAATGAAAGCCCGTTGTTTGATTTTAATTACACAACCGAAATTGCAGAGGGTATTGAATGGACTGATGGCTTTACCGGTAACTGGGCTGCTGATGTAATTAAAGCACCCAACGGCAAGTTTTGGTTTTACTACAATCATTGCGCTCAAGATAATCCAGATACACCTAACACTGTTGATGAAGTATGCTTTAATCGCTCTTATTTAGGTCTTGCAGAAGCAGACTCTATTGAAGGTCCATACAAAAATAAAGGCATTTTTTTACGCAGCGGCTACCGTACTGATGATGAATTTGCTAAGTATCCATTAGATAATGGGCAAACAACATGGGCTGGCGCTGTAGATCCCAATGCCATTGACCCCGCCGCTTTTTATGATAAAGATGGCAATTTATGGATGGTGTACGGTTCATACTCTGGCGGGATATTTGTACTTGCTATAGATGAAACAACAGGCATGCCTGAAGCAGGACAAGGCTATGGAACTAAACTAGTCGGTGGTGACTTCCGTGCTATGGAAGGTGCATTTACTATGTATAGCCCTGAAAGTGATTACTACTATCTTTTTTACTCAGTTGCAGGATTTGCTGCTAATGATGGTTATAATGTACGTGTTGCACGTTCAAAGAACCCACAAGGTCCTTATTTAGATAATGCGGGCAACGATATTGCCTCTGCAGGCGGCCTTGAAATAGGTGAAAAACTATTAGGTGGTTTTGAATATACCCAAGAGCTCGGAGAAACAGCACCAGCTTGGGGTTATCAATCACCGGGTCATAACTCAGCGTATTATGATCAGGCATCGGGCAAACATTTATTTGTCACTCACACTCGCTTCCCATTAAGCTCTACTGAATTTCCAGAAAGTGCTGAAGCACACCAAGTACGAACCCATGAAATGTTCATTAACCAACTTGGTTGGCCTGTACTTTCACCACAACGCTATGTTCCACTCAATGGTGAGAATGTACTATCGATGGACGAAATCCAAGGTTATTACAAATTCATAAACCATGGTACAACCGTTAATACCAGTGCTATTCGTTCAACTCACATTGCACTTAATGCTGATAACTCAGTAACAGGCAGCGATCCTGGTACTTGGTATCCTAGCGATGATTCTAATACCAATATTAAACTAGTATTAGAATCTGGCACTTACTTTGCCGTCGCTAAATGGCAATGGGATGATGCCAATAAAGCACTTGTACCAACGCTGTCGGGAGTATCAAGTGAAGGAGCAACGGTTTGGGCAACTAAAGTTGACGATATTACGGCAACAAGCGATATCCTTGCCACTGTTGCTCAAGCGTTGGATATTAAAACTGAGTTAAGTATTGCAGATGAAGGTTACTCATTACCAACTCTTGGTAAAGATGGCGCACAAATCAGCTGGCAAAGTAGTGATGAATATTACATAGGTAGCGACGGTGCAGTATTTATTCCAACCCCAGACCGTGGTAATAAATCAGTGACGCTCACAGCCAATATTGAGCTAAACGGCCAAACCACGAGTAAAACATTTACAGTTAATTTAACCGCACGTCCTGAGTTTAAAAATGCGATAGCACATTATTCATTTGAAAATGCGCTCACAGATAGCTTAGGAAATTTACCAAGTGCCACAACTACTGATAATAATTTGTTAAACACCGGCGCAGGTAATCAAGCGTATGCTGCTGGGCAAACAGGCCAAGCATTTAGTTTTGATGGTGCAACAGGTGTCAGATTACCTGATAGCTTTATTCAATCAAGTGCATACACTGTTTCTTATTGGTTGAAACCAACGGTTTTAACTGATTTTTCACCATCATTCTTCGCCACTACGACTGTTGATAGATGGATGAGCTTGATCCCTGGTAACACTCATTTTACAACCACACCAATGCTATGGAGCAAATATTTAGATGATGCGGGTGTTGAACAGTGGAACCAAATCATTTCTGCAACCCCGGCAACGCTTACTTGGTCGCATGTTGCAATCACTTATGCCAACGGCGAAGCTAAACTTTACCGTGATGGGGTTTTAGCAGGATCAATGCCACGCGCTGATTTTTTTAGTAATGCAACGGGTAACTTTGCACTTGGCGTAAACTATGGCTGGGATTTACCATTCCAAGGCGAGATTGATGAATTAATAGTATATGACTATGCCCTTGGTAACTTAGACATCAATGCAGCTGCTATCAATAACTTAACTGATCCAACAAAATTCGCTGGTTTTGTAAAAGATGCATTAGATTTAGGTGATGTATCAGCAGTGCGTGATAACCTCACTCTACCGCGTGTTGGTCCATTTGTATCCGGTATCAGTTGGACATCAAATAATGAAGAATACCTAAAACCTGTTAATGGCACAGCTATCGTTAATCAACCAAGTGCGTTGGCAGGCGATCAAATCGTCACCTTAACTGCAACGATTAACTATAAAGGCTTCACTGACACTAAAACCTTCGATGTTACCGTTAAATCACTTGCCCCTGCGCAATATAGCTTTGAAGGTGATTTAGCTGAGCTTGAAGGCGTTTACGGTAAAGGTAACGCAACCGGTAACCGGATAGATAACCAAGGCGGTGCTGTCACTTTCACTGACGGTATTATCGGTCAAGCTGTACATCTAGATGGTAATGTTGGAGTGAGATTACCTGATAACTTAATTACAACGAATGACTATTCAATTTCACTGTGGTTAAAACCAGATGTATTTACCAGTTACACGACTGCATTTTTTGCCGGTGCAAATTCGTCAACGTGGTTAAGCCTTGTCCCATCAATGGATGGTACTGATAAAACTCGACTTTGGGCAACTACGGGCGCATTTTTCGATAACGGTGAGCTTGATACTCGTATACCTAAAGACAAATGGACTCACTTAGCCATGACTGTCGATGGTAGCAATGGTGATACACTAAAAATGTACGTAAATGGTGAATTAAAACTTGAAGCTGCAGGTTTTCCACGTGTATTCACTGTTGCAGGCGAGACCAATGAATTTGCGTTAGGCGTAAACTATTGGGATACGCCTTATGCTGGTGCAATTGATGAGTTAAAAGTATTCAGCGGTGCAATTGATGCTGATGCAATTAAAGCACTCTTTGATGCAGCAACTGCACAAGAATAAACTATTTTGGGCGAGCTGCCTTGCCCAATAGTTTGTTGTCGTGAAAAGCCAGACGAGAGTCTGGCTTTTTTATTTATCAATTATTTCAAAAAATCACTTATCTTCTACCGTACCATTTGTACTATAATAACAACTTAGTAAGGGCTATGTACCGTATTCTTATGTTCTTATACCCTGTTTTTACTTTGCCAAAATGACAGCATTTAAAGTTATTGCTAACGGCGGCTGAATGGACACCTTATTTCCTTTAGAGCATATGCTGTCTGAGATTAATTCATATGGTTACTTAGTGATAGCACTGGGCAAAAGGCAAAACAGCCTTGATGACAAATTCTTAAATAAGGCCAGAAATAGCATGCTCCCTCACGTCATTGATTGGATTAGAGCACAATTTGCGAATCTGCTCAGTGAATTTTACCAAAGCGCAAATCTGAAAAAAATCGCTATTGCAGGTCAATTCTGGGATGGCGCGCAACTTTTTGCTACAGCAAACTATAAGCTTGATTGGCAATTAAAAGATAAGCAAAGCAATTTTAAAGGAATGATTATGAACGTATCAAAACTTAAACGGCTTTTATGGGCCACATTTTTTGCTACAGCAGCAGCCAGCGCAAACGCAGAACCATTAACCCAAGTCAGCGTGGCACAGGGCAAACTTGAAGGCACGGCCCAGCAAAACTTAGCCGTATTTAAAGGCGTGCCCTTTGCTAAACCACCGGTTGGAGAGTTGCGCTGGAAAGCCCCTCAACCTGCCGAAAAATGGCAAGGTGTGCTTAAAGCACAAGCGTATGCCCCTGCCCCAATTCAAGCAGACGATCCCGTATCTGGGAGCAGTGAAGATAGTTTATATCTGAATATTTGGACGCCCGCGCAATCAAATAATGAAAAGCTCCCGGTGCTCGTTTGGATCTACGGTGGTGGCTTTAGCTTTGGCAGTTCATCAGATCCTATTTTTGATGGTAGCGAACTTGCCAATAAAGGCGTGATAGTAGTGTCTATTGCTTATCGCGTTGGTCAATTAGGTTTTTTAGCCCATCCTGAACTTAATAAGGAAAGCCCAGTTGGCGTATCAGGTAATTATGGGTTGCTCGACCAACTAGCCGCCTTAAAGTGGCTTAAACAAAACATTAGTGAGTTTGGTGGTGATGCAAATAATCTTACCATTGCGGGTGAATCTGCGGGCGGCATTTCGGTTAGCATGCTTGCCGCCTCACCGTTAGCTAAAGGGTTATTTAACAAAGTTATCTCGCAAAGTGGTGGTTCATTTGGTCCTACTCGCATTAAGAACTACCCCGGTGAAAACATGTCAACCTTACAACAGGCTCAAACAGAAGGTTTCGACTATGTAAAACAGTTTGGCACAAGCTCCATTGCACAACTGCGAAAAATGAGCGCAAAAACTTTTATACCAAAAGGCTGGTCACTTCCCGGTGGTTGGCCCATTGTTGACGGCTATGTGATAAAAGACGACCAATATAAGCTCTATCAGCAAGGCAAGTTTAATGATGTACCTGCTTTAATTGGTTATAACTCGGATGAAGGCGTCAGCTTTGTGTGGGACCCTGATGTTAATAATTTTGTTGATGGAGTAAAGACTCGCTTCGGTCAATTTGCGCCAAGTTTACTTGAGGCTTACCCTGCTGCAAAAAACAGCATCCCTCGCAGCGCCCGTAATCTGGTGCGTGATGCTGCCTTTGGTTGGCATACTTGGAGCTGGGCTAAGTTACAAACTGAACATGGAAGAGCCCCTGTTTATTTATATTACTTTGATCACCATCCTGAGCGTAAACTTGGCGGCAAAGATGAAGATCATGGCTCTGGCCACGGTCATGAAATAGCCTATATGTTTAAAAACCTTAATAAAGCAGATCCGAATGTAACTAAAAATGATTTAAAAATGTCAGATATAATGGCAAACTACTGGACTAACTTTGCCAAAAATAGCAATCCAAATGACGATGCATTACCAAATTGGCCTGCTTTTAATAATGACAAACCCAGCACTATGTATTTTCAACAGCAAGCGAAAGTCGGCCCAGTGCCCGACAAACAAGCGCTAGAAACACTTGATCAGTATTTTAAATGGCGCCGCACACCAGCCGGTGAAAAATGGGCTAACCAAGTTCGTTAGTGTGCAGCTATCCAAATAAAAGCCAAATCAATATTTGGCTTTTATTTACATGCCTCCCCTTTAGTAACGCCTCTTTCAGCCGATAAGTATGATTAAATCACATTATAAAGAGCCATGATGCAGATACATAAACCACTGGGACAGCCAATTGCGTCACCATCAGAGTCTACGGTAAAAAGTAACGATACTACTGGCTATCGTTTATCAGAAAAAGAGTTAGACAATATATCAGGCCGGGAAACTAAAGAGAAAGCAGAAAAAGAGGCCAATTCAGATATGCCCGATCACATCGCTAAAATGATCGAACAGCTGAAAAAAATCAAAGAACAGATTGAACAACAAAAAGAGCAACTCGAAAAGTTAAAAGCGCTAGATAACCAGCAAGATGAAGCTGTTAAAGCACAAGTCGAAGCGCAAACTAATATGATTGTATCAATGCAAGCTCAAATGGGTTCGTTAGTTCAAACCATCGCTGAAGCGATGAAAGAAGCTGGTATTACCGACACAGGTGCACTTGTCAGTGCCATGGTGTGATCAACTGAAATCGCGATTAGTTGTTACTATTGTAGTACTGCTCATATTCTATTATTAGCAATCGTGTTTTTAGCTATACTTAAATAAGCGCAATATCAACAATTAGGCATAATTATGAGTTATAAAAACTGGCCAATCGCTAGGCAGATTGGTGCACTCGTATTTCCTTGCTACAGCAATTTTTACTGACAAAAGTAAATCGGCCATTAAAATGCCTTCTGCTACCAGGCGCAATAAGCTTTGCAATTTAATCACCAAAATAATTAGTGATTGTTTAATCGATAGATTTTTAGTTAAAGGAACCGCTTTTTATTTGTAGATACTTTTCGATAGTTTTATCTTTCTTATCTGATGCAAGCACTTCATCTAAAGATTTCTGAATTTTTGTTATCATTTCATCTGATGTTTTTTTATTAGCTATCATGTAATAGCCACCTTCGTTCGACAGTAAATAGGCTTTTTCAATTGCTGACTGATCATAGCCCAGCGTTTTCATTTGATAGGCTAAATCTAATGGATCTCCAGGGATCAGATCTGTCCTTTTTTTAAATAAAGCTTTTAATATTTGTTCTGAATTAACAGTAACATAGTAGTCTATATTTTCTTGAAAGTGATTACGCTTAAGGAATTGCTCAACTGAACCGCCCATCAGCACACTAGTTTTATATTGTTTGATATCTGCGATTTTGTTGATCTGTATATCAGATCGGGAATTTAATTTATACAGATATACCTCTCTGGTGTGCAAAGGGCCAATCCATTTATACATATTTTCGAGCTCAGGAATGCGGGCTACTGTAAAAAGCAAAGTGTTAGGAGTTTGTTGGACAGTGTATAAAGCGCGTTTAAAAGGATAAACTAACAGTTTGTATTTGATGTTCGCTTTTTGCAGCGCGGCTTCTACTAACTCTGTGCTAATACCAACTAGCTTACCACCTTTGTTAAAATTATAAGGTGGCCAGTCGTTCAACAAAATTGTAAGTTCAGGCTCTGGATCCTGAGCATTTGCATTTATATTTGACAATAAACTCAATAATAAAATCATTCTTAATATCATGAGGCTTCCTATTCCTGTGCCTGCTTCTATCTATAAAAAGCGCTATTTTTTAAGTTTATTTTATAATTATCTTTGGCTTTACCTTACATATTAGCAGCCTACGCTAACATTACACTTGGTTCACTGTATCTTACAATTATGGACAATCAAATTGTACCTTTGCTGCGTCACCTTACACTAATTAAATTAGCGACAACAGCTTAAAATACAACCACCTTTTATATTGAGCGAATCGCTTAACTTTGGCAGTTTGTTAAAAAATACTAAATGTACAGGCCGCGAGTGCACTTTATTAATGATGGCAATAACACGACTATTCAAATGTAAGTTCATAAAATTAAAACGCACGCTACATACACATAAAAAAGCCACTATCGAAACAGTGGCTTGGTGAGAGTCGAACGCTTATTTACATTTACTTTGGTTCGCGTAAATGGAAAATTTGGCACTTGTTACCTAAATCAGGTTGTTGTGCAAAATTAGTTTTATCTGCAAGGCCACAATCACTTAAACCCAGTGCTTGCTTTGTATAACGGTTGATCAACATCACGCCGCCACCTTCAACAGGGGTTATACGCCATTGTGCTGTTTTAGTTTCGCACGAAGCCATTTCAACGTTAGCGCCAGGCACTAAAGCATTGTTTGCCACAGCAGCGCAATAATCGCTATCTAGGTCTTGTTTTAGAGCAACGTAGCCTGTGTCTGTTGGCGCAAAGAACCATTGCTGGGCATCGCTGTGAGTAAACGCTTGTTGCTCAACATTAGTACCCGCTTTAACAGCTCCTGCAACGCTCAATGCTTTACCACTTTGTTGGCTCATTACCGCGACACTACCTACAGGCTGTAACTGCCAATCAGCACATGCAGTATCTTTACCTTGTTGTAAAACCGCTTGATTTTGCGCGGCTGAACACCCTGCTACGGCTAATGGTTTTTCAGTGTAACGGTTAGTAATAGTGACATTACCATCAGTGCTTGGTGCTACTTTCCATTGCTGACAGAAGTTATTACGCCACGCTGCAGATTGTATTTTCGCATTATCAGCATCACTGCAATTAGCCAGCTCTAAAAACTTGCTGTCTTCACGATTTGCTAAACGTACAAAACCATCTGTGGTGGCATCAATCACCCATTGACCATTGGTGCTTGCACATTGGCGTTGCACGGCACGCGCATCTTGAGGATCCGCTGCAATATCTAAACATAAACCGCTGGTTGCATTAACTAAGTTATAACGCTGACCTTGCACACGAGTTACAAGTGGCCCGTATTCACCTGATGGTGGAGCCACTTCAACACCCGGTGTAACAGGTTTTGCAAAGTTTGGCGTGCCATCCTTATTCCAAGTAAATTTTTGCGCACGTAAAGAACGTGTGGCACTACAACCATGCTCTACTGAGTCATTGCCATGGTATACCAGCCAGTCTTCACTGCCATCGGGTGAGGTAAAAAAGCCATTATGGCCTGGGCCAAATACTTCATCAGTACGTTCAAATACCGGCTCGTCAAACTTCTTCCAGCTGTTTGCATCAAGCGGATCATCACCTACAAGTTCTAACATCCCTAACTTGTAGTCTGGGGTGTTACAAAAGCTTGCTGAGTAAGTCATAAACGTGCGACCGTTATGCTGTAAAATCTCAGCGCCTTCGGTAACTTTACGGCCACTGATCTCCCAATCGAGTTCAGGACGTGTGATCACCGTGTGCGGTGAATTCTTTTTCAATGTCCACGGGTTTTCCATTTCAGCAATAATGTTTAACTGTTGATCTCCTTGCCACTGTGAGTAGATCACATACAGTTTGTCTTTATAGTTTAGGTAGTTACCATCGATATTCCATACATCAGGCATGAGTGCGCCTTTGTATTCATACGGACCCATTGGGTCGTCACCGGCACTTTCTAATACATTAAGATGTTGGTTATCTAAAGTACCATCAGTCCCTGCTGTATACATCATGTACCAACGGTAGCCGTCAGGGCCTTTAACACGATGAAATTCAAACGCCCAAAAGTTACAACAACGCGCAGGATCGGTCGCTGACCATACATTTACTGGGGTTGCATCGGCAAGTCCTGCTAAAGTAGGTGATTTACGCATCACCAATTCAGATGTCCATGTTGTCGTCGTTAGGTAATAGTTACCATCCCAGTACTCAAGCCATGGATCGGCACCATTAGGAAATAATGGATTAGTGAATACGCCATCATCTTGCGTGGGTGCTTTTGCGCTCGCGATTGGTGCTGCATCTTGTGTTTGTTGTGTGTCTGCGCGGGTTGTAGATTCACACCCTGTAAGTGAGCTTAATGACAAAGCGAATAAACCTACAAGGCCTGTTGCTTTAGCAGTACGCTTTAATTTAGTGCGCAAGTGATGTTGTGCATTCATTGTTGTTATCACCCTTAGTTATTATAACAAACCCGCTATTGGGGTTTAATTTTATAGAAAACAGTTTTGAGTTGAGCTGTTGCGCCTCAACCTGTGTTAATTTTTTACCTGCGCTAAGTAGCTGGGCTGAACTGAAGTTACTAAAGCTTAAGTCAATATCTAACGTAATAGCTTTATCCTGCGCATTAATACCTGCAACATACCAGTTGCAGCGAGAACGTCTCGCCATCACCACATGCTTACCTGGGCTGCCTTGCAAGAGCCTTGTTTCATCCCACAGAGTAGGCAGCGATTTCAAATAAGCTTTTACTGGTTCTGAAACTTTCGTCATTTGCTCAGGCGTTGTCACTAAGTGCTGTACCCCAGATGTAAATAAAATCGGCAGCGCGAGCTCAAAGGCATTATTGGTTTTGCGTTCAATATTAGGAATATCACCAAGTACCATAGGTGTAAAATCCATTGGATCAAACACGTTCCGAGTAAACACTAAGGTCGCTGCATGCTGCGCTTCTTTATCGGCAAATGCTTGAAAAAAGCTTATCATCTCAAAGCCTTTTACTGCTTCGGAGGTCATTAGATTAGGATAAGTTCGCTGCAAGCCCCTTGGCAAAGTGGTGCCATGAAAATTGACCATTAACTGATGTGCTGCTGCGTCTTTCAGCATAGCTTCGTAATAGGCCATCACAGATGAACCATCACCCGGGAAGAAGTCGACTTTAATGCCTTTAATTCCCATAGCTTGAAGTTTTGCAAAATGTTTAATGCGATCAGCACGCGTTAGTAATGCACTTTTAGGAGAATAAACCGTGTTATTCCACGCGCCTGATGAGTTATACCAAACCCATAAATCAACATTTTTTTGCTTAGCATAGGCTGCCAACTGCTGCATTTTCTCCCAGCCTATTTTTTGATCCCAATCCGCATCAATCAATACATATTGCCAGTGCATATCTGCTGCATAATCAATGAACTGTTTTTGCACAGGAAAGGTTGTAAAGTCATCCTTTAATAACCCCCAACTCCAAGCAGCAATCCCCGGTTTAACAAAATCAGTGTTAGTTAGCTGGTTTGGTCGTGCTAAGTCAGTCCCTAAAGTAGACTCAGTAACCGT
This sequence comes from Pseudoalteromonas sp. 1181_04, assembly GCF_052850545.1. Classification (NCBI taxonomy): domain Bacteria; kingdom Pseudomonadati; phylum Pseudomonadota; class Gammaproteobacteria; order Alteromonadales; family Pseudoalteromonadaceae; genus Pseudoalteromonas; species Pseudoalteromonas sp. 1181_04. Next base: position 120,641 of record NZ_VXCS01000012.1, read on the forward strand.
TTGCAACGTGCCAATTACCAATAAACGCCAAGGCGATAACAGCGGCAGTGTATGCTCTGGTAAATAGCCACCATTAGAAGTAACTTCACGCTGATCAGGAAAACGAACCTTAAACTGCCCTTGGCTATTATTGGTTAAATTAGTACCACTGTAATAGTCTTCACCACCAGCTTCTGAGATTAAAATATACTGCTCTTGGTGCTTAAATAATGCCGGATACACCCAGCCATTATTGGTTATTGCAGGGGTCGTTAATGCTGTCGCTTGTAAATATTCTTCTTCATAAGAAGGGTTAGTGTTCATCCAGCCAGATTGCGCTTGCGCTTTAGGCTGTAACCACGCAACGGTTTCACTTGGGAAGTTAAAACCCGTTTGTTCACTCATAACGACCCGCGTATCCGAGGACTCCCCATCTAACTCGTAGCGAAAAGCAACCCCATCGTTGCTCACTTGAAAGCGAACATTCAATGTTTCGTGTTGCTGATTAGTCACGCTTACAACCGTACTGTTAGCCTGGTAATCAACAAACTGTTGCTTACCAGTAAAAAGCTGGTAGCTATCATTCACTGTCGGCTGTTGTTTAACAGCTAATAATCTAAGCTTTTTAGTAAAATCGGTATTATTAAGCGTGATACCTAATAAAGATGGCTCAATTACTTTATCGCTACCTGACTGTACTTGATAACTTAACTGCCCTTGCTCATCTAAATCAACCAATACGGCTAACTGCTGATCTGGGCTATGAATAGTCGCAACCTCAGTCGCTTGCGCCACAGTTGTTATCACTAAGGCTGCAAACAGCAGCCCTATTTGATTAACGAAGTGCATTACTTAGTGCCAAACTCATACACAATACGCGTTGAATAAACCTCACCAGGCATCAAAGTTGTACTGGGGAATGTTGGCTGATTCGGTGCATCAGGAAAGTGCTGTGGCTCTAGGCAAAAACCACTTCTTAATTTATGTACTAAACCAGAGGCTTGCTTACTGCTTCCATCTAAAAAGTTACCTGAGTAAAACTGTACCGCAGGTTCTTCGGTATACACAGTTAGGGTTCGACCTGAGCTTGGCTCATAAACGTTAGCTGCTTCAATCAAATCATGATTAGGTTTGTTTTTCAGCACAAAGTTATGGTCATAACCTTTACCAAGCTTCAGCTGCTCATCATCCACATTAATTTCTTTACCAATTGCTTTTGGATTTCTAAAATCAAACGGTGTACCCGCCACTTGCATTAACTCACCCGTTGGGACCAAACCGCCATCCACAGGGGTGATTGCGTTTGAGTTGATTTGCATTTGATGATCGAGAATATCGCCCTTACCGGCTAAGTTAAAATAACTGTGCTGGGTCATATTGATGATGGTTGGCTTATTTGTTTTTGCCACAAACTGCATATCAAGGGTATTTTTGTTGGTCAATGTATAGGTGACTTGTGTGGTCAGCTCACCAGGATAACCTTGGTCACCATCAGGACTTACGAGGCTTAGTGTTACACCAGCACTGTTTTGCGTGCTAAATGGCACCATATTCCAGACTTTCTTATCAAAGCCTTGCACACCACCGTGTAAATGGTTAGCACCATCGTTAGTTGCTAACTGATAATCCGTGCCGTTTAAGCTAAATTTACCATTAGCAATACGGTTACCAAATCTGCCAATGATCGCGCCAAAGTATGTGGTTGCATTAGTGTAATCTTCTAAATTATCCATACCTAAAACAATATTACCCATGTTGCCATTGCTGTCTGGCGTTTCGATACGGGTAATAATGCCGCCATAATTGATCACATCAACGCTCACGCCATTACTATTGGTTAGGGTAACTTGGTTGATCGGAGTTTGGTCTGCCAGCTTGCCATAAGCGTGCAGTAATGCAGAAGGTGAATTGGTCATATTGTCTCCTTGGTGAGCACACGCGGGGGTTAAAGCAATCCCAAAGGACACTGCTATTGCAAAGATACCGCGAGATAATTTTTTAATCGATGTTGACGACTGATGAACCGCTGTTAGGCGCTGAGTTACACATTGCAATGACATGACAATAACCTTATTATAATTGTATTTATACTTTTATAATACAATATAGTGATCGATTGCAAATTTATTCGCCTAACTTTTTAGTTGTATTTTGCCGTCTTTGACTAAAATACAGTCCATACCTGCCGCCGCTGCTGCCTGATAACCTATTTGCGTGTCTTCAAACACCACACAATTTTGTGGTTGAATGTTTATTTGTTTGGCTACGCTTAAAAAAGTTTCTGGGTGTGGTTTACCGTGGCGAACATCACTGGCAGTAACTAATGCGTCTATTTTATCGATTAACCCTGTTTGAGTTAGATGCTCAATGGCATGCGCACGGTCCGCGCCAGTACCTACCCCAATAGGCATTTTGCCATGGTAATAGTTTAATACATCGACTGTCTCAGTAATGATTTCTGGCTGATGGTTTAAGCCTAACCAAAATTGGTGTTTTTGCTTGGCAACTTCATCAGGATCATGACTAAGTCCATATTTTTCATTGAGAATATCAACAGTGGCAAGTGTTGGTACGCCACCTAAACTATACATATAGTCATAGTCAAACGGATAACCTAATGCATGGCAGGTCAGCTCCCATGCTTGTAAATGAGAGCCCATCGAATCGATAAGCGTGCCATCCATATCAAAAATAATGCCTTGGTATTTTGTGAGATCGAGCATGTGTACTCCAAAGTCTTAGAAAACAAAAGCCAACTTTACTATAAAGTTGGCTTATTTAGTTAACTTAGATCACTGCTGTTATAGGTGATTAAAGTCCACGTTTTAACATGTAATACGCTGCATTGTGGCGTAGCTCTGTTTTGAAACCACGGATGCTGGTATCAGCATCGATAATCATCGTTTCAACACCTGCCATTTCAGCAAAATCAACAATCATATCGGTGGTAACAGCTTGGCTGTACGCAGTGTGGTGCGCACCACCGGCATGGATCCACGCAGCAGACGCCACTGATAGATTCGGTTTTGGTTCCCACAATGCTGATGCAACTGGTAAATGCGGTAACTCAGCCGGTGGCGTTACTGTATCTACTTCGTTGATCAAAATACGGAAACGATTACCCATATCAATTGGCGAAACGTTAATTGCCGCACCGGCTTTAGCGGTAAACAATAAACGACCCACATCACATTTCACCCCAATGGTGTGAGTGTGAACTTCAAGGCGTGGTTTTTGCGCAGCAATTGATGGACACACTTCTAACATGTGAGCACCTAGTACTTGGTCGGTATCACCCATGTTATACGTGTAATCTTCCATAAATGAACAACCGCCTTCACGGCCTTCACCCATTACTTTCATGATGCGTACCATAGCAGCTGTTTTCCAGTCGCCCTCGCCGCCATAGCCATAGCCTTTAGCCATTAAACGCTGCGTTGCAAGTCCTGGTAAACCTGATAAACCAGACAAGTCTTCAAAACAGTTAGTGAATGCTTTAAAGCCACCTTTTTCTAAAAAGCGTTCCATACCAAGCTCTAAACGCGCTTCGTTGCGTAGCATCGATACTTTGTAGTCATCTTGCAACGTTTCATCGCTAATCACATAGTCAGTTTTATATACTTCAAGCTGGGCATCGACTTCAGCATCTGTCACGGTATCAACAACTTTAACGAGCTCAGCTACACCAAAGGCATGCACTTCATAGCCAAAGGTGATTTGTGCTGATACTTTGTTACCTTCTGTAACCGCAACTTGGCGCATGTTATCGCCAAAACGTGCCACTTTAAGTGTTTGGCTCTCAGCCCAACCTTTAGCAGCGCGACACCAATCATCAATTTGCTTTTGCACGTCAGCACGTTGCCAGTGACCAGCCACTACTTTACGCTCTTTACGCATTACAGTACCAATAAAACCAAACTCACGGTCACCGTGGGCACTTTGGTGGGTATTCATGTAGTTCATATCAATATCAGCCCACGGTAGCGCGGCATTGAATTGCGTATGAAGGTGTAACCATGGTTTACGTAACTCGTTTAATCCAGCAATCCACATTTTCGCAGGTGAGAACGTATGCATCCATAATACTAAACCCACACAGTTAGGATCGGTGTTGGCTGCTTGGCACACGGCATGAATTTCTTCAGGCGTTTTCACCGTTGGCTTACACACTAAGTTAACTGGTAAATTAGCTTCGCTATTTAAACCAGCCACAATTGCAGCGCTATTATCTGCAACGGTATTTAACACTTTTGGGCCATATAAATGTTGTGACCCAGTTACAAACCAAACTTCTTTCATTGACGACGGCATATATAAATTCCTCTTGTACTTGTTAGCCACGGTTACTTTGGCCGTAGTAGGCATCTTTACCGTGTTTTCTTAAATAATGTTTATCCATCACAGACTTCTTAAGCGCAGCTGCATTTTGATCAAGCGTGCGAGTTAAGTAAGCCATGCGAGCAATTTCTTCTAGCAGCGCCGCGTGATACACAGATTGCGCAGCATCTTTACCCCAAGTAAACGGTGCATGTCCTGCCACAATCACCATAGGTGCCGCTTTTGGGTCACGGTCTTTATAAGCATCGGTAATTTGAATACCGGTCTCAAGCTCATAATCACCATTTACTTGCGCATCAGTAAGCTCGCGGGTGCAGGTAATGTCACCGTGCACATAATCAGCGTGTGTAGTACCAAAACAAGGAATGCTCTGCTTTGCTTGTGCCCATGCAGTGGCATACGTTGAATGAGTATGCGTTACGCCACCAATGTCATTAAAATGACGATACAAATGAATATGGGTTTTGGTATCCGAAGACGGCCGCATGCTGCCCTCAACAATGTTGTTTTCTAAATCAACAATCACCATGTCTTCTGCTTTCATTTGGTCATACGATACACCACTTGGTTTAATCGCAATCACGCCTTTGTCGCGGTCGATTTGCGATACATTACCAAAGGTATAAATCACCAAACCACGACGTTGTAATTCCATATTTGCTTCGAATACTTCGCGCTTTAATTCTGTGTAGCTCATGCTTTTGCTCCATCAACATACTGTGCTAACGCTTGATAGTTAGCATAGAGTTCGTTATAAACCGCAACCCGCTCTGGGTTAGGTAAATACTGATGACATACAGCAGAAGCCATAACTTGCTGAGCATCCGCCACTGTTGCATATTCGCCCGCTGCCACAGCAGCCATAATTGCAGCACCAAGCGCACAGCTTTGCTCGCTTTCAAGTACGTCAATTGGGCAGTTCCATACATCCGCACAGGTTTGCATTACGTAATCTGATTTTTTTGAAATGCCGCCAATTACCACTACTGAATCAATCGGCACGCCTTCACTTTGAAAACGCTCAGTAATGGCGCGTGCGCCAAAGGCCGTCGCCTCAACTAATGCTTTAAAGAACTGCGGCGCATCAGTGCCCATTTTCATGCCCGTCATGGCCATTGCTACGCTTTGATCAGCATCAGGAGTGCGACGACCGTTGACCCAGTCAAGTGCCGTTACATCGGTATTTTTAACCGGTAACGCACTGGCAGCTTTTGATAAATCAACTAAAATTGAGTCTTCAATTTTGTTGATCAAGCTTTGTTCAACGTCGTTTAAATTTGTTAATTGGCGAGTCGGCCATAACATCAGGTTTTTAAACCATGCATATAAATCACCAAACGCAGATTGACCCGCTTCAAGGCCAATCATGCCTGGGATCACTGAGCCATCTACTTGACCACAGATACCTTTAACACAGGTATCGCCAAGTTGCTGTTTTGAAGTAACAGTAATATCACAAGTTGAAGTACCCATTACTTTAGTTAAAACACCTGGACGCACATTGGCAGCAACTGCCCCCATGTGACAGTCAAACGCACCGTAACCTACAACTACATTCTGTGATAAACCAAGTTTATCAGCCCATTGCGCGGTTAATTTACCAGCGACTTGGTCACTTGGTTGGGTTGCTGCATTAAGCGTATCAACCACACCATCTAATAATGGGTCAATATTGCTGAAGAAACTATTTGGTGGGAAACCACCCCATTGCTCATTCCACATTTGTTTGTGGCCCGTTGCACAGCGTCCCAGTGTTAATACTTCTGGGTGAGTGGTGCCACACATCAATGCCGTCATCCAATCACAATGCTCAACCCACGAGTAAGTTGCCGCTTTTACAGCCGCATCATCTCTAAAAATATGTAATGCTTTAGCCCAGTACCATTCTGATGAATAGATGCCGCCCATGTGTGAAAGATAATTAACCTCGTTATTGGTCGCGGCTTTGGTGATCTCATTCGCTTCTTTAATCGACGTATGGTCTTTCCAAAGAATGAACATCGCATTAGGGTTTTCAGCAAATTCTTCAGTCAGCGCTAAAGGCGTGCCTTGGCTATTAATCGCCACTGGCGTTGAGCCTGTGGTATCAAAGCTCATACCTATTACTTTATCCGCAGTTCCCGCAGGTACTTGTTGCCATAGACCATTGACGACCTCAATCAAGCTGTCGATGTAGTCTTGTGGATGCTGGCGAAATTGATCTTTACTTGGAGCGCAATATAAACCTTGCGCCCAACGCGGATAATTCACTAAATGGCTAGCCAGCTCTTTACCTGTGGTTACATCAACAAGCAGTGCTCTTACTGAATCAGAGCCATAATCTAAGCCCAATGTATAACGAGACATAAATACCTTTCACTAATTGGATACTAACAATGTTAGTCATTACTGTTATTTGTATGATAATATCAATAATGACGGGTTGTAAAGGTATTATAAAAATATTATTAACAGATTTATTCTGAAATATTCGTGACACCTGTGCCCTTTAAACTAATGTTTTGCACTAATAAAGGGCTTAAACCATGTCATAAGCAATGCTAAAAGCCGTTAATTTATTTTGTATGATGAAAATAGGATGTCTATGTCTAGCCAATTAGAACAATTAAAAACCATGACCACTGTGGTTGCTGATACCGGTGATTTTGAAGCAATCGATCAATATAAGCCGCAAGATGCCACTACCAATCCATCGTTATTGCTCAATGCGATTAAAATTGAAAAATACCGCCCACTGGCTGTTGAAGCCGTTGCTTGGGCTAAGCAACAAACAAGTGACAATGCACAGGTGATCAGCAAAGCTGCTGACAAACTGTCGGTACTAATTGGTGCAAATTTAATGGCTCAAGTGCCAGGGTTAGTGTCTACCGAAGTAGATGCGCGCTTATCGTTTGACACTCAAGCAACTATTGATAAAGCCCTTGAGCTTGTTGCGCTCTATAAAGAGCAAGATATTGATACCTCGCGCGTACTGATCAAAGTGGCGTCTACATGGGAAGGTATTCAAGCAGCAAAAGTACTCGAGCAACAAGGTATTCGCTGTAACCTAACGTTGGTGTTTGCATTTGCTCAAGCTCGTGCGTGTGCTGAAGCAGGTGCTTATTTAATCTCGCCTTTTGTTGGTCGTATTCTTGATTGGTATAAAGCAAACCAAACTGATAGCGATTTTAGCGGTGCTAATGATCCAGGCGTACAGTCTGTTGCACATATTTATAACTTCTTCAAAAAGCACGATTATAAAACCATCGTTATGGGTGCAAGCTTTAGAAACATCAGCGAAATCCAATTACTGGCAGGTTGTGATAGATTAACTATCAGCCCAGGGCTATTATCAGAACTAGCCGCAACAGATGCCCCATTAGCGCGTCAACTGACTGCTGCTACTGAAACAGTTGCCCCGCCAACGCCTATGACTGAGCAAGCATTTCGCTGGGAAATGAATCAAGATGCCATGGCCACTGAAAAACTAAGCCAAGGTATTCGCCAATTTGCAATTGACCAAGAAAAACTAGAAGCCATTCTAGCTGAGCTGATCTAAGCTTCAGTCGTTATATAAAATCAATTCTGCAAATAAAAAAGCCCGCTGATTTAATTAAATCAGCGGGCTTTTTGTTCAGGTAAATTTTTAACCCAAGTTCAAAACAATTAAGCGTCTAGTAACGCATTAGCCTTAGCAACTAGGTTACTCACAGTAAAGCCAAAGTATTCAAGCAGAACTGGTCCTGGCGCTGACTCACCAAAGGTAGTCATACCTAGTACATCGCCATCTTGGCCAACATATTTATACCAAAAATCGCTATGTGCAGCTTCTACCGCAATTTTAGCAACACCAACAGGTAATACACTCTGGCGATAGGCTTTATCTTGCAAGTCAAACTGATTGGTACATGGCATAGATACAACACGAACCTGTTTACCCTGTTCGGTTAGATCAGCTGCTGCATTTACCGCTAACTCAACTTCAGAACCAGTAGCAATAATGATCAGTTCAGGTGTGTGCTCGCTATCAACTAAGATATAGCCACCTTTAGCAACATTCGCTAGTTGCTCTTTAGTGCGCGGCATTGCTTTAGTACCTTGGCGACTAAAGATCAATGCACTTGGGCCAGCTTCTTTGATTAAAGCCTGACTCCATGCAACCGCTGTTTCAACTTCATCACATGGGCGCCAAGTCGACATATTTGGCGTCATACGCAAATTAGCAATTTGTTCAATTGGCTGATGGGTCGGGCCATCTTCACCTTGACCAATAGAGTCATGGGTATACACAAAAATACTCTGTGCTTTCATCAGTGCAGCCATACGCACTGCGTTACGAGCGTATTCCATAAACATTAGGAAGGTTGCACCAAATGGGATAAAGCCGCCATGCAGCGCAATACCATTCATTATCGCGCTCATGCCAAACTCGCGTACGCCATAAAATACATAGTTACCGGCAGCATCATCTTGCAAGCCTTTCGCGTCAGGCCATAAAGTTAAGTTGGAACCGGCTAAATCAGCGGAGCCTCCCATAAGTTCAGGCAAATGCTCAGCAAAGAAGGTAATGGCATTTTGTGATGATTTACGGGTTGCTATGTTTTGCATATCTTCTTGGCACTTGGCAATGTACTGATCAGCAATTTCTGCAAAGTTGCTCGGTAATGATTTAGCCGTTACACGGCGGTTAAATTCTTTACTCAGCTCTGGGTGTGCTTTGCTGTAAGCGGCAAAGGTTTGTTGCCATGCGCTTTCTAAATCTTGGCCTTTGGCTTGGCCATTCCACTCATTGTATAGATCTTGAGGAATTTCAAACGCTGGATGTGGCCAATTTAGTTGCTCACGAACCGCTGCAATTTCATCATTACCCAGTGGTGAACCGTGACAATCATGACTACCCGATTTATTGGGCGAACCAAAACCAATCACCGTTTTACAACAGATAAGCGTTGGCTGATCTGGGTTAGCTTGCGCAGCTTCAATAGCACTGGCAATCGCGGCCATATCGTGACCATCAACGCCACTAATAACCTGCCAACCGTATGATTCAAAGCGTTTTGGGGTATCGTCAGTAAACCAGCCTTCTACTTCGCCATCAATTGAGATGCCATTGTCATCCCAAAAAGCGATGAGTTTACCTAACTTTAATGTACCTGCTAATGAACATGCTTCATGAGAGATACCTTCCATCAAACAACCATCACCTAAAAAGCAGTAAGTGAAGTGATCAACAATATCAAAGTGTGGTTTATTAAATTGTCCAGCTAAGGTTTTTTCAGCAATTGCCATACCAACCGCATTGGCAATACCAGCACCAAGTGGCCCTGTAGTTGTTTCAACCCCAGGTGTATAACCATACTCTGGGTGACCCGGCGTTTTAGAATGCAGTTGGCGAAACTGTTTAATGTCTTCAATACTGACATCATAACCACTTAAATGTAGTAATGCGTACTGCAACATAGAGCCATGGCCGTTTGACAACACAAAACGGTCGCGGTTAGGCCAATCAGGATTCAATGGATTGTGGCGGTGGAAGTTTTGCCAAAGAACAGCAGCAATATCGGCCATCCCCATTGGTGCACCTGGGTGACCTGAATTAGCTTTTTGAACGGCATCGACAGCAAGCATACGGATTGCATTTGCAGATTGAGAACTGGGCAGAGTCATCTGTTACTATTTCCTTTTAATATTATATTATAAATAATATCTCAAAATGTAATATAAATAGCAATCAGAAATCGCCCGAACTCGCTAAAAACAGTTCTTCAGCGCATACAAATGCAGCTCTGCAAATCATTTTCCTAGAACTTAACGATTTGTTGCACAAAAAACAGACAGTGAGGGTAAATGAGAAACCATGAAATAATTTGTAGCTCGTGCTTAGCACGTTAAGCATATCGTCGCCGTAAGCATCCGTAGTGTGGCTTGTAGAAGAGCGCTTTAGCGCCGAATAGTGATCAAAAAACTCGTTTCACTGCCTCGCCACCTAAGCTGCCTGTGTCGTAGGCGCTAAGCTTGCTGGCGCGAAAAAAAACATCGGCGTTTGAATCCATCCATGGAGCTTGGTTACATCGGTCATTGCCTAAATGGATTTAGGTACTTAGATTTTGTCGGGAACAAAAATCTGCCATGACCTCACTTCTTCGCGCTGCACTCTTTACTAGATATGTCGTTTACTTTAGGCGTCCTGCCCTTCGCCATAAAGGTCTGCTTCGCAGTTCCAAAATATTCCCGATATTTTTGTCGGTCCCTCGTCACCTAAGCTGCCTGTGCGGCAGTAAACTTTTACGTGTCGGGGCTAGAGTAGTAAACTGCTTTCTAAGCTGCCTGTGCGGCAGTAAACTATAGAATATCAGCATAAAAATAAGTTACAACAAGCCATTAGGTTAAATATTACTATTTTACCTTATCAAAAACGATATGTTATAACCCATTGTTTTTATAGAAAATTTTAAAGAGAAAAAATAAAGGGTTAAAACCAAGGTATCGTGGCAACTTTACTTAATCCATAAGAATCAAACTTACCATCAATAGGTTTATCTTTTAAATCACTAAACGCAAAGAATTTGCGATGCACTTGTTCTGTTGAACCGCTGAACAAATCTAGATAAGGATTATCAGCAGCACCAAGTACATATTTACATTGTTTGAAAAAATGTGTACGTTGTTTTGAGCTAAACATGGTGCGGGGTCTATTCTTACATGAAGGTGAGTTTAACTATGTAAGGTATTCACTTTGAGTTTGCTAATCTTAAATTAACTGAGAGGCTCACAAACAGACTTCCCTTTCTGCCTGAACTATTTGCTTTAGATCAAAAATCAAACATACTTTCTGTGTGCATCTTCAAAAAACATGACCATAATATTGCAATCGTAATTAACTTACCGACATACTTTGTCACGATTTTTCACTAGCTGGGCTTACAGCTCAATGGTAATGTAGGGTTAGTCACGTTTATAAGTATATAAATTAAATAAATATGTGACACGCCATATTGGCCACTATTAAAGGAGAGTATCTATGGACCCGATAACGCAAGTTCTCAACATGTTATTCACTGTTGAGGCGTTTTTACTCATTTTTGTTTTAGTACTGCTAAAAAGTAGTGTTAAATTTGTGCCGCAAAACCGTGCGTGGCTCATTGAACGTTTTGGTAAGTATCAATCAACTAAAGAAGCAGGCCTAAACTTTATTGTGCCGTTTGTTGATCGTATTGCCGCTGATCGTAGTTTAAAAGAGCAAGCGCAAGATGTGCCGTCGCAATCTGCTATTACCAAAGATAATATTTCATTGATTGTTGATGGTGTATTGTATTTCCGTGTTATGGATCCATACAAAGCCACTTATGGCGTTGATGATTATGTGTTTGCCGTTACGCAATTATCGCAAACAACGATGCGTTCAGAGCTTGGTAAAATGGAGCTGGATAAAACCTTTGAAGAACGTGATGTACTAAATACTAATATTGTTGCGGCAATTAACCAAGCCGCAGATCCTTGGGGTATTCAAGTATTACGTTATGAAATTAAAGATATTGTGCCACCGCAATCAGTAATGGAAGCGATGGAAGCACAAATGAAAGCGGAACGTGTTAAACGTGCACAAATTTTAGAATCAGAAGGTGATCGTCAAGCTAATATCAATGTCGCTGAAGGTAAAAAACAAGCGCAAGTACTAGCCGCTGAAGCAGAAAAAGCCGAGCAAATCCTGCGTGCTGAAGGTGAAGCTAAAGCCATTATTGCGGTAGCCGAAGCACAAGCTGATGCACTACGTAAAGTAGGTGAAGCAGCTGATACTGAGCAAGGTCAAAAAGCCATTCAATTAGACCTCGCCTCAAAAGCAATTGCCGCAAAACAAGCCATTGCTAAAGAATCGTCAGTTGTTTTATTACCCGATAACGGCACCGATGCCAGCTCTATGGTAGCGCAAGCGATGTCGATTATTAATACCTTAAATACCAAACAAAAAGGTTAAGCTGTAAAGGAGCAAACTATGGAGTTCATTACCAATAATTTAGCCCAAACACTGATGATCTTAGGTGTACTGGCACTGATAATTGAAGTAGCAGTGCTGGGAATGTCGACCTTTATATTATTGTTTTTGGGTATATCATTATTTGCAACTGGATTAATGATGAACTTCGCGCTGTTAGAAGACTCATTAACCACCGCACTTTGGAGTAACACCTTGATCACCGCCGCATGCGCTGTTTTACTATGGAAACCGCTAAAACGCATGCAAGATAATGTTGATAATAAAGAAGTGAAAAGTGACTTTGCAGAGCTTGATTTTGTGCTCACTAGCGATGTTGATGAGTTAGGTGTTAGTACCTACTCGTATTCTGGAGTGAGCTGGAAACTAAAAAGCCAGCAACCACTAAGCGCTGGCACCCATGTAAAAGTGGTAAAAAAAGAAGTCGGTGTTATGTGGGTTGCAGCAATTTAACCTAGATGTGGGTATAACACTCTGAATATGCTGTATGATTTTTACCATAAAGCCAGCCAAGAAGTTTTTATCGAATTACTTGGCTTTTTTGTAACAAAAAATATTCGCTAAACCCGCACAACTCTTAGCTAAAACGCAATAAATGAAATATAAAACCACGCAATTGTTAACTGACAATGATTAAATTAGCCTTTAAATGTTAAAACAATTAAAGGCTGCAAATAGACGTATGTTTAACTACTATATTTGGACTTGTGTCTCGCTATAAAACTCGCTAGTTTAACCAATCAGATAATAATAAAAACAAAAAGTAACTGTATGATCAGGGTCGAAAATCTTTGCCGTACTTATGGCGCAGGCGAAACGCAAGTCATTGCATTAAGTAATGTTTCATTGCATATTGAAGAAGGTGAGTTTGTCGCCGTAATGGGCGCTTCCGGTTCAGGGAAGTCGACTTTAATGAATATCCTTGGGTGTCTCGATACACCAACCTCAGGCAGTTATTTGCTCTCTGGTGAAAGTATTAAAGAAATAGATGACGAAAGTTTGTCAGCTATCCGTAATAAAAAAATTGGCTTTATATTTCAAACCTTTCACTTATTAACTCGCCTTAGTGCTCAAGAAAATGTGGCTTTGCCACTGCGCTATACCGACACCCCAAAACAGCAAGCCAGTGAGCGCGCTATGGCGATGCTGGATAAGGTTGGCTTGCAAAATCGCGCACACCATAAACCCTTTGAAATGTCCGGTGGTCAGCGGCAACGAGTTGCTATTGCCAGAGCATTAGTAAACGAGCCAAAAGTCATTTTTGCTGATGAACCAACGGGTAACCTCGATAGTAAAACGTCTCATGAAATTATGCAGTTGCTTTGCTCACTCCACCAGCAAGGGCATACTTTGGTCATGGTAACCCATGAAGAAGATATTGCTGCTTATGCTAAGCGAATTATTCGGATGAAAGATGGCATAGTTATAGAGGATAGCGGATGTTAAAAAATCAATGTTTCAAAGCCTGTTTAGGATTATTACTTTACAGCTTAGCTTTCTCAAGCAACGCGCAAAGTTTATTACTCAGTGGTGAGCTAAAAGCCAGCGATAAGCAAATTTTTTATGCTCCAAAATCAGACAATTGGCGAGTACAAGTACAATGGATGATGAAAGAAGGCGAAATAGCGCAACAAGGTGATGTTGTTGTGGTGTTTGATAGTGGCTCGATTGCCAGTGAAATTGAACAAGATGAAGTAAGTTTAGAGGCCGCCGAAGAAGAGCTGCTTAGGATCACCACTAGCAATCAAGAAAAACAAATAGAAGCTGAGTTTAACTTTAAGCGCACTGAGCTTTTACTAGCGCGTGCCCGCATAGATGCTGCTATTCCACACGCTAACTTAAGTACCTATGATTATCAAAAAAATCAGCTCGAACTTGAAAAAGCCCTGATCAATAAACAAAAATCATCCGAAGAACTCAGCCAAGTTAAAACTGAAAATACCGTTGCGCGCAATAAGCAGTTACTGACTATTGAACAACTAAAAACAGACCTTGCATACAATAAAACGCAACTGGCAAGTATGAGCATTAAGGCACAGCGTACAGGGCCCGTTTTATATGCAAACCATCCGTGGAATGGCGAAAAAGCATTTGTCGGTATGACAGCCCAACCAGGCTGGAAAATTGTCGAAATACCGGCCATGAGTGAACTCTACATTGAAGCCTGGGTACACGAAATTGATTATCAACATTTACAACTTGGCCAACAAGCGCAATTGTTATTTGACGCCTATTTACAACAGCCGCTCAATGCGACTTTAAGCGAAATTTCAACTCAGCCAGAAGAACGCCTTCAGTGGGGCAAAGATGCCTACTTTAGAACTCGCTTTAACTTTAACGCTCAGAATTTAAAACTGTTACCGGGCATGAGTGCAAAATTAACAATCGGAGAAGACTCTGATGAATCATAACGTTTTATGCATAATATTGAGTATGTTGCTATTAACTGCATGTAATGACGATGAGCAACAACATTATCTAGTGAAAAAGAGTGATATTGCTATCACGGTTAATGCCAATGGCGAACTGGAGTCATCAACCAGTGCGATCATTGCCCCGCCGTCAGTTGCCCGTATGTGGCAATACCAAATTAAGACTATGCTAGCGGAGAACACCCAAGTTAAAAAAGGCCAAGTGGTGGTATCGTTTGACGACAAACAAGTTCGCGATAAGCTAATCGACAAACAATCTTCATTAGAGCGAGCAAAAAAACAACTCGAAAATGCGCAAAATAAAGAGCTTATCAAAGAGCAAGAACTGACCCTCAGCGTTGCCGAAATGAAAATGAACTACGATAAAGCTAAACGCAAAGCAGAGATTGTTGATCAATCTCGTTCTGAAGTTGAACGTAAAAAGTCACAAATTGATTTTACTATTGCAAACAACGATCTAACGCTTGCTAAAAGTAAGCAAACGTTTCAGCAACAGAGCAAAGAACTAAACTTAAAAATGGTGCAAAGTAAAGTTGCACGGCTGCAAAGTGAGGTAGACGAGTATTTACAAGATATTGAACGCCTTAAGGTAAAAGCCCCAATTGATGGGCTGGTAATTTATAAAACCAATTATGAAGGTGAAAAGTCATCCATTGGTGAAAGTGTGCAATTTGGTCAGCCTGTTATTGAGCTTGCTGTACTTAAAAATATGCAAGTAAAAGCACAAATCGATGAACCCGACAGCGGTAAAATTGCCCCAGGGCAAACCGTTAAAATAACCATTGATGGCAGTAGCGAACTAGTTGTGTCAGGGAAAATAAAGAGTTTGGGTCGTGTATTTAGAGAAAAGTCATATCAAGATAAGCGTCGGATTGTGGATGCCATTGTTAGTATTGATAATATTGACACCAGTGTTATTCGCCCAGGACTTACTGCGCGCTTAGAGATCACCACCGCTCGCTTACCTCAGGTATTAAGTATTCCTTTAACCAGTTTGCAATATGATCAACAAGGTCCCTATGTTACAACCACTGAAAATAACAAACAATTTATAGAGATAAGTCACTTTACCGATAATCTCGCCGTAGTTAAAAGCGGCCTACAACTAGGCGACGAGGTAAAATTATGAAAACGAGCTTTGCACTTAGCTTAATCGTTACAGCTTTATTTATCAGCGGTTGTTCAAAAGAACATGAAATTCAAAACGCGCTTACTTATACGGTTAGTGAACACAGTTTTAAAACTGAGGTTGAAGCCAAAGGGCATTTGATCGCGGCAAATGAAACCCTGATTGTTGCGCCAGCATCAAGCCGTGGGCCACAAACTTTAGCGTGGTTAATGCCAGAATATAGCCAAGTTAAAAAAGGTCAGGTCATTGCTCGTTTTGATGGCGAACAAATGCGTCGGCAAAGCCAAAAAAACACTAATCAAGCGGCTTTAGCAGCGCAAGATTTAGCACAAAAATCAGGAGAAATAGATAAAGATAAGACTATTTTAGAGCACGATATTGTATTGGTTAATGAAGAAAAGCAATTTGCCGAAGATTACTCAATTGAAGATGAACGCATTCGCTCTAAATTAGATATTTTAGAGTCACAACAAAATGTTGAGTTTTTAAATGCAAAACATAACTACTACGACTGGCAAACTGGCCGTTTTGAGCAAAGTGCCACCGGAGAGTTGATGTTATTAAAAATGAAAGAAGACCAATACAAACAAAAATTAGCAACGTTGAACACTAACCTATCATTGCTTGAGATCATCGCCCCTCACGATGGCTTATTAACCCATAGTACTAATTGGCGCGGCGAAAAACCGCGAGCGGGTGAATCCTTATGGCCTGGTCAAAAAATAGCAGCACTGCCTGATGTTAGCCAAATGCAGTTGATGTTATATGTGTCTGAACGTGAAGCAATCGATTTATCCGTAGGTCAGTCACTTACATTCAAACTTATTGCATTGCCTGAGCAGCAATTTCGTGGCGAGTTAATTGAAGTATCACCGTTTCCTAAATCAATAAAACGCGGCGACCCACAAAAATTTTACGAACTAAAAGCAACGATAAATCAGCAAAGTGACGCTTTACGCCCGGGTTTAAAACTCAATGCTACTATTTTAGTGACACCGCAAAGTGAGCGTTTAGTGGTACCTAAACAAAGTGTTTTTACCGAACAAAATGCGCATTATGTCTATGTTGAAGAAGCTGGCGAATTTGTCAAAAAGACCGTTTCATTAGGCAAACATAACCTTAGTCATGTAGAGATCCTCGCAGGCTTAGCTGCTAATGATGTGATCTCACTCATTGATATAAAGGACATCTGATGAAATATTTAACTTTATTTATCGACACCGCCTTAGAGCTTGCACAGCATAAATTACGTACTTTACTGACTTTATTAGGGATGATATTTGGTGTCGGTGCCGTCATTGCTATGCTCAATATTGGTGAAGGTGCTGAACGTGAAGCCATGAAAATGATTGACTCTATGGGGTTATATAATTTGATTGTTAATGGCAAAGAGTTCGATGAAAAAGAACTCAAAGAGCAACGTAAGCATTCGGCCGGTTTAAGCCTGCGTGATGCCCAAGTTGCCCACGACTCGCTGCCTTTTGTTACCGATTTTGCCGCACAAAAAACCATCGAGACGTATCATATTTTTAGCCAATACAATAACAGCGACGCCAATGCCGTAGGTGTAAGCGCTAATTATTTTCAGCTGTCACATTTTCAACTATTTGCTGGGCGTATATTAAATAAAAACGATCAACAACGGTTTGCTCAAGTGGCAATGCTTGGCGCAAATACTGCCAAGCAACTATTTCCGTTAGGTGACGCACTCGGTCAACAAATAAAAATTAACCACTTATGGTTTAAAGTAGTCGGTATTTTACAAGCGCCTTATTTAAAGAAAAAAGAATTTCAAGGAGTCAAACTCGGTAACGAACAAAACCAAGTATTTATTCCACTTAGTACTGCATTACACCGCTTTGAAAGTGGCTTACTTGATAGTGAAGTCAGCAGCTTGAAACTAGCCATTGATAAATCGGTTGATCCAATTGTTGCCGCACAAGCACTGGAACATTTACTGCAAAATCGCCACAGTGATATTGATGATTTTGAATTAGTTATTCCTGCCGCATTATTAGCCCAGCAAAAACAAACCCAGCAAATATTTAATATTGTAATGTCCTGCGTGGCAGGCATTTCACTCCTGGTTGGCGGTATCGGTATTATGAATATCATGTTGGCGACGGTGCTTGAACGCACTAAAGAAATTGGCTTACTGCGTGCTATTGGTGCAACACAAAAAGACATTCGAATACAATTTATTGCCGAGAGCTTTACCATTTCTATTTTAGGTGGCCTACTGGGTGTGGTATTTGGTATTGGCTTGTCTGAAATTATTTCTATGTACTCGCAGTGGGCGGTATCGTGGTCAATGACCGCCATAGTGTTATCGTTTAGTATTTGTGCGTTAGTCGGCCTTATTTTTGGTGTATACCCCGCGATCAAAGCGTCACAGCTTGATCCTATTGAAGCACTGCAAAGTGATTAACTCGAATGTTAGTAGTTAAAGGAGAAAATTTGGTGAGCAACAACAAACACACCCTTGTTGTAGAAGGTGGTGCAATGCGCGGCATATTTGCCACCGGCGTACTTGATGCGTTCTTAGGGGCACAATACCAACCATTTAATCGCTGCTTTGGTGTTTCTGCTGGGGCAACTAATATTGCGGCTTATTTATGCCAACAAGCTAAACGTAATCATAAAGTGATCACTGATTATTCATGTCGACCCGAGTTTATTAATTTAGCGCGCTTTATCCGTGGCGGACATTTATTTGACTTAGATTGGTTATGGCAAACCACCATGGCTGATATTCGTTTAGATCTTGGCACATTTGCAACACAGAACTGTGAATTTTATATTGTCGCTACCGATATAGACACAGCATCAGCGCAATATTTAAAAGCGACAGCAGAGCAAATGGAGCAACAGTTAAAAGCCTCCTGTGCGATTCCTATTGCTTATCGAGATTACCCAGTCATAGATGGTGTTGCCATGACCGATGGCGGTGTGGCTGATTCAATTCCGATCCGAAAAGCCTATCAAATGGGAGCTGAAGAAATCACGGTCGTTTTATCACAACCACTTGGATATCGTAAAAAAACCAGTAAGGCCCCATGGTTTACACGCCGCATTTATAAAAACCACCCGGCACTTGCCAGTGCATCTTTAGCGCGAGCTGATAACTATAATGCCAGTATTGCGTTTATTCATAATCCACCTGCAGACTGTAAAATAAATATCATCGCACCACCGGCTGACTTTAACGTTGGCCGCACCACTAAAAACTATCAAAAGCTCAGCGATGGTTACCAAATGGGGATTGTGGCTGCACAGCAACATTTGCAAAGCATACAGCTATAGAACAATGATTTTATCTATAAAAAAGTGTATGGCAGCTTATTTTTTTTGCTGATGTTGTCACAAAACTGCGCGAACCAAACCTTGTGAAAACGAATAAATTTAGACTGTACCTTGTCATTCGTACTCTATTAATAACAAGGTACACTCATTACAGTGTTATATTTTAAACTCATTTACTTGTTGTTGTAACATACTTGCGAGTAAGGCCAACTCCTGTGATGCTTGTGCGTTTTGCTGTGAACTTTCACTCACTGATGCAATACTAGAACTAAACTCGTTGATGTTACTACTTAATTCATTGGCCACCATTTTTTGCTCTTCAGTGGCTGTTGACACTTGCGTGTTCATATCGGCAATTTCGGTTACCTCTTGATTTATTTCAGTTAAAACTTGTGATGAATATTCTGCATGATCAACACTTTCTTGTGCACTACTTTCAGCGTTGCCCATAGCAACAACAGCTTGTTGAGCCATACCTTGTAGCTTGCTGATCATTTCATTAATACTCGCTGTGGCTTTTTGGGTATTATGAGCAAGCTGCCTTACTTCATCGGCAACAACAGCAAAACCACGACCAGAATCCCCTGCTCTTGCGGCTTCAATCGCAGCATTTAAAGCCAGTAAGTTAGTTTGCTCTGCAACGCCTTGGATCATCATTACAACCTGATTTATATCATTTGTTTGTGTATTAAGATCGTTTATTAATTGTGTATTTGTATTTACTAACTTAGATAACGTTTGGATTGAGCTAATATTATCAGCAACGGCTTGCTGCCCTTGTTGTGCTTTACTATCTGCATTAGTGGCTTTTTCTGATGTGGCCATCGCATTTTGTGCCACTTGTTCAATCGCACTACTCATTTGCGTAATGGCTGTCGCAATCATTGTAGACTGTTGCTCTTGCTCTGTGGCTGTTGAGGCCACTTGCTCACTAATTGAGTTCATTTCTTCTGCCGCAGAAGATAAAGTTAACGTCGCCCCAGATACATCGGTTACTAAAGTATGTATACGTGACAACATATTATTAAAGTTTCGCGCAGTATCTGCAATTTCATCTTCACCAAGTACATTGGCTCGTATTCGCAAGTCAGCATTATTTGCAATTTGCGTAATGGTATCGCGCAGCGCCATCAATGGATTTTGAATTGAACGATAAATAAAATAAGCAATGGCTAACAACAAAAAAATCAACAGTGCTACTGATAATTTCATCACTAGACTTACTAACGCAAAGTTTTCGTCGGCTTGTTTTTTAAAGTGATTCGCTTCATTTAATTGCAGCTCTATTAAAGCTTGATAGCTCGCACTTAACGGATCGAATACATCATATAGATCAGTAACAAACTGCTGTTGAGAGAGTGACTGGAAATCCCCATTGCGTATTTTATTCAACAAATTTTTGAGGTGCGCTTGAACTGGCTTAAGTTTTTGTTCAACAGTATTTACTAAGCTTTTTTCTTCACTGATTAAGTCTGTACTAAGGTAAGTATTCCATTCTTTATCGGCTGTATTTTGAGACTGCTGTACTGCCGCTAATAAATCATTTTGGCTTATAGTCCCGGCTCTAAATTTATGAAGTAAATCAACAATATTAACTGCGTAGTTATCTGACACTGTTTTTATCTGTTTCAATGGTACGATACGGTTTTCATATAAACTGTCAATTCCTTTGACTAACCCTCCCATAGTACTAATTGAATATATGGCAGTAATCGTAAATATTACAACAGGTAAAAGCGCTAATACAATTAAACGGGAACGGACCAAATAATTATTTAACATAGTATTCCAAAGCTACATCTTTAATATTTACAAGTATAATACGTAATTCAAAAGCCTCTACGTTTTTATAATATTTTTTGCAAAAATAAGGTATTATAATTTTGCTATACTAGAGTCATAAAATTTTAAGTTATAGCTCAATGATGAAATTGTATAATTTTGGCGTGCTCTGGTTATTGTTATTGCCTCTGGCGTTTACTAGCTTTGTACACGCAAATGAAGCAATCGTTAATCTTCATTTAGCCAGCCCCAGCAACACCGATACCCCTCGTAATCACTATATTCATGCGCTGTTAACGCTCGCCTTTGCTGAGCAAGGAAAACAGGTTAATTTTATATACTCCATTAGACCAATGAATAAAAAACGCGTGGTGGAAGAGTTGTCAAAAGCAAGCAGTATTAATTTAGCTTGGCTATCGCTCCCTGCTACTAGCTACCCAGATTTACATCATACCTCATTGTCAATTTACCAAGGTTTACACGGCAAGCGATTACTAATAATTAATAAAAATCAACAACCGCGCTTCGCTGAAATATCAACTTCAGCACAGCTTAAGCCTTTAATCGCATTACAAAAGCAAAGTTGGTCTGATTATGATGTACTTATCCGCAATGGCTTCACTGTTAATGGTGAGCTAGATTATAAAGGCATGACTAGAGCACTCGAGACAGGTTTGGCAGATTATTTTCCTCGCTCGGTATCAGCTATTGCCGCTGAGGTGACTAAACTGCAGCATCAAAACTTAATGATTGAACCAACGATCATGTTGCAATACCCGAGTCATTATTATTTTTACACTCATAAACAAAACGATGCTTTACTAATGGAGTTAGAGGCAGGGTTACTAAAACTTCAAAAAAACGGTAAGTTTGCGCAGCTTTATCAACAATTTTTTGGTGAAAAAGAACGAGATCTCGCATTATCATCGAGAAAAGTTTTTCACCTAAATTAGCGACACCATAGCTCACATTACTTATTGCGAGCTAACAACTAAGTCAGTTCACAATAGGGTCAAGCACCCTAATAAAGTAAATACTTAAATTAAGATTGAACTCGCCCAATCCAATTTTGTAAGCTAGCTTATAACTATAGATGAAGGCATCCGCTTGTTTTGCCCTATATACTGAATACTCTCATGGATAAGGTCTTATTATGATGCGTAAATTGTGGCAGGTAGTCGTTTATCTGATGATATTTTGTGTTGGCTTTGTTGCGGGGTTATACACACTGCCAATTTTAACGGCCCCACCATCCCCCAGCAAACTTGAGCTAGCCACACATGCTCAGCAAGCACTTTATAGTGGTGAATTCAAAGCTGACCTCGCAGGCTCCGATGCTTTGCATTATGGTAACGGCCAAGTCAGATTAACCAATGCAATGATCTCTTTTGATGGCACCTTGAGCCCAGGCCCAGATTACCAACTTTATTTAGCTAATCGCTTTATTGATAATGAAGCCGATTTTTTAGCCTATAAAGGCACAATGACAAGGGTTGCAAGCATAAATACATTCGATGGTTTTATAATTAAGGTGCCAGCCGATATTAATATTGCACGCTTTAACACTGTTATTGTGTGGTGTGAGAGTTTTGAACAATTTATAACCGCGGCTCAGTACCAATGAACAAGTACTGGGAAACAACTGCTTTAAAAGCAACAGAGAGTTGCGGCACAGACTATTTACCAGTTTACTTATTATAAAAACACTATCAGCCAACGAACTTAGCGGGTCGGTTCAAAACCATCATAGTGTGGGATATCAGCATTTATTTGCTCCCAATTCGCTTTTGAGCTGACAAAATTATGACTAATTGGCCGCTCTGTAATATCACTATCGAGTATACCCAGACGCAACCTTAGTCTGCTTATATCATCAAGGTTTTCACTGTAAATTGGGCTACCGCATGCACTACAAAAATAGCGGATACGCCCTGGTTTAAATTCAAAGCTGCTTAACCACTCATTGCCTTTGGTTACTTTAAAGTCAACACGAGAGATAAATCCATTGGTTGCAAATGCAGTGCCACTGGCTTTACGACACAACGAGCAGTGGCAATGAATAATGCTCTGGATCGGGCCATCAATTTGCACTGTGACCTTGTTACACAAACAACTTCCTTGATACATGCTAAAACTCTTTAAAAAAATAAGCCTAAATACTAGCACAATTTTTTATCCAAAAAAGCCGCCTTTGGAGAGGGCGGCTTGGGTGAACAAACAGCTATGGGTGGGAGCTGTTATATCAAGAGACTATAATTTGATTTATGCTACGCGTTGCTCTTCACTAGGTGTTTGACGAATTAAGTAATCAAATGCCCCTAGGCTTGCTGTTGCACCACTGCCCATCGCAATGATGATTTGCTTAAATGGTGTGGTCGTTGCATCTCCCGCAGCATATACTCCCGCTAAAGATGTCGCTCCTTTTGCATCTATTATTATTTCGCCAAACTGACTGAGTTCAACATTACTGTCTTTTAACCATTCAGTGTTAGGTATTAAGCCAATTTGCACAAATATACCGGCTAAGTTTAACTGTTTGTTCTCACCTGAGGTGCGGTCAGTATAGCTTAAGCCCGTCACTTTTTTACCATCACCGAGTACTTCTGTAGTCTGGGCATTCTTAATAATGGTGATATTCTCTAAGCTATTGGCTTTACGAATAAGGACGTCATCGGCGCGTAACGTATCTGCAAATTCAAGTACCGTAACGTGCTCAACAATATTAGCTAAATCAATTGCCGCTTCTATACCCGAATTACCACCACCAATAACGGCAACAGGTTTGCCTTTAAATAACGGTCCATCACAATGTGGACAATACGCTACACCATGACCACGGTATTGTTGTTCACCAGCTACGTTCATTTCACGCCAGCGAGCGCCCGTTGCCAGTACTAACGATTTAGTACTGAGCACAGCTCCGTTTTCAAGCGTGATTTCATAACCATTTTTATAACTAAGAGCGACGGCTCGTTGATTATGCATGACATCTACATCGTACTCTTTAACATGCTCTTCAAGCTGAGCTACGAGCTTAGGCCCCTCGGTTGCTTTAATAGATATAAAATTTTCGATTGCTAGCGTATCAGCTACTTGTCCACCAAACCGGTCAGCAACAATGCCCGTATTTAAGCCCTTACGTGCTGAATAAATTGCTGCAGATGCACCAGCAGGACCACCACCTACGACAAGCACATCAAATTGTGATTTTTCATTGAGAGAAGCGGCTTGGCGCTCTGCCCCTTTACTATCAACTTTATTTAAAATATCAGTTAAGCTCATCGCACCTTGGCTAAAGGGCTGGCCATTTAAGTACACCGCGGGTACTGCAAGTATATTTCGCTGCTCTACTTCATCTTGAAATAATGCCCCATCAATCATAGTTGCTTTGATGTTGCTATTATTAGCAGCCATTAAATTAAGCGCTTGTACGACTTGCGGGCATGTTTGGCAACTTAATGAAATATACACTTCAAACTCAAGTGGCTGAGTCAGTGACTTGATTTGGTCAAGATCTGCAGCCGACGCCTTACTCGGATGCCCTCCCGTATGTAACAACGCTAATACCAAACTGGTAAACTCATGCCCCATCGGCACACCAGCAAAGGTAATTTGGCTATCTCGAATAGGTGAAGATACCGTTATTGATGGACGGCGTACGCCACTATCTGGATTATCTCGCACCAAAAATTTGTCGCTCAACGACGCAATATCGTTGGCTAAATTGTCAATTTCTATTGATTTTTTGCTGTCATCCAAGGCGATAAGTAGCTCAACAGGATCAGCAATAGCTGCAAAGTGACTTTTTAATTGATTTTTAATGTTGGTATCTAACATGACTTACCCTTGTTTTAGCAAAAATGCCCATCATCACGCTAATGTGCTTAATAAAATTGTGATGATGAGCCTTCAAGCATATTAATGCTTTGTAATAGTAGATTTAAATTTTGCCAACTAAATCAAGCGATGGTGCTAATGTTTCTTCACCTGGCTGCCAAGAAGCCGGACATACTTCACCATCATGAGTCGCAATGTATTGTGCCGCTTGTACTTTACGTACTAGTTCTTTGGCACTACGGCCAATACCTAAATCATGTGTTTCAATGATTTTGATTTCGCCCTCAGGGTTCATTACAAACGTACCGCGAAGTGCTAGGCCTTCGTCTTCGATCATTACACCAAAGTTACGTGTAATACGTCCTGTTGGGTCACCGATCATAGGGTAAGTAATTTTACCAATAGTGTCTGATGTATCGTGCCATGCTTTGTGAGTAAAGTGAGTATCAGTCGATACTGAGTAAACCTCTACACCCATTTCTTGTAATTGCGCATAGTGATCTGCAACATCACCCAGTTCCGTAGGACATACAAAGGTAAAATCAGCTGGGTAGAAAAAGAAAATAGACCACTTACCTAAAACATCTTGTTCTGATAGTTCAACAAAATCACCATTGTGGTAAGCCGTTGCATTGAAAGGTTGTAATTTAGTGTTAATTAATGAAGTGCTCATAGTATTCCTCATTTGTTTATTTAAAGTGTAAACAACGCAGGTTGCTGCGTTGGCTTGAGTAATACAATAAGGTGTAAATAAAAATTAATAAATTTGATTGTTTAGATTAATTCAATCGATTTTATTGACTGAAGCGGTCATTGTCATCTGGACAGATAGGGCTAAAGCTTTTTTTGCGTCTAATGTTACAATGCTCACTGAAAAATATCGCGAATACGTATTTTTAGTTAATTTTGGGGTAAGCCATGAATAAATTCATCAATCATATCCAGTTAGGCTATTTAGGCTTATTGCCCTTTTTAGCGTGTGTCGGTTGGCCGTTATTAGTCGGTAGTAATAACTTTAATATGCAGTTTTTTACTTTTTATAGTATTGCAATTTTGGCTTTTATGAGTGGTAACTTATGGCACGCTGGACAACAGAGTTATCGAGATGCGATTAAGGCTATACTACCGATTTTACCGCTTGGCTTTTTAGCTTTTTTACCACAACACATAACCTTGGCTTGGTTAGCGGTTAGTTTTTGGCTGGTATTACTATTTGAAAAAACCAGCCCGCAATGGCAAAGCTACCATGCTGATTATCAAAAAATGCGCTTTGTATTAACCTCAGTGGTGTTTGTTTGCCATATATTAGTAATAGGCATTAGTTTATACCCTAACTAGCTCGCCCTTTAAAACGGATTAATGTACCATCCGTGCACTGCTTTTTGAGGAACTAAAATGATAGACCAATTGCGCCAACAGCTTGATCAACTCGGTGAAAACTATGTTGAGAAAAGCGCTCATTTCAAAATTAAAGTGATCCCTTTTTTTTGTGCTATTCAAATCAAGAAAGATCATAAGAGTGAAGGCCGATTATCGTTTTATTCTAATCAATGGCTTGAAATTGCACTCGTGGTACTCTTTTTACTGTTTGGCTTAATGCTCTTCGATCCTGACGCAGGCTTTACTCATGGCCCTATTCATATTGCGTTTGCAGTATTAATCACGTTTAATTTAATTATCAAACAAATCGCGATTGAAGGACTAAAGACTCGCTTAGCGTTTTTACGTTTAATTGATCATGATGCTAAAAACACACCACTAGAATAATTGAATTAATGTATTTAAATCCTAATTGGCGGATCCTTACCGTTGGCGATGGCGACTTATCGTTTTCTCATGCTTTATCTACTGATCTAAAGCCGGCCAAGTTAGTTGCTTCTACCTATGATAGTGCAGCCACGCTCACCTCCAAATATGCTGATAACGCACTAAATGCACTGCAAGATCATCACATTACGGTACTTGATAGTTTTGATGTGACTGACCCACAAGCCTGGCAACGCTTAAATGGCGAGCTATTTGATGTGGTGATTTTTCAATTTCCGCTTATTCCTGCTTTTGTCGGGGAGAGTGCTTATCGTGAAAACACCCAAACAACCAGTATGAACACCCTCAACCGGGCTTTGCTACACCAATATATTAAATATGCCACCAGCTATGCTCTTGATAACAATGGCCCAATGTTGTGCTACATCACCTCAAAAGATGTTAAACCATATCGTGAGTGGAATATTGAAGGCAGCTTAAATTATGGCTTAGCATCACGCTATATCGGCCAAATGCCATTTGATATCAGTCCTTTCCCTGGCTATAAAATCCGTAATGTTGATCGTGACAAACACGTAAAAGACACCAGTGGCACCACTTATGTATTCAGCCCCAAAGAAACGACTGAACTCCATAATCGATTAACTATACCAAGCTACTTAGCAGTTGATAGCTGTTCGCTGTGCCGAGTAGGTCCATTTCAAGCCAGTGAAGATAAACAAAAACACCTATTAGCTAAAAAGCACCAACAAATGTTAGGCTTTGAGGCAGACTGGCAAGCTTGGCTTGCACAATTCAACAATCAGGAGTGACCATGAATTTTGTGATAGTCGGCACTAATTTTATTAGCGATACTTTACTTGCAGCGGCTAAAACAGTCAGTGAGTTTTCATTATATGGCGTATGTTCGCGAGCCGAACAAAGCGGTCATGCATTTTTAGCTAAGCACGCTATAAAAAATGCAAAAGTATTTACGACTATTGAGCAAGTATGCAGCGACGACAGTGTAGACGCTGTATATATAGCAGCCCCCAATAGTTTGCATAAAAGCTATGCTGTGGCCTGTTTAAATGCAGGAAAACACGTGTTAGGTGAAAAACCTGCAGCAGCAAATAGCCAAGAATTAGCCGCGATAGTGGACGCAGCAAAACAAAATAATCGCCTTTATATGGAAGCGATGATGACCACTCACTTGCCTAACTTTGCCGTTTTACAACAAGCCATTGCCAAAATTGGCACGCCACGTAAATACATAAGTCAGTATAGTCAATATTCATCACGCTATGATAAATACAAAAATGGTGAGCGCCCTAACACCTTTTTGCCAGCATTCGCTAATGGTGCGCTCGTTGATTTAGGGGTTTATCCGCTATATATCTTGATTGCACTTTGGGGTGCACCAAACACGGTAAAAGCCAGTGGAGTATTACTTGAAACAGGGGTAGATGGTGCTGGTGATGTATTACTAAATTATAGTGATAAGCAAGCAGTGATCAGTTATTCAAAAATATCTCAAGGTGATAATTTTACAGAAATCCAAGGTGAGCTGGGCCGTATCAGAATTGAAGCCGTTTCGTTATTAAAACAGATACAATTTATTGCTAATGATGGCAGTGTTGAAGAATTATCACAGCCATTTGATGAACACTTTATGCGCCACGAAGTTGCCCATTTCATTACAATTGCCAACGCAGGACAACTCGAATCACCTATCAATACCCATCAACTAAGTATCAATGTGATGGCTGTACTTGATAAAGCAAGACAGCAACTTGGTGTTATTTATCCAGCCGACCGACTATAAGCTACAAAATATTATTCACGCAAAACAACGCCTCAACGCCTCAATGCTTTGAGGCTTGTCAATGTTGTTGTCACTTTTATCATACTCTTGCAATCTGCTCACTAATTTAATGCGTATCCAAATCTTCCTAGTTTGCAAATAAAATTCATGAATTCTTTAGTTAATTGAAATTATATTCTATAGTTATTTAGCATTATTATTAAATCGCATCAGAGGCAATTTTGACAATAAGATTAATGCTAAGAACTGTTTTTGCTCTAGCAATCACAATTGCAGCAGGGCTACTCATTATCATATTACTGTTAAAAACAGGATTATCTGATAGTCAACAATCAGCTCAGCAACGCTATCAGCTAAGTCATTTTGCTAAGCTGTCGGCCTCCAACTCTATCGAGCTAACAGAACTCGCCCGACAATATGTTGTCACCCTACAACCTAGCTATAAAAAACAATACTATGAACTTGTAAATCAAATTGAAGGAACTGAACCCTGGTTAGACGGTCGTAAAAAATCTTATATTGATCGCTTAAAAGAATTTAATGTAAATGAACAAGAACTTGCTTTGCTAAATAAATCTAACTCGCTCTCTTTGCAGTTAGTCAACACTGAAGAACAAGCTTTTCAATTGGTAAGTAGTTTTGCTGGGCAATCACCATCATTATTAAATACGAGCGAATCAAAACAGTGGGTACAGGCAATAGGACTGCTAACCGATAAGGGATATATGGATGAAGTAGCTAAAATACAGACACCGGTGCAAGAATTTTTAGCTGCGGTAGAAAACAGCAGCTTGCAAGAAGTAATGAATAATAACAATCGTGTTGCTAATTTAAGCCTTATTAGTATTGTGATGGTATTAGTTATAATCACTATTTTAATTTTATGCTACTTACAGCTTGAGAAGCGCGTAATAAAGACAACCACGCTATTAGTCAATGAAGCACAACGAATCGCCAATGGTGATTTAACGCATAAAATTGCTCACTCCGGTAACGATGAAATTGCAGAGTTATCAGCCAGTTTTAATATTATGATCGATAAACTATCTACCTTACTGTCAGAAATTAACTCGCAATCCCAACAAGCCCAAATTGCTGCAAACGAGCTAGATTCTATTGCACAGCAGGCAAGACAGCTTAATGACGAGCAGAGTCAAGCAATTGAGGTGATCTCAAGTTCAGTATATGAAAACTCCACCGCCGTCAAAGAAGTATCAAAAAACTGCTCTGAAGCGGCTCAAAACGCAGGAGATGCAGATGCTAAAACACAAGCAGGGATCGATGTCGTTAATCAGAGTATTCATTCTGTCGAATCGGTTGCTGAAATATTAACCGAGTCAATTAATGATTTAAATGATCTCGAATCTTCAGTTAACGAAGTAGCGGTGATCTTAAATGTGATCAGCAATATTGCTGAACAAACTAATCTATTAGCACTTAATGCTGCAATTGAGGCCGCACGAGCTGGCGAACAAGGTCGAGGTTTTGCCGTCGTTGCCGACGAGGTAAGGACATTAGCGAGCAGAACACAAAGCTCAACAGTTGAGATACAACAAAAAATCAATAGCTTACAGTCTGCAAGTAACGCTGTAACCGAACGGATCCGTAGCAGTGATACGCGGGTTAAAGACGCAGTATCAAACTCAGAAAAAGTGGGCTCAATGCTCAAAGAAATAAGCACCCAAGTGCGCTTAATTTCAGATGCAAACCGAACCATTGCAGCTGCATCCGAGCAACAAGCACAAGTAACCGAAGATATAGCTGAACGCTTAACTGGTATTCAAGATGCCAGTATGCAGTCGAAGTCGCAAACCGCACAAATTTCGTCTTCGTCTAGTGAACTCGCGCAAGTTGCGATTAATTTAAATACACAAATAAATAAGTTTAAATTAAGTTAACGGATCTCTGGATTAAAAACCTCAGGCTTTTATACAGCAACAGCCTAAGGTTTTAGAGTAGCTAAAAACGATAAGTAACTGAAGCACCTAATGTTTGTGGGCTAACTACAGAGACATAACCAGTTGGATACCTGCCACTTACAGGCTCTACACTGGTATAACCTTGTTCATCAAAGGCATTATTAATATAAGCGCTAATTAACCAATTCATTGTGTCATAGCTTATTGTAGCGCGAGTAATAGTGTAATCACCTGCCATGCGCTCTTCACTGTTAGTAAGATCACCGTAATACTCATCGACATAATTTGCACTGACATTGATTTTAAGGTTGTCAGTAAACCAATGAGACAGACCTAAACTGGCTGTAAATGAAGGGGCTGAATTAAGTTCGTTACCAACCGCTTCAGAATACGTTGTAGATGCGTCAATTTTTGTTTTTAACAATCCTAGACCAGCATGTAACTGCCATTGCTCACCTAACATACTGTAAGCCTCAAGCTCTAAACCATAACTATGAGCGTCATCGATATTAGTAATTCTACGATCTGAACTTAATGCCTGATAACCGTCAAAGTTATTGTAAAAGACATTTGCACTGATATTAATGTCGCCGTTATTTAATACACTACGTGTGCCTACCTCGTAGGTATTAACAGTTTCTTCATCATAGTAATAATAATCTTCAGCATTAAAGTCGAGTGCACCACCGCCGGAATTATAACCACGCCGCGCACTGGCTGATAAAGTAGTTGCCTCGGTAACTTTGTATTGAATAGCTAAGGTAGGTAATTTAATAGTATTAGAATCATCTAGCTGTTCAGCTAAGGTATCGCCTCTAAATGCCATGTTAAAGTTACGAAGTTGACTTTCATGTTCAACCCGCAAGCCACCTGTTACTATTAACTTATCTGTTAGGTTGAAGCTTGCCTCTGAGTAAATAGCTATCGAATCACTGCTATCATCACCAAAATAATCTGTTGCTCCAGTACTGTCGAAATCTTGATCTCGATCGAAATAAGCTAAGCCAATAAAACCTGAGTAAAAATCACTACTAAGACCGAAGTTTAATTTACCATCAATGGTAATATTTTTTTCATCCATAGTAACATCAGATTCTGCTGTTGCTAGCGGCTCATAAGCATCAAACGCCCAATGATAATCCATATATGCCACCAGCAGATCCACAGAGAAGTTCTCATCAATCTTATATTCAAAATCGATTTGTGTTGTATCTGAATCTGTATCCATTATACGTTGAAACAGTGGTATATAATCAGATGGGTTGTCACCTTCATAATAATGACGACCAGAATTTCCTTTTTCACTGTAGTTTGAATAACTTAGTTGAATTGATAGATCATCAAATGGAGTATAAAGTAATTTTGCTCGGGTGCTTGAGGTGTTTAATTTATTTAGATCGCGATCTGTCGGATTTGTTTCATAGACAGTTGGGTTACTGTAAGTTTCACCATCAACATATTGAGTCGATAACCTAAAAGCAAGTACATCTTCAACTAATGCACCGGAAACAACGGCTGCGGTGTCAAGGTAGCTATCTTGATTGCGGTAACCGACTCGCACTGCGCCTTCAAAGTCTTGAGTCGGTGCTTTGGTTGTCATATAAACAGCGCCAGCAATGCTATTACGACCATTACTTGTTGATTGTGGACCTCGATACACTGCTATTTGCTCCATATCCCACAAACCAGTATCACCGGTTAAATCAGCGACAAACGGCTGACCTACACCGTCAACTAACGTTGATACTCGCGCTTTAGAGCCACCACTAAACGAATTAAACCCTGTTGCTCCACCGTTACCTGACACACCACGCATATCAGGAACTGACCCCGTTAACACCACTACATTCGCCATTTCTGCAAGCGCTTCTGAAACAGATGCTAGCTGACCATTTTCTAATAACGACTTATCGACGACCGCAACTGAGGTAATAGTGTCTTTAAGTGATTTTGCTATTTTTTCACCCGTAACAACGATAGTATCGATTGATTCGCGATTACCCTCATCATCTGCTAATACCTGAGCTTGAGTAAATAACAGCGCGCTGGCAATAAGCAGTGAAAGCTTATTGCGTTTAAATAAAGCAGCCAAAATAATTTCCTTTTTTTGAGACATTTTAAATTGCGCGAAAAAATACCATATCAACTACAGTATTGCAATTGAGTTTACTTATCATTTAGAATGGCATTAAAAATAAACTATTATTGCTCTTATGTCTCAATTTACCGTTATTGTTATCTTACTCATTGCTATAACTGTGCTCTACTGCAGTAATCGCCATCAAAGATTACTTACTAAACCTATTTCTAAACACTGGCGTACACTTGCGCTAATGCTGTTTATAACTGCAATTATCATTTCTTTTTCTACACTGTCTAAATTAGCAGCAAGCTTCTTTATTATTTTAATACTGATGCTCGCTTTAATGGTCATGCCATTTGCAAGCTTAATTAAAGTGAAAGGGCTAAGAAATGACATCTGAGCAAAGACAAAAAATTCAACCAACTTGGCTTGGTAAAAGTTTAGCTGGTGTATTGCTGGGTTTAGCGCTGGCTTATATTCTGATTGCTTTTTTTGCTTGGTACGGCCCAGGCGGAATTGATGCCCAAGACAAGGTTCAATTTAATATGTGGATGATCCCGATTTTATGGCTCACGCTCTTTAGTTTTACTTATTTATTTAATTCAGCGAGGCAAGCTTGGCTCATACTCGGTGGAGCAAATGTTATCTTGTATAGTTTATTTTTGCTGTTAAGGGGTGGATTATGAAAGTAAGAGCCGATATTTTACGCACCTACCAAGGTGTGCATACATGGACGGGGATCATTGCAGGTTTAGTACTTTTCATCGGCTTTTATGCTGGTAGTTTGACCATGTTTAAACATGAAATCCAACAATGGGCAGAGCCAACTACTGCACCACTTACCGATCCCACTACTACAAACTATCAAAGCTTAGTCGACAAAGCCATCACTGTTTATCCTGAGCAAATGGCAAAAGGTTTTGAACTCGACCTTTTAACAACAGCTGCGCCACTGTCGTGGTATACACAAGGTCAAGCTCGTGGCATGCACCTAGATAATCAACAGCAAACAGCATATCTTGATGAAGATCAAAAGCTGATAATTGCTGATCAAGCAGAACATAAACTTGCTGATTTAATCGATTACCTACACCGTACCGCAGGCTTTATTGGTGAAATTGGCCACGACCAATCTGGCGTTTACATTCTTGGTATTGCTGCAGGACTGTATTTTTTAGCCTTGGTGTCCGGTGTAATTATCCTTTTACCAACACTGGTAAAAACATTTTTTGCGCTGCGAAAAGAAAAAGGCCCGAGTCGCTTTTGGTTAGATAGCCATAACCTTATTGGCGTTGCGAGTTTGCCCTTTCATTTGATCATTGCGTTTACTGTTATTGTATTTGCTTTTCACGACTTAATTTATGATGGTTTGGCCCAGTTTTATGGTGACAAACCACTATTTGAGCGTCCCCCAACCGCAACACACGCTTATAACATCAGCGAACTGAAACGTATTGATACACAAATACTAGCGGCTAAGGGCTATGCTACAGGCTATGAGCCAATACATATTAGCTACAGTCGATTGAATTTAGCGTCCCCTTCCGCTGTATTTAAAATGAGTAATGATTCTGCAGTGGTACGTGGACCTGATACGGATTATTTATTTATGAACCCGTATACTTTAGAGATCAGCGGATCAACTTACCCACAGGGTGAAGAAAGCTTCTGGGGCAATTTTGTCGCGAGTATCTTTTCACTGCATTTTGGAACATATGGCGGTGAGTGGGGTCGCTGGGCTTACTTTATAATGGGACTATTCGGCGCATTGCTTTTTTATTCAGGCAACTTATTATGGATAGACAAACGAATGAAAAAAGATGCAAATAAAACCGGCACACATATTATGGCAAAGTTAACGATTGGCGTGTGTTTAGGATCCATGCTCGCTGTTGTTGCAGTATTATTGTTAGCAAAATGGAGTAACATACTGATAAATAACATTAATCACCATTATATGCAGTGTTATTATGTTGTTTTTTTTATTTCCTTAGCCTACTGCTTTACACTAGGCGCTAACAAAGCAAGCTATACTGGCTTAATAACATTATCGATTTTAACCGTATGTTTACCCATCTCGAGTGTTATTCAAGGCCTGAATAATTTAGCTCTGCTCCCCTATTACGAAAGCTATTCTGTTGATTTTATAGCCACACTTTTCTCAGTTATGTTTTTCTTTATCGCTAAACGCTTAAAGCAAAAACCCATTAAAGATAAAGTAATTCTGGATCACAAAACAATAGAGTTCATAAGGTAAATAAAGGCTCACGCATTGTTTAATACGTGAGCCTGCATCACTTAATGGCTGCTATTTATCGCAAATATATTAAATTGTTACATTAATCTGTACACTCTGCAGATAATTTCCTTTTTCATTTTTTATACGTTATGTCTCGAGTTATTTCTCCTTTTTTCATTGCTGTTATATGTGTATTACTTGCCATGGTGACTATTCAGTCAGGCGCTTCAATTGCTAAGCAACTATTTCCATTAATTGGCCCTGAAGGGACAACCGCACTTCGTTTAGGTTTTTCAGCAACGATATTGTGCTTAGTGTTTAAACCTTGGCGCGCCTTTCCGCCACTGGGTCAACGCATGCCAATTATTGTTTATGGCTTATGCTTAGGCGGTATGAACATTTTTTTTTACTACGCCATTGCGCGTATTCCATTGGGGATTGCGGTCGCCCTTGAATTTACCGGCCCGTTAGCGGTAGCGCTGCTATCATCGCGACGTAAGCGAGATTTATTTTGGGTCGCCTGTGCTATATCGGGGATCGTAATGTTGCTCCCGGATATGAAAGGTGAAGAAAGTCTCGATCTACTGGGCGTGATTCTGGCACTGGGTGCTGGTGCATGTTGGGCTGGCTATATCTTATTTGGCAAAAAAACGGGGAATCAAAGCTCTGGCGGGATGACTGTTGCCCTTGGTATGAGTGTCGCGGCGCTTATATTAGTGCCTTATGGTGCTATTTCTCAAGGTGGTGCACTACTAAGCTGGGAAGTGATCCCTTTAGGTTTATTGGTTGCTATTATGTCAAGTGCCCTACCTTATACGCTGGAAATGGTTGCACTGCGTAATATGCCTGCACAAGGGTTTAGTATTATGATGAGCTTAGAGCCCGCTATTGCGGCACTTGCTGGCTTTATAATTTTAGGCGAGTTATTAACTCTTTGGCAATGGTTAGCCATTCTTTTGGTGATAGTTGCATCGGTTGGCAGTTCAATGTCTACAAGTAAAGACAGCAACTAACAAACCAAAAAAGACGTAAAAATATTAGTTATAAAGCTAAATGTTGATTTTGATCAAAGGGGAGTAACGTGTTTAGACAATACGATTACCCCCTGCATTTTTTGCAACATACATTGCTTGATCTGCATGTTGAATAAGTTGTTGTTCATTCTCGCCCATTTCAGGATAACTGGCGATACCGATACTGACTGAAAGCTGTAATGAATGTTCATCTATCACAAAAGCTTGTTCGCACTCTTTGCGGATTTTTTCAGCTGTTTTATGTACGTCTGAGCGTAAGCTAATCCCATGAAGTAAGACTAAAAATTCGTCGCCACCTAAACGCCCAACAGTATCAGATCCTCGAATACACCCTTGCAGCCGAGCAGCAATGGCTTGTAATAATCGATCACCACATTGATGCCCATATGAATCATTAACTTCTTTAAAACCATCAAAATCTATAAATAGTAGCGATAATTCAACTTGCTGTCGGTCAGCTTTCGTTAATGTTGATTGAATTCGGTCAAGTAACAGCATGCGATTGGGCAACCCAGTTAACTGATCATGTCCCACCATATGTTGTAATTGCTTTTCAAATTTTTTGCGCTCGGTGATATCATGAGCAACAGCAATTCTGAACTGATGTGAATCAGACCAGCGGACAGACCATAATATATGCACCACTCGCCCGTCTTTTCTCACCCAACGATTTTCAAAGCGCGGTTTAGAGCCCCCAGATAATAACGTATTTACTGCGTCAAGCGTGATCTCAATATCTTCTTTATAAACAAAGTCGAGCATTGGTTTACCAATTACTTCGCAAGGCTCATAACCAAAAATATCTTTAAAAGCCGCGCTCACAAAAACAAATACGCCTTGCTTGTCAACCACGCAAACAGCGTCAAGCATCAGTTCAAGTACATCCGAGAGACAAATCACACCACTATTTTTCATTCAACTCCATGCCTCAAACAGTAAAAATACAGACTTTATTATTTATTTACAGTACCCATCAGTTAAGTAATCAATCATTACCCAATAGTGTATAACGTATCTTAGAATACGATTCATCGCTGTTGAGATCTATAAAGAAATAATAATATATTGCGATAATAAAACTAATCATAGTGCGTTTTATCAAATACCACATTAAAAAACATACAAATATTAGGCCACGTTATTTTTCTCTGTTAATAAACTAGCTTATTTCTTTAGTTTTGCTCTTTCCTACAGCATTAACTACCGCTTCCTCAATCGAATGTAGTTTAAAAGGCTTTGAAATAAACATATCCATGCCAGCTTCTTTGCACGCAACTTTATCGGTAGATGATGTATTTGCAGTTAATGCCACTATTAAGGTATCTGCATAAGGACAAATATGTTGCGCTCGCAAAATTTTAGTGGCCTCAAGTCCATCCAGCTGCGGCATCACGCAATCCATAAAAATAAGATCGTATTTTTTTTGCTTACATTTTAAAATTGCGTCTTCGCCATCAACTGCAAAATCGGCTTTAATATTTAATTTTTCAAGCGAAGCGTCCAGTACCAATCGGTTTATTTGGTTATCATCAACAACTAAAACCGATAAATTAGTTGCCGCTATGACAACGTTTACCCGAGGGTTATTTTCGATTTGTACGGCGCCGACTGCAAGTGGGATATCCACGATAAATGTCGTACCCTGATTAAAAGTACTATCAACCGTTATTGTCCCCCCCATAAAATCAATCAATTCTTTTACGATTGCCAAGCCTAAGCCGGTACCACCTTTACTCTTTTTGGCGTCTATTTCTTGTGTAAAAGGTGAGAACAATGAATCTAAAAATGAGTTGGTCATCCCCCTTCCGCTGTCACACACTTCAAGATGCAAGGCTAATTTATCACCGACTACATTCACATCAGCATTAAATTTTACCAAGCCTTCGTCAGTGAATTTTAACGCGTTACTTAATAAGTTTGACGCAATTTGGCTCAGCCGAGCATTATCGCAATAAGCCCAACAGTCATCTGCTATCGTTATATTTGTTTGAAAATCAACCTTACTATCTCTAAACAATGGAATGTACAACGAAGCAAGATCAACAAAAATTGTTTTTAATAAAAAATGATTTGGTTCGAGTTTTAACTCACCGTGGTTTATTTTTGAAAAGTCGAGCACTTCGTTAATTATACTCAATAAAATATCCGCGCTACGCAAAGCTATCTTTAGTTTTTCAACTCTCTTATCTTCACGGCGCTCACCTAATAGCGTAGTTAACATTCCGGTTATGCCGTTCAATGGTGTCCTGAGTTCATGACTTATTTTAGCTAGTAGCATGCTTCTATCTTCTAACATGCGCTCTGCTTCTGCTTTTTTATTTTTTAACTCTTCGCGAAGCATGACCGATTCAGTCACGTCTTGTAAGGTACCAAATAACCTCACACATCGACCATTTAATAATTCAGCTTCACCAAATGTTGATACCCACAAAGTCTGTCCATTAGCGGTAACAAGTTCGAGGTCGAGATGCCATTTCTCGCCACTTTGTATTGCAGAGTTCACTGCATTAACGATGCTTTCTCTGCTTTCTCCTGCTTTAAAAAATTCAGTCGCAGCATTAAGATCAGGAACATAGCTATCACTAACTTGGTAAATACGTCGTGTTTGCTCGCTCCAAGTGACTTTATCAGTGAGTAAATCAACTTCCCACGTGCCAATATTTGCTACAGCCTCTAATTTTAACAGCGTATTGTTGTTTTTAATAAGCTGTTCATTGGTGATCTTGCGGGCAAACTCAGCACCCAGCCATTGTGCAAATAACTCAACATAGTCATGGGCTTGTTGTGAAAAGGGAGTTGATACAGCCGGTGATGAAAAGTTAACTGTACCGAATACATTTGAACCGACTTTTATTGGCGCCCCAATATAAGATTCGAGCTG
This sequence comes from Pseudoalteromonas sp. 1181_04, assembly GCF_052850545.1. Taxonomy (NCBI): domain Bacteria; kingdom Pseudomonadati; phylum Pseudomonadota; class Gammaproteobacteria; order Alteromonadales; family Pseudoalteromonadaceae; genus Pseudoalteromonas; species Pseudoalteromonas sp. 1181_04. The sequence continues at coordinate 159,140 of NZ_VXCS01000012.1, forward strand.
GAAATTTAGGTAACATGGGTGGTTTGCAATGCGACTACTCGACGCTTTATGAAAAGTAAGCGCGGCATTTGCTGCGAGTGTATGTACACAATAAGTGCCTTCTAAATCAAACGTTGTACCAGAAGCTAAAGAATTATCAGGTGTTATAACGTAGAGCACGGTATAAATATTTTGTTCAATTTTACTAACAATCGCGATATCTAAATTAAATACATCAAGCCCAAACTTGAGCAAACTATGCGTTTTCTCGTCAAAACTTTGACTTTGATCAGATACAATATCATGGAAGCTTCGAAGGAAATTCAAATAAATACCTCGTATTATTTTGCATAGCGACAGATGCTATAGCTAAAAAATCTTATCTAACCACTTCATATTGGTTAATTATTATAGCGTGTAATTAAATATTTACCTTACTAAGGAGACTGACCTTTCGGGATTAAAATTTGTTCAATTTAGGTTTAACACTTAGAGCATAGTATGTTTGCCAGTTATGCTGCGTTATCGCCTATTTATGGGGAATTACCACACTACATAAGCTCAGCCTAGCCTAAAAGCCAAACACATTGCTGCAAACTTCGAAATAGAAACACACGCTACCCTAACTTTAGAGTAGAAACTTTTCATCAGCAATAGTTTATTTATATTTTCAGTTAGTTATAAAGCTCCATTTATAAAATAAGGCCTCAATTGAGACCTTATTACTTAACCTAAGCAGGGGTTACTAAGTGGTATGCATTAAAACTGCCACCCGAGCGATGCCCAATAACGGCGTCCGTCTTCGACATAACCATATTCATTCTCAGTGATATCTTTATCAAATAGGTTATAAATACCAAAGCCTAACTTTACGCTTTTAGTCAAAACATAATTACCACCCACATCGGCTAACGTGTAGTTAGGTGCAATTAGGCTGCTTTGTGAAGGTCCTGTGGTTGGTTGACTTTCCTCACCACGATAATGCACACGTAACCACCCCCCTAACTTATCGCTTGGCTGCCAGTTTAACGATGTTTGCACTATATGTTTAGGTAACTGATTGAGAGGACTGCCTTTATATTGCCCGGTTTTTTGCTCAGAATCGGTATAAGTGTAATTAGCGCTTAAACCTAAATCGCTGGTTAAGTCGTAAGAAACTGAAAATTCAAACCCTTGAGTCACGGCTTCATCAACATTTACATAGGTTGTCGGATCTGAACCAAACTGATTTTGGCCATCCGTGCATTGCGTAAGTGGGCATGCAATTCGCGTAATTTTGTCATCAAACTCATTGTAAAACACCGTACTTGAGATTGTGTAATCACCACGTGGATCGTAATAAATACCCATTTCATAATTCAATGACTTTTCAGGACTAAGATCTGGGTTGCCATAGATATTGCCGCCTCGACTTACTTGTCCCCAGTCTGCATTTGATTGACGAATATTAGGCGCTCTAAAACCTGTCGAAATACCACCTTTGATAGTGATAGCCTTAGAGGCGGTATAAACACCATATAAACGTGGACTCCAATGGCCTGAAAAATTATCGTCGTGGTCGTAACGCAAACCTGTGGTGAGCTTAAATTTGTCGCTGGTGCTCCACTCATCCTCAGCAAATACCGACCACTGTTTATTTTCTACATGGGTTAACTCGCTGATCCTATTACTCGTGTAATCATCAAGCACTTCTTTTAAGTAGGCTGCACCAAGCGTCGCGTTATGACCGGCAAAAATCGGTAAAGTCCAACTGGTTTGCGCATCCGTGTTTTCAACAAACATTTCACGAGAAGTATTATCGTACTTATCGTATTTTAAATAGCTGCGCGAGTTACCAAAGTCATAATAACCGTTATGGGTTAACGAGTAAGTTTGTTGCTCATACTCTGTTGTCGATGATTCTGGGCAACCTCTTCGGCCACAGCTTTCACCCGGCGCCAATGGTTCAACTGTTTTACCCAGTGTGTTTTCAAATTTTTGCTGCGCGCTGCCAACCTCTAGCATTATTTCGTGATTATCGTTTGGCGTTAAAATAAACTTTGCTTTAAGGTTACTTTGCTCTTTGCCCCTAAAGCCTGAAGTAAAGTTATCTTCGTCACGTTTTGAAAACTGCCCATATAATTGCACACCTAATAATTCTGGGACAAGTCCACCAGCTGCGAAAAAACTACCTTGATTAGTATTACCTGAGTCGCTACTTTGTTGAACTGTACTGTCTAAACGCAGCTCACCATACCACTGCAGGGGTGTTTTTCGAGTAATAATGTTTATCACCCCACCGATAGCGTCTGAGCCATACAAGGACGACATAGGCCCACGTATCACTTCAATGCGTTCAATTGCAGAGATTGGCGGTGTCCATGCACCTTCAACACCTGGTCCATCACTGTTTGGCCTTGTTTCACGTGATGATTGTCGCTGGCCATCAACTAAAATTAATGTGTATTGGCTAGCCATGCCTCGCAAGCTTATATCTTTGCGATCGCCACCGCCGGTAACCACAACTCCAGGAACATCGGTCATTGCATCGGTTAAGTCACGATAAAAGCGTTTTTCCAGATCTGCGCGATCAATCACACTGATGCTTGCTGGCGCGTCCTTTAACATTTGCTCATAACCTGACGCTGATACCACGATAACTTCCATATCTTGTTTCGTTTCATCAGCTAACACTATTGAGCTGGATAAACTAAGCGCGGTTAAAATGGCGCTAGTTAACGGTATTAACTTACAACTTACCGTGTTCATGATTTTTCTCCGTGACAAATGCAGTTTAAATGATAATAATTAGCGTTTGCATGGTAGTGAGATGTTCCTTTTTCTACAATGTGTATTTTCTTAAAACAGTATTAAGTAAGACTTAACCAAATGAATACAAAATTACTTCGCGCATTAACTGTATTTGTGCGCATTGTTGAAACGGGTAGTATGAGTAAAGCCGCAGTTGATCTTGCCATGACCACATCAGCAATTAGCCAACAAATCAAACAAATAGAGCTTGATATTAAGTTGAGCTTATTTAATCGCAGTCCACGAGAACTGACACTCACCGAGGCTGGCGAGATTTATTATCAAAGCTGTGTAACCATCCTCACCGCTGCAAAACAAGCTGGTGAAAAGCTGCAATTTTTACAAAACAGCCCTAGTGGTCAATTAAAGTTAGTAGCACCGGTTGGATTTGGTGGCGGAATATTAAGTGAACCGCTTAAAAAATTAACCAACCAGTACCCTTATTTTGATGTGCAACTGACTTTATCTGACGAACCCCTTGATATAATAAAGTCGGGCGCTGATTTGGCTATAGCGATTGGCCCGCTGGATGATTCAAGTTTAGTTGCTCGGCCTTTGGCGAAGTGGCCACTCGTATTATGTGTACATAAAAGTCACCCATTGGCTGAGCATTGCACACTGTCGCCTTGGCAGTTAAACCATTATACTCGTATCTCGCATTGCACTGCAGATCACCCATTAACGCATAGTTTAAACAGCCAAAAAAAAGCGCTCCCAAAACCACGTATCGTGGTTAATAACATGCACAGTATTATTCAATTAGTGTGTGATGGCGTTGGTTATGCAATTTTACCAAAGCCAGAAGTACAATCATTATTGCTAGAAGGAGAACTCGTTGAGTTATGCACTGACTGGCAACTGCCAACCTACAGTGTGTATGCAATTACCCCAGCAAGAGATATTTTGGCAGGTAAAACCAAAGTGGCTATCGAAATTTTAAAACAGCACTGTGATGAAATCTCAGATTCATTAAAGCAGTCTGCATAAAGCAAATTATCCTAAACTTACTTGTAACTACTGCAACACAGCGGGTCTATATCTTAAAGTAACTTGTGTATATACTTTATGTATTGAATACCAATGATTGATGCATAATGACAGCGGCAAAAAAGAAGAGTAATTTTTTCAGTAATATAATTTTTAATATTATTTTACCTGCGGTGATTTTAAGCCGCTTTAGTACACCTGATACGTTAGGCCCGGTATGGGCAGTAGTGGTAGCACTTGCTTTTCCGCTGTTATTTGGTTTGTGGGAACTTAAACAATCAGGCAAAGTAAACTTTTTCTCAGTACTTGGCATTATCAGCGTACTACTTACTGGCGGTATCAGTTTATTTGAACTTGACCCAGCTTATATCGCGATTAAAGAAGCGATGGTACCAGCAATTATTGGTGTGATTGTATTGATCAGCCAGTACACCCCTTATCCGCTGATCCGTAAATTACTAATTAATCCTGAATTGCTTGATATTGATAAACTTATGCATTCGTTAGAGCAACAAAACAACACCGCGGTATTTGATGCAAAAATGCGTCTTGCCGGTTTTATTGTTGCCAGTGCGTTCTTTTTATCTGCAACACTCAACTACTTTTTAGCAAAAAGTATTGTTGTTAGTATGCCAGGCACCACAGCTTATGCCGAAGAGTTAGGACGTATGACTTGGTTAAGCTACCCAGTCATTGTGGCGCCGACTATGGTGCTATTAGGCGGAGCAATTATTTTCATTTTTAAGCAAATAGGTAAATTAACTAAACAACCTATCGATGAATTTATATTGCAGTAAGTGGTTACTCAAAAGCCTTAGCGATACATTTTAATAAACCGCCTTACGCAATCTTCAATATATGCTGCTGGCGGTACATCATTAATTTTTGCGTGCCCAAGTGCATGGCGTAATTTCCAATCACCTGTGGCCATGCCCAGTAACTGTAACGTGGCAAACTTAGGGTTGTCGATATCAAGCAAGCCCGCCTGTGCAATACTACATAAGCAGACCTCTACCTGCTGCATCACTACTTTAGGGGCAGCGTCATAAAACAATAAGGCCAACTCAGGGTATTCATCCTTGTGCGCTACGCACGTGTCGTATACTTTCAATGCCTCGGGTGAAAATACCAGTGTAATAAAATTAGTCACAACACGTAGTAAGTTTTCCTCAAGGCTTTGCGATGGCTCAAAACGCTCTTTACGTAAGTTTGAGGAGGAACAATGCGCTGTTACAGTTTCAACAAATAGATTATTTTTGTCTTTGAAATGACTATAAACCGTTTGTTTAGATACTTGGGCTAATTTAGCAATTTGATCCATGCTGGTATTAGGAAAGCCTTTATCCATGAACAAGGTCGTTGCAGCTGTAATAATTTGTTGTCGTTTTTGTTCTGACCGACTTAGGGTAGTTATTTCCATTTTCACCTCAAATCAAACTAGACAGTCTAGTTTGATTGATTTATATTTATACAAAATTAGACTCTTGAGTCCAATTCTAAATCATTCTGCGTCTAGCACAAAGCATAACTGTGTTTAATGCACCTGACTAACCACGCTGATTTAACATGGCGATAAATAAGGATATTATAATGAAAAAATATCTGCTTAGTGCATTCATTTTATTCACACCATTTATATGTTACGGCGAAAGTCTGGTTCATGTAGCTGCCTACACAGTACAACAAGAGGCGGGCTATTATCAAACACGTACGCTTAGTGGCAAAGTGATCATACAAAACGATGCAAAGTTGAGTTTTGAATTTCCAGGAAAAATTGCACAAATTTATTTTGATCAAGGCGAGCAAGTAAAACAAGGCGATATTATTGCACGCCAAAATACGCAGCTTTTAGTTATCGAAGAACAAAAACTCCAGGCGCAAAAACAACGAATTCAAGCACAACTTACCTTCGCTGAACTTGAAAAAAAGCGTTTAGCAGAACTTGATAAAAAGAACTACTCTGCCACCTCGGCACTTGACCAAGTTAAAACCAATATCGCTGTACTTAACGCAGAACTAGCCGCAATAGCAGCAAGCTTGAATGAAGTCAGTATCCGCACTGAAAAGGCACATTTAACCGCGCCATTCAACGGTATTTTAGGCCAGCGCTTTGCCTCACAAGGTGAAATTGTTGCAGCCAGTACACCGATTGTGCGTTTAATCGAAAACCAACATGCGCAAGTTAGCATGGGGATCCCACTGACACTGCAAAGCACCATCCAAAATAGCATGGACATTGAGATTGCCGGACAAAACTTTACTGCACAATCTATCAGTAAAGGAGCGAGTATCGACCCACATACACAAACCTTAACAATGCGCTTTTCTTTGCCAACTAGCGCAGTTGTTTATGCTGGCCAATTAGCAAAATTAACAGTGCAACAATATCAGCAACAAAGCGGTTTTTGGGTGCCTCTTGATGCCCTTGCCGATGGTGTGCGCGGTACTTGGCAGGTTTATCAAATAAAAAACAAGGTACTAAAACCTATCATTGTGCAGCTTTATTATGCCCATGATGGCTATGCGTTTATTGGCGCCCCATTACACAATGGTGCGCAAATTGTTGCCAATGGCATGCATAAGCTGTCGGCCAACATTTCGGTTAATGTTGTTGCAAATCAACCAACCAAGGTGCTGTGATGATCCGCTATTTATTTAATCACGGGCGTGTCCAAGCGCTTTTAGTGGCGTTACTTATCGTTAGTGGTTTAGCTGCGATCAGTGGCTTAGCGCGCAGTGAAGATCCTCGAATAACTAATCGTATCGCTATCGTAACCACTGCTTTACCTGGCGCCAGTGCTGAACGAGTTGAGGTGCAAATAAGTGAGAAAATCGAACAAAAACTAAAATCCCAAGCTGAAGTAAAGCATTTATCGTCGATTTCTCGTCCTGGGCTCTCAGTGATCACCATTGAGCTAAAAGACGAAGTCACGAACGTTAAACCCATTTGGTCGCGAATGCGTGATTTATTAGGTGATGTCAACAACCAGTTGCCAGTAAATGCTTCATCACCGCTACTGGATGACGAGCGTGGCTATGCTTATACTCGTATCTTATCGCTTAACGCCAATGACGATATAACCACATTAGCAACGGTTAATCGCTATGCAAAAGAACTGCAAAATCAATTACGTAATGTTTCAGGTGTGGAGTTGGTGCATTTTTTTGGCCAAGTTGATGAGGAAATTTTAGTTGCGGTTGATCAACAAAAAGCCAGTTTAGCTGGTATTCCTTTAGCGCATATTCATGCAGCTATTCAAGGTGCAGATGCAAAAGTAGCCGCTGGTACCCTTACAAATGACAAATCGCAAATGCAAATTGAAGTGACCGGTGCGTTTGACTCGATTGCTCGCATTGGCGCAATTCCACTAAGTAGTAATCAAAATGCAGGGCAATATCAACTCTCTGATGTAGCCCAAATTACTCGCTCAGTAAAAACCCCCGTGAACGAAATTGCATTAATTGATGGAAAACCCGGTATTTATATTGCGATCCGCATGTTACCAAACTTGCGTATCGATACTTTTTCTAAGCGTGTTGATGTCGCCATCGATAACTTTAGCCAAGACTTACCAAGCCAAATTTTACTCCAAGATATTTTTGATCAACGCGGTTATACCCAAACTCGTTTAGCCGATTTACTCAGCAATATTACCGTGGGGTTTGTGCTTATTCTAGTGGTACTATTTATCACTTTAGGTTTTAAAGCTGCTCTAGTTGTCGGCACCGCGTTACCTTTAACCGTATTGTTTACGTTAGTAAGTATGCAGCTCTATGGCTTACCTATTCATCAAATGTCGGTTACCGGTTTAGTCGTGGCCCTGGGCATTATGGTTGATAACGCCATTGTCATCACCGATGCTGTTCAGCGCTTTCGCCAACAAGGCCTAACAGCTTTAGCCGCAGTAGAAAAAGCCGTGGCACATTTTTGGCTTCCACTGCTTGGCTCAACTCTAACAACTATTTTAGCGTTTGCACCGATTGTGTTGATGCCAGGTGCTGCAGGAGAGTTTATTGGCGGTATTGCCTTAAGTGTTATTTTTGCCTTAATTGGTTCATACCTGATTTCACACTCTTTAGTGGTGGTATTTGCAGGGCAATTTATCAATAACGAACAGCGTACTGGTATCTTTTATCAAGGTATACGCACACCTAAACTCAGTAAACGCTTTGAAGCAACGTTAAAACGTAGCCTAGAAAAACCAATACTCACTTTACTACTGGTCTTTATACTCCCTGTTGCCGGTTTTTTTGGGGCAGGACAACTCACCGAGCAGTTTTTCCCGCCCTCAGATCGCGATATGTTTCAAATTGAAGTGCATTTTGCCCCTCATGTGAGTATTACATCAACTCGACAAGCCATAGAGAAAATGGATCAACTAATTCGGCAATCTGAAGGCATTGAAAAGCTCGATTGGATGATCGGAACTAATTTCCCAAGCTTTTACTATAATATGCTCCAGCGTAATCGCGGCGCCAATAACTATGCGCAAGCGATGGTAAAAGTAACCGACTTTAAACGTGCCAACGAGTTAATAAAAAGCTTGCAAATACAACTTGATAAAGCATTTCCAAACGCACAAACTTTAGTCAGAAAGCTTGAGCAAGGTCCACCATTCAATGCACCAATTGAAATGCGTATTTATGGCCCAAGCCTAGATACTCTCTCTGAACTGGGCCAACAATTACGCACGCAGCTCATTGCTCATAACGATATAACCCACACCCGTCCAACCTTATTGTCGGGCTCGCCTAAACTATGGTTAAACACCGATGAAGCAGCGCTGACTCATGCAGGATTAAGCCTAAGTAATATGGCAACACAACTACAAAACCAGTTCAATGGTGTCGTGGTCGGCAGTATTATTGATAATACCGAAACCGTTCCCGTACGTGTTAGAGTTGCAGATAAGCGCCGAGATGATATTAGCTCGCTATTTAGTACGCAGTTAAATACGCCAGCTAGTTCAAACCAAATAGATACTGCACAACCGCTAGTGGTTGAATCATTTGCCAGTGCAACACTGAGCCCTTCTCGTGGCTCTATCGCTCGCCGTGACGGTGAACGTGTTAATATTATCGAAGCTTATTTAGCAACTGGCGTATTACCGCAAACCGTACTGAATGAAATGACCGCCACCATTGCACAATCAGGCTTTGTATTACCCCATGGCTACAGATTAGAGCTCGGTGGTGAGTCGCAAAAACGCAACGAAGCGGTTGGTAAATTGCTTGGCCAAGTGGGGATTATTGTCGTGTTATTGATCACCGTACTGGTGATGTCATTTAATTCATTTACCACCACAGGGCTAATCTTAATAAACGCCCTGCAAGCTGCAATGCTGGGCTTGCTCAGTGTATTTATTGCTGGCTACCCGTTTGGTTTTACTGTGATCATTGGTTTATTGGGCTTAATGGGACTGGCCATAAATGCCGCCATTGTCATTTTATCAGAGTTAAATTCACTGCAAGCCCTCACTGATAAAAACAAAATCGTTGCCGCTGTGATGACTTGCTCACGCCATATCAGCTCCACGACTATCACCACCGTTGGTGGCTTTTTACCACTCATACTCGCCGGCGGAGGTTTTTGGCCTCCGTTTGCCGTCGCTATCGCAGGTGGTACTGTATTAACCACTGTGTTGTCATTTTACTTTGTTCCTGTGGCATATTATTTAGTATCAAAACGCACGCTACGCACAAAAAAACATGGAATTAACGCACACTAGTAAATTTAAATTAATATCTTTATTTTTAAATTATAAAACACCATTGATATAATATTTTTATGAGGTATGATTACTTTAAATAAGAGGAACATCATGTTTATATTAATATCTCATCCACAAAAAACAAATCTCACCTTCGACATTTAAGCCGAGTGTAACTCTTACACTCGGCAGTCTCACTGTATTATTTTAAATTTAAGTTCGGTTCAGTTTTCGTGGAGGTATAGTCCGTGTTTGCTTTTCTGTTCGGGTACAAAACCCCTGCTTTTTATAAGTATAAAAACTATTTAAGCCAAAGTTCAGCATTTTTACATCCGCTGAAACTCGCGCATGTGTTGCAAAAAATAGAGTATTCAAAACGACCTTGGTCAAAGTTTAGCCCACATGTACAAATTGGCTGTACCGTAGTCATCCAGCATACTGATACGGGTTATAAACGCCGTATAAGCTTAGTTCCGGCTGCAGAAAAGGGGCTATGTAATAATGTTGTGTCATTACACTCTCCTATAGGTACTGATCTTTTAGGACATAAAATAGGTCACATTTTTGAGTGTAAAGAATATGGATGTTTTCACTCTTGGCAAATATTAGCAATTAATAGTAAGGAGAATTATATAGAGTAAATCATTTCAATTTTTATTTATTAATTTTTATATATTTAATTGGAGTTATTTATAATGAGTAAAGAAAAAGCTAAAAAACCAGCAAAAATGACGTTAAAAGAAAAGCGAAAAATACGTAAGGAGAAAACAAAGACAACCGAAAAGTAAAGAGTTGTCACTTTACATATAACGTTTCATGGAAACCTTAATAAAGTCCAAAGCTCGGCATTATAATAATGTCGGGCTTTTATCGTTTAAATATATTAATAACAAAGGCCTCAATAGAGACCTTTGTTATAGATGAAGTTTAAATAAAACTGAATTAGCTACTGTATTGTTGGCACGGTAATAATTGATACAGAGCCTAGCGGATCTACGTTATAGTCTTCACTCGGTTCGCCTTCGTCAGCGGTGATGATTAATTTACCATCGGGACTGAAAGTTACCATATCTGGCAGTGCTCCGACCGCAGATATCATTTCAAGCTCATAACTACTCGTGTTAAACATAGCAACAACGCCAGTATCAGTTTTCACGCCTGACTCGATCGCAGCGGCAAGTTTTCCGTTTGATACTGCGACAGAATTAACACCTGCACCGTAATAGCTAATATCAATTGCACCAAGTGTTGCAATGTTATTTGGGTTAGCAAAATCAATCACTTCAATACGAGGAGCGTTAAGCAAGCTGCCGTTATTTACTACGAATAAACGTTTTGTTTGTGCATCATAAGCCGTGATCTCTGCGGCGCCTTCACCACCTTCAATTAACAAGCGTGATGCAAAATCAAACTTGCCTTCGTTGTTTTCACTATAGACGGTGATATTACCACTGTCTTCGTTTGCAACTACCAGCTGCGCTTTTGACGTTGGGCTTTGATCAGCGGTTATAAATAACACCCCTTCTGGCGCATCATCACCTTGGGTAACGAGCATTTGCACAAAACTTACGGCATTAACATCACTAATATCATATACTGCAACCGCATCAGCACGCTCTAAAGCAATAAATGCATAGCGCTTATTGGCAACCATACCTGTTGTTACACTCTCAGGCTCAGTGCCTTTCGCATCACTGCGACCATCTGGGTAAACGCCGGCTTTATTAGCTTCAAAGGCAAGTGATGAACCACTATCAAACACCTGCTCACCGGTATCACCATTGAAGATTGAGAATGAACGTGCACCAAAACTATAGAGTTTATTATGACTTGATGCTGCAGTATCAGAATCAACATATTGCGATACTAATAAACGCCCTAATTCGACGTTGTTTTGTAATATACTTACGTCTGTAAATACCGACTCATCAAGCACGATATCTGCAACTTTCTCACCTTCAGCGAAGTTGCTAAACCAGTCACGTATATCCCCCTCGTTGGCAGTTAAAACGTAATCTATGCCATCTTGTGTAAATGTTGCGATGCCATCAGGTTGATACATACCCACTACGTTTGCGCGGGTTTGTAGTTTGATCATATTATCTTTATCACTGGCATCGATTTCATTGCCAGCCATACCATAATCTTTAAAGCCCAGCGGAAAAATATCAGTGATAGTTTTCGTGGTTAAGTCTATTTTTGCAAGGCCGTTATTCTCTTGCAATGACACCCATGCAGTGCTTGAATCAGCTGATACGGCGACATACTCAGGCTCAACGTCTGCAGCTAAATCTGCACCTTTACCAAATACTCGGAAGCCTTTGCTTTCAAGAGCCGCTTCTTGATCATTAAATGATGTGAAATTTAATGTAGTTGCAGCACCCACATGCATAGGAGTTTTGAAGTTTTTACGTCCAGGGCTGGCATAAAGTTGTGGCGCATTCTCATCAACAAGCTCTATAAATTCCATACCATCAGGAAAACGGCCATAACTATTAACATGGAAATCGCCATAACTGACTTGTTGATGCACTTGGCCTTGGTATTTTAGTTTAATGGTTTCGCCTTTGCCTAAGCCAAAGTCTTCATTATTATTTAAAATAGCCGTTGCGGGTGCACCGTTAGGTAACTGAGCACCCGTAACTAAATTCGGCAATAATACAATAAAGCCGTGGCCAGGAATTTCTGTACCTGCAGGGATAGTTAAACCCGCTTGGTTATTCGCTTCACGGTCTAAATCAACTAACTCCCACTCATTAGCTGCAAAAACAAATGGTTCAGAAGATGTGTTGTACAGCTCAACAAAATCAAAATCGGCGTCATCACGGCCTTTTGAAACCACTTCATTGATCACAATATTAGCGGCAGTTGCACCATCAACCGGCGCTGGTAATTTATTGGCAGCACCAGGCGTTGGCGCGAGCGCTTCATCTTGAGTGTGCCAATTACCACCATCTGGTAAACGCCCCCATGTAGACACATGGCTACCATCACTCCAATGTGCGCTATCTACAATTTGATTGTTGTGCACCAGTAATGCGGTGTCGCCTTTACCTAAACCAAAATCAGTATCGCCAGCAGTGGCAACTAAAGTATCTGTTGGTGCATCAAATGGAATGCTAGTTTGATCTGTGGCAATCACTAAAAACCCACCTGCAGCGATGGTTGTACCTTGTGGAATTTTAATGCCCGGCTCTTTATCAATCTCAAAGCCTTTTAAATCATTTACTGCCCAATTAGCGTCACTAAAGGTAAATGCTTGTTCAGAGTTATTAAACAACTCAATAAAATCATAACCGCCTTCATTTGAACGCACCTCGTTGATCACCACTTGCCCTGCTGATGGTGTCTCAGTAATTTGGCTAAATGTTGCAGTAACCTCTTTATGGTTATTCATTGTAAGAGTTAAAGAAGTCGCGCTATAGTCTGCATTACCAATATCGCCAGACCATGAAACAAATTTATATCCTTGTGCAGCCTGAGCGTTTAGCATAACAATAGCACCTTGCTCATAATCAGCACGCTCTGGACTTATTACTACGTTTCCAGCACTTTGCTCTGTGATATTTAATATCAGTTGGTAACGCAAAGGCTCTAAATCATTATCATCATCTGCTAGATCACAGCCACTTAATAGACCTAGCATTAATAAGCTGCCTACTATCGGTTTCAATTTCATCACATTTCCTTGGTATCGTTTTAGTTTTAATTAATCACGATACCCTAAAGCGTAATATTGACAGCTAAATGTAATTATCATGTCAATGGGATGACATTGCGAACGAGAATAAACTATAAGATCATGATTTAATTTATAATTCACCTCATTCTAAATAACCAAAATTCAGACGTACAGGTAGTAATTTCCAACTCTAACTACGTTGAATTTACTTGCCGTTGCTCTCTAACTAATAGCTGTAGTGATGTACTGAATATCAGGTTGTAACTCTGCGCAATAGAAAAAATTTATAAAATGCTTAAAATTGTGAGGGGCACTTTTTGGCATAAAAAGCGCAGCATAATCCGCGCTTTCAATTTACTCTGATACAGAAGGTTCAGTATTTGCTTGAGCTTCGCTTACAGGAGCTTCGTCACTTAACAAGTACTTTTCGAGCCATTGCTCTTGCTCCCAAAGCACATGCAGTAAACTCTTGCGAGCACGGAAGCCGTGAGCTTCGTAAGATAACATTACTAAACGCGCTTCTTTACCTAAATGAGCAAGGTTTTAGGCTTAACGCACTCTGGTGCGGTTAGATTAATAAATACGCTTGAAAAAGAAGAGCTTGTAAAGAGGCGTAAATCGGTAAAGGATGCTCGCTCTGTTGTTTTATACGTAACTGATAAAGGAAGTCAAAGGGTTAAACGAGTACTAAACAGCCGAGAAACAGCCACCTCTAAAATACTAAATAGCTTTAATGATGAACAAAAACAAAGCTTTTTAAGCTTGATAGAACTAGCGCTTAGCAGCATAACAAGCGAGCAGATAAAAGCCCGTAAAATATGCAAACTATGTAACGAAGGTGTATGTAGAAAGCGTGGTTGCCCAGTAGAAAATGCAATTAAATAAAGTACACCCCACTTAAAAACTTATCCAATAAGTTAAAGAATGATAACAGCCACTTTAGTCGTTTTTCTTACATGAAATTAGGTAAAGATGGATTCGATTATAGTTATAAAATTCATGCATCTTTTTAAATTGTAAAGGTATTCCCCCCTTGTACCTTTTTTAAAATAAGAAAAAAGAACCGTTTTAATGAGAGTTTTAGCTATAAGGTTGACCCATCTAGTTACAAGTGTTAAAAAGTGAAAATGAACACTAACTTAATAAAGGAATAATTGTATGATAAAGGGAATAAAAATCGCTTTAGTATCAAGTGTAATGCTCTCTGGCTGTGTAGTTACTGAAACTATTAATGGAGGTATTGCTAGTTTAAATAACTCTTTCACAACTGCTGAATTACCTATTACATACACAAAAGCGGCTAAAGAAAGTGGCACTGAGAAAATGAAGCGTCTTGCAGTTATTTCAAATAACAGAAACGCATCTACAGGTATAATTGAAACAAACCTTTCAAATATTCGTGTGAATGGCCAACCTTACTTTACCTTTGTTGATAAAGCTTCTCTTAGTAAAATTATAGAACAACAACGGTTTAATGAAAGTGATATCAGTAACTCAAAAAACAGAACCCGCCTAGGTAAACTTACAGGCGCAGATACACTTATCACTGCTGACTACACTGCTGATGTAGATACCTCTACTTACTACGAAAAAGACAGTGAATGTATACAAAAAGGTGATAAATGGTACAAGTGTGAGAAGTCTAGAGAAATAACCATTAAGTGCTCAGAAAAAATTGCGAAAGTAAATTTTAAACCTAAGGCTGTATCTGTAGAAACAGGGCAAATTGTTTTTACTAAACAATATTCACGCCTATCAAGTAGTAAAGTATGTAAAGGTGACGACCCTCATCCATCTGACTCTGTATTACGAGGCAGAGCACTTGCCGCTGTAATAGAAGAATTAAAACAAGATGTTGCACCACACCAAGTGACTAAAAATGTAAAGTTGATGGAATCTGATGATTCAGATTTAACTGATAAAGCAGAAGAGTTATTAGACCTCGCTGTTGAATTTGCAGAAAAAGACATGCCTGACCACGCCTGCAAAACCTTTGCAAAAGCTCAAAGTCAGTATTCAGAGTCACTGGCTATAAACTACAACAATGGTGTGTGTGCAGAAAGAGCGAATGATTTAGAATTAGCAAAAGCATATTATGAAAAAGCGAGCAACTTAACATTAGACGTTGACGAACTTAAGTTTGTTATTGAAGGCCAAACACGGCTTGTCGAGCGTGAATCGGATAACGCAAAGCTAACTCTAGCAACAACTTCAAACCGTTTGTAATTTAAGTTAAGGCCTACCACTTTTGTGTTAGGCCTTATTGCTGTTGGTAAAACTATGACTACTAGAACATCCTCACTACTATTAGCGGCAATAGCGCTAAGTCCTTTCCTTACTAATGCAGCATCACATTGTAGTTGCAGCTCATACTATGCAAAGAATGCCCAGCCTAAGTGGGTAGGAATAGATATTGTTGATGATGAAAAATTAGCTAGTTCAGGCTCTTCACAATGCTCTGGTTTAAAAACAATTGATGAACGTCGGTCAGCTAAAAATGCGCGTGAAGAGCTCGCAAAATTACTAAATACTGATATTTCAGTGAAAGAAATAATTAAAAACACCTCGTCAAGCACAGTAAGCCATTCTGATTACAAATCGGTGATTGAGTCTCAAACCAATCAGCTATTAAAAAGCGCAAAAGTATATGATCGTTATGTAGACCCTATTAACTGTACTGTATATGCAGCTATTTCAATTAGTAAAGCCGATCTTGAAGAAGGCCAACAAGAAAAAATAAAACAACAACAAGCAATGCTAGGCGCAAAAAATAGTTGCTTAAAAGTAACGGGCGAAAATAGCTCTCAACTTACAGAGTTACTCACTGAGCAACTTTTACAGCATGGATATAAATTAACAAACTCGGCTTGCGAAGTGACCTATTTAGTTAAAAACTCGATAATAAAAGCACAAAGTAAACTTGTAATTACACAGTTAAAACTTCAAATAGATACACAAAGCAAAAAGTCTATTTGGCAACAACGTTTTGAAGGAAAAGGTTTGAGCTACTCTAAACGCTCAAAAACCGAGTTAATTCATTTAGCCAATCAAGACAGCACAACTAATTTAATAAATAGCATTGTAAAGTTAAAAAATACTGCTATCAATTCTTATTAGCGATTATATTAAGCCATATTTTAAACAGTTATCTTTAACACTGATAAACTATATTTTAAGGATGAAAATGTCTGTAGGAAATAACTTAGAGCCTGAGGCTAACACTGAAGAAAATAAATCTTTGTTAGCTAAATTGAAAGGTTACTTTATTTTACTTATGGTTACTTTAATGGGTCTTGGAAATTGGGCCGATAGTAAAGCACTCATAATTGAAGGGTACAACGGATTCATTACTCACTTTACGAACCAAATCGAAGAAAAAAAGATTACTGCGCTAGATATTGGCAACTACTTACCTTACGCTGAAAAAAAAATTGGTATTCCGCAAGTAATTAAAACATCATCTTTGAATACTGATTACGAATATAGGTATTACAAAAATACGAAATATTTACTCACACTTATTAATAAAAATACTCGTATAGTCGGCATCGCCGTACATAGTTTAAAATACGATAAAGCTATGGTACCGGAATTTACACCCTTAATACCTTTTAATAAAAAAATGCTCAGAGTTAATAGTCTAAGCGATGTTATAAAATCAAGTAACGAATTTTATTTTGATTCTCATAATATTAAATATTATATGCAGTCAAAACAGTTAAATGCTCAAGGTATGTTTTTGAACCTTAGCGTTGGCTTTAGTAACTACACACCATTACTTGATGAAACGCAAAAAGCTTTATTTAAACTTGATGAGTTAATGCTTACTCAAGATGACGAAAAAGCCTTAGCTAAAACAACCGAGATACTTGCTAACACTGCGGCTACATTTTATGCAGTATCTGAGCTATCTAGTGAATACATCTCTGATTCATTACTGACAACGTATGAATTTAACGCTTATTTTTAAGGATAAAAAATGCGTCACACTTTATTATTTTTTGCTTTATTTAGTGCTTACAGCGGGGCTACCACGCCGACGTTCGAAGAATTTAAAAAACAGCAACTTGCAAAACAAACCACTTTTAAAAACGATCATCAGTTGGAATATCAAGCATTCAGACAAGCATATCTCGAGGAATACGATAAATTTAGAGATAGATTATTGCAAAACTGGTCAAGACCTGTACAAAGCTCATTATTAGAACGTGTTGAATATAGTGCGGATAAAAAAACACGTATTATTATTGATGAACAAAATTCGACCGTGACTGTACAAACACTTGAAGGCTCAAATGAAACAGGACTAAAAGCGACTTCTCAAGAAGAAGCATTAACAACAAATCAATTGTTAAATAATGTTAAATTATCGCCGGTTTTAACTGATATTTTTAAAGACCCTAGCTTACTCGATAAAGCAGTAAAAACAGCAAAAGTTGATATAAAAGCACAGCCAGACAAACATGAAAGCGAAGTCGCATTAATTAATGAAATTACTTCTCAACACGAGCAATCATTGAGTAGTTTAGATAAAAACGAGCAATTACCTAAAGCACAAATTGATATCCAAAAAGAGCAGCTTACCAAAGAAAAAGAACAACGTATTAGTAATTTAAATAATGCGCTAAAAAAAACAAAAGAGCAAAACCTTACCTACAAACGCATTAAGTCGCATACTTTCGCTCTACCCGATACTTATTTACAAAAAAAAGTAGCGCCTTTTGTTACTTATTATAGCCAGTTTTCTAAAGATCAATTATCTTTACTATTAGCTATTTCACATGCTGAGTCGTCATTTGATCCTAATGCAAAATCGCATATTCCAGCATTTGGATTAATGCAAATAGTGCCAAACTCAGCAGGCTTAGATGTTGCTCGCAGACAATTTAAAAAGGATATAGCTCCTACAGCTAAAGAATTATTCGACCCAAAAACTAATATAACTTACGGTGCTGGGTACTTAGACATTTTAACGACTCGATATTTGCGCAAAATTAATAATCCCATAAGCCGAAGATATTGTGCCATTGCAGCTTATAATACTGGCGCTGGTAACGTAGCTAAAGCATTTAACTTAAATAGAAGTACGAATATAAATAAAGCGGTAGCTTTAATAAACCAATTAGATAGCGAAGGTGTATACGCACAACTTATAAATAATTTACCGTACGACGAAACAAAAAAGTACTTACAAAAGGTAAGTAAATTAGATATTCAATATCAAAAAAACTTAGAACAATGGAACCTTAACAATAAGGAAGTAAATCATGCGAAATAAACTTTTAATATTGGCAGTTGCTGGAGTTATTACAGCATGTGGTACAACACCACAAAAGTCTCAACCTCTTGCTGAAAACGATTCTGTTCCAAGCTGGGTTTTACAACCTACAGCACCCGAGGGCGGTTTGGCTTCATCTAGCTGTGTAGTATGGACGGGCAATATGGCTGCAAGTAGAGCACAAGCTATTGCCAATGCACGTGCCGATCTAGTAACTCAAATTAGTGCTAAAGCGCAAGTAATGGATACACTAATAAACAAACAAACCCAACAGCAAGACTCAACGACGACTAATTCATCATTTACGCAAATAAGTAAACAGGTAGCTGAGCAAAGCTTAGTAGGGGCTATTGCTAAAGAAATTGGTTTTGCTCGCTTAGATGGAAAGAAACAGTTATGTGCGCTTGTAACTATGGAAAATACTAAGCCTTTATTTGATAAATTAATCGAAACGTCAGGAAAGAATTTAAGCCCTAATGATGAAGATATGCTTTACCGTGAATTCAAATTAAAAACAACAACTGATGAGCTTAAAGCGCTAGATAAATAAGCGTTTCATAACAGCCCTAATATAAGTTAGGGTTGTTATATTAATTAAATAACTACAATAAATTACCCTAGTATTAACCAAACCCCCACTAGCACCATTAAACTCCTAAGAGATCCCCAAAAATAATCTTTAATTTTCAATCGCATCACTCACATCCATATTTTTCCAATCGAGTTTCACTACAACTTGCACGAAATAGGCTAGCCCTTCCAAATAATCTCGCCGGTGCAGTTTAATGGACTGTTTTTTGAAGTATCGCAGCCCAACAAATGCCCATGACACTACTCGCCTGCTTTTGCTTGAGTTAGCTTGAAAAGATCCTGTCTTTCCTGCTTTGTCTATCACTGCACCCAGCATCATTGAGAACCAATGCACCAGTGTGGCGAGCAGTAAAAGTATGTCTAATCGGTAGAGTTTGTTCGTTCTGTGCAGATCTGAGCCTAAGCCGAACCTAACACTTTTTTGATCTCGAAATCCGGCTTCTATCTGCATTCTCATGCCATATAATTTGAGCACTTTTTCGAGAAAGTGGTGCCTTTTTGGAAGTGAAGAAACGAGTAGCCAAGGCTCCTTATAACCACGTTTTTTATCTCTTTTTAATAACTTATGCCCCTTACCAACCAGCACTGCATGCGTTTGATATTTTGCACTTTTGGTCAACTCGGTCGCGCCAAGATACTGGCTC